>JAIQFF010000208.1 GCA_020073395.1 Terriglobia bacterium
ATTTTCGCGCCTTCTCCGAGAAAATGTGGACCACAAAATCCACATAGTCGAGCAACACCCACTCCGCTTGCCTGTAGCCCTCGATGTGAGTGGGCCGCAGCCCGGCTCTTTTCAAACGCAATTCCACTTCGTCAGAAATGGCCTGGACCTGCCGCGGATTCGTCCCGCTGCACACGACGAAATAGTCGGTGAACGCTCCCGACCCTTTTTCCAGTTCCAGTATGGCAATTTCTTCCGCCTTCTTGTCCAGGCAGGCACGGATGGCTTCAGAGACTTGTAGTTTTATCATCAGTCGTTGGTCGTTGGCCGTTGGTGGTTGTCCCATCCATTGTAGCCGAGGTTCCGGGCAGGAGCACGGTGCGTCGAAAGAACAAGAATGGGTGGGGTACGAGTTCACTCGTGCCGCTAAGTCGCTGAAAACCAGGCCCGCGCTTCTGCGCCTCAGTCCGCCGTTCGCGCCCGTTCGGCCATTTTCCGAGGCTTGAGGAAAGCGGCTCCCCAAGCCTCATATCACCGCCGGCGAAACCAGGTTTGGCCAACGACCAATGGCCAACGACTGAATCCTGACGACTAGCCATACAACCCTTCCTTCTTTATGTACTCTTCCACCGCCGCATCCACGAACTTGCGCAGAGATTTCTTCGCCACCACCGCTTCCCGGATCGCCGTGGCCGAAATTGCCTGGTGCACATTCTCCAGCAAATGGATGGTCGCTCCACTCAGCACCAGATCGCCCTTGGCCGGCTGTTTGGCGAAGGGCTGGCTTATGTTCTGCGGCGGCCGGATCTTTTCCGGCAGAGCATTAGCTACATCGGCCAACGAATATCCGGGACGGCTGGCCACGATGAACTCACATTCGCGAAGCAGCGCCTCGGCCTGGTGCCAGTGCGAGATCTCGGCGAAAGCGTCCATGCCGATCAGGAAAAATACACGGTCAATCTTCTTCAGCGATTCTTTCAGGCGCTTCACCGTGTCAATGCTGTAATTTGCGCCCGGCACGGCGTCCCTTGCGGGCCGGCCTTTCCCTGCTGGGGCAGGAATCGTAACCACCCCGGGGGCTTCCAGAACTGATGGGACAAACGCCTTCTCGCCCATGGTGGCCAGCACTACCATAGCGTAGCGATGGAAATACGGGGTCACCGCCTTGCCCTGCTTGTGGGGTGGAACATTGGCCGGCACAAAATGGATGCGCCCCAGGTCAAAGCGCTCCCTGGCCGCCCGGGCCAAGGCCAGATGCCCGTGATGAATCGGATCGAATGTCCCGCCCAACAGACCGATATTCATGGATGTGGGCGCAGACGCCCCAGCGCGCAGATCATTTGCAGATCACCCATAGTGTCCCGTTTTCCCGCTGCCGCGTGCAAGTCCTGCCAGCGCTGCGGCGCCAAGTCTTAACTTCCCGCAAAAGCGGTTGCTCGCTCCCGCCTCAGGGGTTGCCCAAAGCCCATCAATCTTTCGTTCAGGTGCCCATTGGCGCGGCCTTGCATGCACTCCCGTAACTCGCGCCATCCCATTCTGGGAATTAAATTTAACTCATGCGAGCGAAGCTCCCCCTTCTTCGCAACCGCAACATCGCTCCGGCTCGGGCCCCAGTCCTCCGATACGGCGTCGCCGTCCTCAGCATTATTCTTGCCCTGATTCCGGCATTCCTGCTCTCCGACGTGGTCGAGAGCCGCCTGGTCGTGTTCGCGGTTGCCATCATGGTCAGCGCCTGGTACGGCGGCTGGAAGCCGGGCCTGGTCGCGACCTCCTTCGCCCTGACCGTCAGCGCCTATTTCTCGCTGGCCGGGGCGCACAATCCCTCCGACTACCGCCGGGCCATCATACATCTGGCATTGTTCGTATTCGTGGCCGGCCTCATTTGCTCCTTCAACGCCGCGCTGCGTTCGGCCCAGGAAGGACTGCGCCGTTCCGAGATCAACTTCCGTTCCCTGGTCACCCATGCTCCCTACGGCGTGTGCCGGTGCGACTCCGTTGGCATCCTGCTGGACGTAAACCCGGCGCTGGTGGCCATGCTGGGCTACGCATCAGGCGGGGAACTGGTAGGCCGCAATCTGGCCAATTTGTATGCCGACTCGCAACAGTGGTTCGGCCTGGCCGACTATCTCCGCTCCCTGCAAAAATTCCACGGCCTCAATGCCGACTGGGTACGCAAGGACCGGGCCATCATCAGCGTACGCCTCTCCGGACGCGCCTTCCGCGACGAAGCGAACACCATCTTCTTCGAACTGTTCGCCGAGGACGTCACCGAACGCCGCGCCCTGGAACAGCAACTGCGCCAGGCCCAGAAGATGGAGGCCGTGGGCCGCCTGGCCGGGGGCATCGCCCACGACTTCAATAACCTGCTCATGGTGATCTCGGGATACTCCGAGTTCCTGCTGGAGCGCCTCGGCACCGACCCCACCCTGCGCGGACACGCGCAGGAGATTGCCAATGCCGCCGAGCGCGCTACCTCTCTAACCCGCCAGTTACTGGCCTTCAGTCGCAAGCAGATGCTCGCTCCCAAGATTGTTGACCTGAACAGCGTGGTCACCGAAAACGTGAAAATGCTGACCCGGCTGATCGGCGAAGACATCGATCTGGTCATGGTCCCGGGCCCGGACATCGGCGCCGTCAAGGCCGACCCCGGCCAGATCGAGCAGGTCATCATGAATCTGGCGGTTAACGCCCGCGATGCCATGCCGCATGGCGGGAAGCTGACCATCGAAACCGCCAACGTCACCCTGGATGCCAATTACGCCCGCTTTCACTCCCCGGTCAAGCCCGGAGACTATGTCATGCTGGCCATCAGCGATACCGGCATGGGCATGGATCCCGATACCCAGGCTCACATCTTCGAACCCTTCTACACCACCAAAGGACTGAAGGGCACGGGACTCGGATTGTCCACCGTGTACGGCATCGTCAAGCAAAGCGAAGGCTACATCTGGCTGTATAGCGAAGCCGGCAAAGGCACTTCGTTCAAGATCTATCTGCCGCGCTTCAGCGCAACCGGAGAAGCTCTGGCCACGCAGCCTGCGCTGGCTGCGGATGCAGACCAGCCCAGCCCCGGCCACGAAACCATCCTGCTCGTAGAAGACGAAGAGAATCTGCGCCGCCTGGCACGCCAGTCACTCGAGATCCAGGGATACCGAGTGATCGACGCTCCCGACGGCGCTGCCGCGATCAAAATTTCCCAGGCACACAAAGGCCCCATTCACCTGCTGTTGACCGACGTCATCATGCCGGGAATGAACGGGCGTGAATTGGCCAACCAGATTTCTCCCACTCGCCCCGAAATGAGAGTGCTGTACATGTCGGGTTACACGGAGAACCACATTGGCCACAACGGCACGCTGGACGAGGGCATCACCCTGCTCCAGAAGCCCTTTACCCTCCCCGCCCTGAAGGCAAAAGTGCGGGAGGTGCTCGATACCCCACTCCCTCAGGAGATACACATGTCTGCTCGCTTAGCTCAAACAGCTCCACTTGCACGCACCCGAAACAAGATTTCCTCCCCCTTCCGCGCTACCCGCTTCGACCTCCACCTGCCGCTGAAATACCGGCTGGTCGGAGAAAGCGGCTGGCGTGAGGGCACAACCGAAAACATCAGCCGCTCAGGGATGTTGTTCCAGGCGGAAGAACCGATCGCTCCCAACGCGCAGCTCGAGATCAACCTCGTGCTGCCCGCTGAAATCGCGGGCTTGGCCGCGGCAGAGGTAGTTTGCCGGGGCGAAGTCGTGCGCGCGGTCAAGACCGAAGCCGGTAGCGTAAGCCCGACTCTGGCCGCGAAAATCCTGCAATACCACTTCCAGCACGGCTCCCACCTGTCTCAGGCGTGAGTTGCCCGCTGGAACGACCACATCGGCGAAAAGGCGTCCGCCCAAAAATGTAGGCGCGGGCGTCCTCGCCCGTGCGGGCGAGCGCAGCTCGCACCCTGCCGCTCGATTAGTTTCAGTGACAACCACTCGCTGGGAACCTTCTGGCTGTGCGACTAAAAAATGAAGTCCAACCCGCATCATTGAGAACAGGCGAACCACCTTCCACAATTCTCGGCTGACGACCTTACTATCCATTGCAGCCCGTACACGCTGCAAGCACACCGAACGCCAACTGGCGATAAACAGGCGTTAGCTCTCATTGACCCCGGGGCCTGAGGCTCGAAGACATGGTTTTGAGTGATATGACGATGTTGCAACAGTTACCCACCGATAACCTAGACCAAGTCTTGTGGAGAGACTAGCATCGATACTCGGCCCGCAATGGATTCAAGAAGATTGCTGGGGGCACATCGTTCCGTTGGTTCACCTGTTTGTCTGTATGGCTGCTTTCAGCGGAGACGTCATCAACGCCCTCCAACCGCTCGGCATCTTGGTTTCAGTTCTCCTGATAGCCGACCTCCCGATTTCCCTCCTCTACGGCGTTTTGGCTATGTCGGGAAAGCACGACGTACTGGCGCTATCGTGCCTAGTTCTCGGAGGCACGGCATGGTGGTACGGCCTATGTCGGATGGCGGAAAAGATAGCGACGACCCTCAGGACCCGCTAGGAAATGTCAGTAAGTGAAATGGGGATGTTAAGCCAAGTTACCTGAACGCGATTCGGCTGCGCCGAGACACCGTGTCAACTACCTGAATTCCGTGGCATATTTTTTCAGGGCAATCTCCTTGATCTGCTCTCGTGTGAATTGTTTTGGCGGTACGCCGGGCGGGGTGCAAGAGTCACGAAAAAAGCCATCCAGGCCAGCAGGCGATACGACCCAGAGCAGTAGGAGTTCGTGATCGGGATTCTCAAATCCATGCCAGGAGTTGTTTGGAATGAAGATCGTTCCGTCCTTTTCAAACGAATGGCGTACATCGTTCAGTATGAACGTTCCCCTGCCTTCCAGAACCAGGAAGGCTTCGTCCATCTTGAAGTGCCGGTGGATCGGAATGCCAGTACCGACCATTACCTGCTGGGTTCCCATCGCGAGATTCTCTGAGCCTGTTGCAGAGCCGAGTTTGATGAAGATATTTCCATGGTCACGAAAATGAACGAGATGTTCGCCTTCGGTGGCGCCAAGCACATATCCTTGTCGCGCTGTGCTCTGAGCCTCGATGATGCCTTGCTGTAACAGTCCGGTCATGCCGAGGGCGCCCACGGTGAATAGGAAGGATCGGCGTTTCTGCTCAAACGTTTTCATGGGGTACCTCAATGAGGTAGCATCTTACGCTCTGGTTCGTAATTGGTGAAACCAGGCGTTAGCACTCAGAACCCGACTGCGGAAGTTGCGATTTGTGCTAATTCCGCGCAAAAACCTCTTCAAGCAGTGGAAGCCACACCCTCGCGGGCGGGGGCGCCCGCACCACACAATTCCAGCCGATTCTCAAAGAAGGCTTCGACGCTGGTGAGTATCTCCACCCGGCTCTTCGACTCGTAGATCGCCTTGCGCAGGGCCGCCCCGCCCGCGACCCCATGCGTAAACCACGAGGCAAACTGCTTCATCTTGCCTTCAGCGCCCGGCATCTCCTCTTCGATCAACATCTCGAAGTAAGTGCGAATCATCTGGTAGCGGTCAGCTTCGCTGGGCTCGTCATAACCATGCCCCACATAACCACGATCCGCGTAGCCCCGGACGCCCTCGTCCGGGGGGGCGAGCGCAGCTCGCCAGAGACTTGTTTCGCCGGCTGGAATCAAAGCCGAGCTTTGCTCGGCCGGGCGGGCGAGGGCGCCCGCCCCTACGTGGCCGCAATGCTGTTCGATCTGGCGGAAGATCCAGGGATTCGCCGGTGCCGTCCGCCCAATCATCACTGCATCGCATCCCGTCTGCGCCACCATGGCGCAGGCGTCTTCCGGCCTGCGGATATCGCCGTTCCCGATTACCGGAATCTTTACCGCATCCTTGACCGCCGCAATCCAGTCCCAACGGGCCTGGCCACTGTAACCCTGCTCGCGGGTGCGAGCGTGCAACGCCACCGCGCACAGCCCACAGTCCTCCGCCATTTTCGCCAGTTCGACGCAAACCACGTTCTCGTCATTCCAGCCGGCGCGGAATTTCACCGTAAACGGAATCGTTACCGCCGCCCGCACCGCGTCGAAAATCTTCCCGATAGCCGGCAAGTCCTTCAGCAATCCGGACCCTCCGTTGCACTTCACAACTTTCTTTGCCGGGCAGCCGAGATTAAGGTCCACCAGGTCGAAACCCAGCCCTTCGACCATGCGCGCCGCCTCAGCCATGACTTTGGGATCGCTGCCAAAAAGCTGCGCCGAGATGGGATGCTCGTCCTCGTAGAAGTGCAGGTAGAGCTTGGCCTTCCGGTCCTTGGAGCGCAGAATGCCGTCGGCCGAAGTGAATTCGGTCATGATCAGTCCGCACCCGCCCAGATTCCGAATGAAGCGGCGGAAAACCGTGTCGGTCACCCCAGCCATGGGAGCAAGCACGGTAGCCGGGGCAATGCGCACGTTCCCGATCGTCATTGACGAAGGAACCGGCGTGATCGCTTTGGCCTGTGTGGTCACGGGCGACTCGCCCGCGCCGGTCACCGAATTGTCCCAATACTTGCGCACGATCCTATTCTACCTATGTCCCCCAAAAACAAAGCCCCTGCAAAAGCAGGGGCTAAAGAAATCCGTACGAATCCGCGAAAATCCGTGGCCAAGTCTTACTTCTTGGCCGGCTCCGCCTTGGCATACTTCCGGCGGAAGCGCTCCACGCGGCCGGCCGTGTCCATAAGCTTCTGCTTGCCGGTGAAGAAGGGATGGCAGGCGGAGCAGATTTCCACGTGGATATCGCCTTTGTGGGTCGAGCGGGTCGTAAAGCTGTTGCCGCAAGCGCACATGACGCGCACTTGGTCGTAACCGGGATGAATAGCTGCCTTCATGGGGTCTCCAAACTTATTCGAGACATTAGATTCTAAAGGATTACCGCAGGATTCAGCAACCTCGGGGTGTGGGTCGGACACTCCTGTCTGACGCCTTTGACTCTGATTTTCTTTCCTGGTTGTTCTTTAGTCTTTATCTGTTTAGGCCAAAGTCAACCGCTGAAATCAACGTCAACAGCGTCGGACAGGAGTGTCCGACCCACACAGTC
>JAIQFF010000209.1 GCA_020073395.1 Terriglobia bacterium
CTCACCGGCAAGCTGGGCGACGTCATGCAGGAATCGGCACAGGCGGCCATGTCATACATCCGCTCGCGTGCCCATCGCCTGGGCCTGTCACGCGACTTTTACCGCTCTCTCGATATCCACGTGCACGTGCCGGAAGGCGCGATTCCCAAGGACGGTCCCTCCGCCGGCATCACCATCGCCACCGCGATTGCCAGCGCTCTGAGCAAGATTGCCGTCCGCCGCGACATTGCCATGACCGGCGAGATTACGCTGCGCGGCAAAGTATTGCCCATCGGCGGGCTGAAGGAGAAACTGCTGGCCGCACACCGCGCTGGACTGTTCGAAGTGATCCTTCCCCAGGACAACGAAAAAGACGTGGCCGAGGTCCCGGAGAACCTGCGCACCGCGATGAAGATGCACTTCGTCGAAACCATGGACCAGGTGCTGGCGGTCGCGCTCGAGCGGCCCCTGCCCGCAGTCAGCGAAGAGGCAACGGCAGAGCCGATTGCGCCCATCCCTCCGCCCGCGGAGAGCCCGGCGGCCCACCAGTAATTCTCTACATCAGTCTCACGCAAGGCCCGCGCAAGCGGGCCTCTTTGTTGCCCGGGTATGGCTTTTCTTTGCGTCCTTTGCGGTAAAAGGTCTTGACCGCAAAGGTCGCAAAGGACGGCGCAAACGATGGAAAGAAAAACACAACCAGGAGGCAGTGCCTTTCTTGTTTCTTCGGATAAAATGATGGCAGGGTCATCGAGTTGGACCGGAATCCTGAGCCCGAACCGACCAGAAGCCATCTGCGAGGCGGAGCAAGCCTGCTTATCGCCGCGGCGCTGGTGTTTATCCTCTTGATCTGGCTGCCCGCCTACCGCTGGTTCTTTCTCGGCAGCCTGGGCATTGGCGTCGTGGTCGCTGCCATCCTTTATTTCTGGAACAGGTACAAGCCGGTTAGAGCCGAAGAGGTCGAAAATAAGCGCCCGCTGGGACTTGAATAGATGGGGTTCGAAGCGGGACCACTGGTAAAGACTCATCTGTCCCGAAAAATCTGCACGCTCTCATCTCTTTTTTTGCGGCTGCAGCGCTTGCAACTTCCGAGGCGAAACTGCAAACTGACTTATGCGTGTCTTGGCCCGATTCATGATGTCGGTGAGCGACGCCAGTCACTTCCCTGCTCCGGCGCTGCCCGAAGTTGCATTCCTGGGACGATCGAATGTGGGCAAGTCGAGCGTCATCAACTCGCTTCTGGGCACCAAAATAGCCAAGACCAGTTCCATACCCGGCCGCACCCGGTCGATTAACTTCTTCGAAATCCGCTGGCCGGGAAAGCCTGAAGCGGAATTGGTCTTTACCGATCTGCCCGGCTACGGCTACGCCAAGATCTCGCGTGACATCTCGCAGCAGTGGCCGAGTTTCATCGATCCTTATCTGAAAGAGCGCCCCTGCCTGGCGCTGTGCGTGACGCTCATAGACGTGAACGTGCCGCCGCAGCCCGCCGACCGGCAGTTGCTGGATTTTCTCTCCGGCATCGGACGCCCGACTCTGATCGTCGCGACCAAGAGTGACCGCCTGTCAGGTAACCAGTTGCGGAATGCGCTTCAGACTCTTGCCCAGGAATATCCGCAGTCTCCTATTCTGCCTTTTTCCGCGAGAACGGGAGCCGGACGCCAGGAGCTTTGGCAGGAAATCCGCAAGCAAACTTCGGACGTCGGACTGCAGACCTCGGACTTGGGCCCTCACACCTCGGCCCTGTAAGGTGTACACTTTTGCCGAAGTTTAGTCGGCAGGCGCATCATGAAACCCTCCCTTTCTTTCTTGCTGGTAATCTGCATGACCGTGACCCTCACCGGCTGCGGAAACGTGTTCTTCGTCGGCGGCGCAGTCAACCCCGGCACCTCAAGCGTCAGCGGCATGGTCAGTGTTGTGCAGATCAGTGCCGTCATCGGCGACAGTGGGACGACCGTGCAAGTCACGTTTGTCACGTTTCTGCGCGACGGCACTTCATCGACGATCGGATTTTGCGGCGACGAGCGGAGTCGCTTCCCCATGCAACAAGTCGTCCGGGCCAAGTTCACCCCAGGTCAAACCTGCGCCAGCATCGTCACGATTGTGATCACTTAGGACGGCGTCGGGCCGCGGGCGTCGGACCTCGGCCTTAAATTCCGGTGGAGTCTTCAAACTTTCATCGAGCACAGACCTGGAGAGCGTCGTGGAAGAGCGGCGCTTTCGGCGCCGCGTCGCGATGGAAGAAATGTCGGCCTGCCGCTTGGAGAACACGGCCCTAAAAGCCCCGCTTTTGCACGACACCGGCGATCACCCACGACTCACGAGATCCAGAGTCCCGAGGTGCGGCGTTCGAGGATCGGCGTCTGCCACCCGAGGTCTGAGGTCCGACGTCTGACGCCCGCGCGTCGCTCCATTACCTTGGTTATCTAGGGACTGATTACGCGCCCGGCTACAGTTGCGGGATGACACTCTCATCCATGGTGGTCTCACGCGATTTTCAGGAAGTCAGCGTGCTTGAATGCATTCTCGGCGGCTTGCACATTGGAGTCGAGGTGGAATCGGAGCCGGAACGCGCGCGCGTCAAGCTGGCTAAGTCTAAGATTGACGCTCTCATCGTGGATTGTGACCTCACCGGCGCATCCAGTTTCCTGAAAGGATTGCAGGACGGCAGCATCCGGAACGCGGTACCGCTTATTATCGTCAGCGGCTCCGGCGGCCGGAAGCAGCTTGAGTCCAAAGGCGCTTCTTTCGTTTTTGAAAAACCGATCTCGGTGGAGCAGGCGGTCCACACTCTATCGGCAGCACGCAACATGATCCTGGATGAGAGGCTGCGCTACCATCGTGCGACTCTGGATGTTCCGGTGTCGCTAACCTGCGCCGCCAGGAAGCGTCAGCGCGCGCTTCTTTTGAACCTGAGCCAGGGCGGCATCGGCGTTCGTCTGCAAGAACCTCAACTTACCGCGGGAAAAGTGAACGTGAACTTCACCCTACCCGGCACCAAGCTTGCCATGAAGTTCCTGGGCCAGTTGGCGTGGAAGGACAATCAGGGTAATGCGGGCATCCGCTTCGTGGACGCCGCCCCACGCATGAAGCGGCAACTGCAACTCTGGCTGGAGCGCCAGTACTTCACTAGCTGACGTCGAACTTCAGACCTCAGGCGTCGAACTTAAGACTTCAAGGCCCGGAGGTCTGGCTGCGTATTCAGAATTGCATTTGTCGAAGTCCGACGTCCGAAGTGCTATCGAAATCGGGGTCGGTCGTCGGCTGGAATTTCATTTCCGTCGAATGCGTTGCCGGCGGTTCCCGCCAACCAATTTCCAGGCGTGCCGCCCATCCGGAATAAAAACAGGAAGCGATATAGCGCCGCGAACACGACGGCCGCTCCCAATCCCATCACGAGTGCGACGGGCCAGGCAGGAACCACTCCAACCATGGCCATACAAATCACCGCGAAGAGCAACACAGCCGAGAAGACAATTAATCCATCGACCAGCCGCGAAAGCGCAGATGCTGAAATGGGGAAGGGGAACCAGGGCAGATGCAACGTACCTGGCTGACCGTCGCTTCCCTGGCTCCGTCGCACGCCGGCCGCTTCTGGCTTCAGGCGGATTGCCGGCCGCGCCGCCGAGGAGAACAACAGCTCTGTAGCCTCCTGGCCGCTATTGTTGTGGAAGAAAGCGGCATCCCCGGCCGAGTTTTCCGCGGAAGCCAGGAGTTGGATCAAAATCCATTCTTTCAGCAAGCGCCGGGAGCGCGGGGAAAGAAGCAGAAATTCGACCCCTGCCTGCCCCACGGGATCGGCCCAGGCCACGCGCCCCGTGGCTTCGACCCGGACCCGCGGATTAGCCAGATCGAAGCGCAGAAAAACTTGCTGGTTTATGTAAAGAGGAGCCACGGCCTGAATGGCCAGACCGGTGTCACCCAGATTGCGGATGACGCCGCCGTTGGCCTGATCCAGATTGACATAGGCCAAGCTCTGAATCTGGTGGCGATAGTGACTTCGTCGGCCGAGGGGTGTGAGGCCGCCTGCGTCTGCCCTGGGTGACGGCGCCACGCGAAAATCCATGGCGAAATTCTAGCCAAGGGCGTGACCGCTTCTCAGTACCGACGCTGGTTCAACCGACGCGGTTTTCTGGTTCACAGCGTCAGGACGCGGGACGCTCTTCCTGAGGATAAGTCTCGCCCTGGTGGGCGCGATCCCATGCGATTAAGCCATTGAGATCGTAGCGGTAGGGACCGTAGGCGCAAAAGGCCTTTTCGTCGAATAGGCGCTTGATCCCACAACCCATGCAGACCTGGTAGGAATACCCGTGGGAACGGACCGGCCAGCTCATCTTGTTATGCCAGCAACCCCGCAATAGTACAACCGCGGCGCCAGTCAGGCCGGTAGCGGTTACGCCCAGGGGCCATAGCCAGCGCGATTTTTTCTTCTTCGATTCATCTGCCACAGCCTGTAAACTCCTCTATTTCAAAAGGATACGCCTAAGTTGGGGCCCGGTGCAAGAGCTTGCAGTCGAGAAACAGGGGCTGCGCCTGTTACGGGATTTGCCCAACCCGTCCCATCGGCCCAGACCTTTAGGGGCACGGACAATATTGCGATCAGAGCAAATCCACTGTAACTTAAAAGCTGCCAGTACGGCGATCCCCCAATGGCCGTACCGGATCTGTGGATCGTATGAGAGTTGATGCGAGAGACTTCCCCTCAGACGCCGTGTCGGCTGAGGAAAAATAATCCACAGGAATTCCACTGCACAAATGAGTGCTAATCCGCACAACGCGAGCCTCGGAGTGTCTGATGACAGGTCGCCTGGTAACAGGTTACCTGACAACGGACTGACTGACAGCGGGTCAATCGGGGAAGGCGCAGCGATCTCTTCACCTGCCGGCTCCCGGCCCGCTACCTCGTCCGTCAGCTACGCGCCGGGGCACGAAGCTCTGCAAGCTCTGCTGGCGTTTTCCAGCCTGCACGAGCAGATACGCCAGCGGCGCGCCCGCGAAAAAAGCGGCGAACCGTTGAGCACCGATGTCTGGCAGCTGGAGCAATTCGTCCTCGATGAAGTCTTGCAACTGGTGGCGGAGCGCGCCCTTACCCTCACCGGGGCCGATGGCGTGGCGGTTGCCATGGCTGAGGGAGATGCCATTGTTTGTCGGGCGGCGGCAGGAACCGTTGTGCCTGAGCCCGGAGCGCGCCTGGACCCGAAATCAGGATTTTCTGGCGCGTGCCTTCGCAGTGGCGGAATCGTGCGCTGCGATGACACCGAGAACGACCTGCGGGTGAACGTGGAGGTCTGCCGTCGCCTGGGTACTCGCTCCATCGTGGCCGTACCTATCGCATCCGCGCATGGCACTATTGGCCTGCTGGAAGCCTTCTCCGCTGAACCGTATGGCTTCAATGACAGTGATGTTCGCAGTTTGAACCTGCTGGCCGAACTGATTCTAGCCGCCATGAAGCCGGAAGAGGAAAACCGGCTGGTTGAGATTTCGCAGCGGTTGGTCGCCGAAGCAGTCGAAACCCCGCCTCACAGCCCTAAGCCCGACGACAGTGCCGTCCCGGCAGAAGCCGCTGGCGCCGCCCGTGCACCGGCCGGAGTCGCTGAGCCCCAGCCCCGTCCCCAGATTTTTCAGGAGTACGGGAAAAGGCAGAAATTTTCGACCGGCCTTGCAGTGATGCTTCTGGTGCTTGCCCTGGCCCTCGCGGTGGGAGCAGGAGTGTGGTGGAAGTTGCGCCACTCGTCCGTTTCCAAACCGCAGACGCCGCCTCCGGTTTCTGCAGGTTTGGAAACGCAGCCCGAGCCAGCGCCACCCGTACCAGAAGACGAGCCGTCTTCAGGCACGGACGAGAAGCTTTCTGCGCCGACCCTGGTGACTGGCATATACCATGTCTCGTCAGCGGACTCGAGCAGCGTGATTATCGATATGCAGGGTGAAGTGCAATACGAGGCCCACCGCCTGGGATCTCCGGAGCGGATCTACATTGACCTCCACAATACCTCACTGGCGCCCGGCATGTTCGGCAAGACGATCGAAATTGGAGACGCTCGCCTGGCGCGGGTTCGCATCGCACAGCCGAGAAAAGGTATAAGCCGGGTCGTACTGGAAACGACGGGTTCCTCGGATTTTTCCGTCAGCCTGCAGTCCAACCCTTACCGACTGGTGGTGGAAATCCGGAAAAGAAGCATGCTGGAGCGCGGCGTCCCTGACCTGCCAAAAGCCGATATCAAGCCGCAAACTGCGCTCCTGCCGGCGGCCCCTGCCCGGGCGGAGAACAAGCTCGATGGGCAATTGCGGGCACGGGTCCCAAAGTTTCGTCTGGTGCTCGATGCCGGCCACGGGGGCTGGGACCTGGGTACGGTGGGACGCAAGGGTTTGATGGAAAAGGATGTAGTACTGGATATCGTGCGCCGCCTGGGCAAACTGGTCGAGAGCCGTCTGGGCGCGGAAGTCATTTACACCCGGCAGGATGACACCTATCTTGCGCTGGAAAAGCGGACCGAAATCGCCAACCTGGCGCAGGCTGACCTGTTCGTCTCGGTGCACGCGAACTCCAGCGATGATTCTTCGGCGCGCGGTTCGGAGACTTACTACACCAACACGTATTCGTCGGTGAGAGCCCGAACTTCAGACGCCGATGCCGAAGGCGCCGCGGCCGAGAACGTTAACTGGAACAATGTTGATATTCGCGACAAGGTGCAGAAGTCGCGCCGCTTTGCGGCCGCGGTACAGCATGCGCTTTATCACGCGCTGGTGACGCAGATTCCGGACATGCGCAACCGCGGCGTGAAGAAAGCTTCTTACGTGGTGCTTACTGGAACTTCGATGCCCGCAATTCTTGCCGAGGTGTCCTTTGTCAGCAGCCCCGCGGACGAAGCCAAATTGCAAAGCGCCAGCTATCGCCAAAAAATCGCAGAAGGACTGTACAAAGGTATTGCGCAATACGCCAGCACCTCACACGGCGTGAATGTCGCCAGCGCCGCCAGCAAGACTTCGGGACTGTAATCAACAGTGTAGAGACTGTGTGGGGACGGACCCGACTCCCAAGCTGTATGCGATGTGGACGTC
>JAIQFF010000210.1 GCA_020073395.1 Terriglobia bacterium
GCTGGATTGGGGTTTCGATGGCCTGAAGTTGGACGGCCAACATATGAACGGCGTTCCGGCATGCTACAACCCCGCTCATCACCACGAACGCCCGGAGGAATCCGTTGAGGCTTTGCCGGACTTCTTCCGTGAGATCTACGAAACCGCGCAAACGGTGAAGCCCGGGTCGCTGGTAGAGTTCTGTCCTTGCGGCACTGCATATTCCTTCTTCACCATGCCGCATTTCAATATGTCCGTTGCCTCCGACCCCGGAAGTTCGTTCCAGGTTCGCTCCAAGGCTAAAACGTTAAAAGCTTTGATCGGAGACTCCATCCCGTACTTCGGCGATCACGTCGAACTGAGTGATGGAGGAGACGACTTTGCTTCCACGGTTGGGGTCGGCGGTGTCGTGGGAACGCAGTTTGTCCTGCCCTCGCTGGCGGAGAAGCGAAGTAAGTCTGATTTGACGCCGTCGCGCGAAAAAGAGTTCGAAACCTGGCTTCGCATCTATCGCGAAAAGATGCTCTCGCAAGGCCAATATCTCGGACAACTTTACGACATCGGTTTTGATGTGCCCGAGACGCACGTCATTCGCAAGCAGCAGACTCTGTACTACGCGTTTTATGCCAAGCACTGGAAAGGCCCCGTTGAGCTCCGTGGTCTCGAAGACCGAACCTATGACGTCGTTGACTACGTCAACGGAACGAAGCTTGGAACAGTATCGAAACACAATGCCCATCTGACGGTTGAGTTCGAAAAACATCTACTTTTGGAAGTGCGGCCACAATGAAGTGCCGAGCGGGCAACTCCTGCCCGAGGAGGTGGCGATGAAAATGTTACGGTTCAGTGCGGCCCTGCTGCTTATGTGCGGAATGGCGTTTGCTTCGACCGCGTCGTTCACGGAGCCCCGCTTGGCAATCTTTCTGAGCAAAACCAGCTACCACCACGCGTGGGAAACGAGTCAACTGGCCGGACACGGCTGGGTCGGTATCGCGACGCTGGCGGGGATTCCGTACGACACACTCTTTGTTGAGGAAATGCCCGGCGACCAGGAACTGTTGAAGTACTCCACCCTCGTTTTTGGCCAAGCGACGCTGGTGGATGACGCGACGTACTCACAGATCGTCCTCCGCTTGGGGGCTTATCTTGCGGGCAACCACAGCGTGATCCTTGACGGGCCGCTCGCCACTAAAGATGAGAACGACAAGGAGCGCGATCACCACGCTCTCGATGATCTGCTCGGACTGGAATACAAAGGACTGCTGGGCGGAACCGAATACCGGATTCGAGTCGCTTCAAATGATCACTATGTGACACGTGGATTCGAGGTATCACAGTTTCTAACGCCGGTGCTCGCGTCTGCCACAAATGTGCTCCAGCCGAGGGCCGGCGGAGCGGTATTGCTGGTCTCGACCGATGGCCAGCACAGTTTTCCTTACCTTTCCTGCGCAACACTCGGGAGTAGCCGCGTTGTTCTCGTGAGTGACTTTGGAACCTCAGCAGGCGCAGGAACGTTTTTTCGCAATGACCCGCCGCAAGTCAGCTATGCTAACGAACTCTGGAACGCAATGATCCGCGCGGTTCAATGGGCTTCCTATGGCGACGTGGACGTCCCGTTTCCTGCTCCGCAGGTATCCAATGCCAACCTGACCGCCGTCGTGCGCTTTGATGGAGACAATAGCGGCGACCTCAACTACCAACTCAAGACGCTCAATTTTTTAACCGGCGTTGCGCAGGATACCGGAGTCGTGCCGCTTTACACCTGGGTATCCAGCTTCGTGAAGAAGGCAGGTTGGGACAAATTAGCGCCGCTTGGCAAGCGCCTAGAGAACCTCGGGGGCGAGATCGGAACTCACAGCAAGTTTCACGAAATCGATCGAAAGATGACCCCAGACCGCTGGCGGGAAGAACTCGACGGGTCGGTCGAGGAAATCGAGCAGAACATGCGAGCGCAGGGTTTTCCGATTCGCAAGATTCAGTCCATGATCAATCCTGGCGACACGATTCCGATGGAGGACTACGGTGAAGTAGCTGGGCGCTTCTCGTTCTACATGACCCATGGCCTGGAGCAGAGCGTGCCGCTGGGTTTTGGCAACATGACCTGGTTTACCGGTGCGAACAAGGATTTTGTTCTGCTCGAGAATTCTCCTCATCCGGACTACCAGTGGTTCTACGATCCGACTTGGAGCTATACGACAGCTCAGATTACCGCCAACGAAGAAGCCATCTTCGACCACATGTTTCACAATGTCGGGCGTGGTGTGATCTTCAACGAGATGTGGCACGACTACTCGATCTCGTCCGCGCCCGTCAATGAAGGCAAGGACAAGCGCATCACCAATCAGAACAACTTCCCATTCTACGAGGCAATGGAAACGAAGTTTGGTACGCTTCCGATCTATTGCCCGGAGCCGCAGGAACTCGCGCAAAAACTGCGTGCGATGGCGCAATGGAACTACTCATGGAAAGCATCGGACGACACCATCGAGATGACGCTCGACCTCTCGAGTCTGCGCCGGAACGATACTTCGGAATCTTTGGGTGGTATGGGCATCCGCGTTGAGAACACCCGACAATTCATCCAAGCGGTCCTGATCGATGGACGCGGGCATCCTGCCTTTGATGACCGTTTGTTGATTCTGCCGAATCTTTCCCCAGGAAAGAAGCACTCCATCACGATCAAGCTGGGCGCTCAACCAACAAAAGCAGATCATCTGACATACGTGTCGAAGCGAATGACCGAGGCGGCGCCGACGCCCACGGGCCTAGTCTTCAATGTGAAAGCGAAATCAAAGGCCAGATTCGCCGTTGCAGTCGCCGAGCCGGCGGTCGTAGTGAATGCCGACTGGCAGGAGTGGGACGATAGCAATGGTCACATCAAGGGGTTCGTGCGCTCGGACCGTCGGATTGAGCTGGTAAAAGTGTCGACCGCCGGATTTCATCTGACACGTGCAAACCTGCAAATCCTCGCAGTGAAAGAAAATCCGGGCACGCTTGCTTTGCGACTAGCGGCCCCAGGCTCGGAGCCACCGCGGGTGAGCTTGCGATCTGGTCAACAGTTGCGTCGGGCGACACTGGGCGGACGGGATTTGAAAATAGGGAACGTCGGCCGAACGTATGAGTTGGAACTCCCCTCTTTCACGAAAGAATCAGAACTAATTCTTTATTTCCTGGAAACAAATCGATGAGTGAGACCGCAAAGAACCACAGGAGGCAGTAATGCGATCAAAGAGTTTATTCAGATATGTCCTTCTTACAGTTACAGCATTGATGGTCACGTTCGCGCAGGAAAAGCCCGGAACATGGGCTCCCGACACTGATTGGGGGCATTGGCGGCTGGGACAGAAATCGGACCAGGAATTCCTGAAGACGAACAACATGACCATCACGTTTGGAAGCGGTGCGCCCAGCTTCGAGGACGTGAGTCGCGAAGAGTTCAATCGCGGGATGGAGCAGGCGAAGGCTAACAATCGCGCTCTCCACGACAAGGGCTTCATCGTTCTCCGATATCTCACGAGTTCGATTCACGGGCGTTCGGCGTCGAACAAGGACGAACCGCAGAAAGATCAGATCCGAATGCTGCAATTCTGGCGCGAGAAATGGAACGACTACGAGGACTACCTGGGTCCCAAGCCCGCACAAGACCCGACGACGTGGATCACGGTTCGCCCGGATGGCACTTTTCCTCACTACCGCTATGCTCCCTACGGCCAGGAAACGACGAACGAGTTCGAAACCTGGGGCTGCCCCAACAATCCGCACTTCACTCGTTTGATGGAGGGCCGGATACGTGCGCAGGCGGAAACCGGGATCGATGGCTCCTACATCGACTGGACGCAGATCGCGGGTGGAACCTGCTATTGCGGGTACTGCAAACGGAACTTTGCTGCGTATCTGAAGAAGAACCTTCCCCCGAAGGTGGCGCAGGCGAAGTACGGCGCAGACGACTATGACAACATCGCGCTGCCGAAGAAGCGCGGTGAAGCGTTCTGGGCGGAATGGAATACCTTCCGTGGCTATTCCGTAGCCGAATTCCATCAGCGCCTGCGCGAAGTCGCCCGGAAGTACAACCCGAATTTCATGATTTCAGGAAATGTGTTTGGGGGGTTCGGCTACGGCCCAATCAGTTATGACGCGGCCGGCAACATGGAAATGCTGGGCCGCGACGGATACGACGACTTTGTCTATTCCGAAGTGCAGGAATATCTCGACTCGGCGCCACGCAAGGACGAACAGGGCACGAAAATCACGAATAGTCCGGCCTTCAAGTTCCTCGCCGCAGCCACACATGGCAAACCGGTGATCGTGTATGCAACCGAGATCACGCCGCCGATTTTTCCCCACCCCACTGAGAGCTGCCTGAATGCGATGTCTCAGATCAACATCGCGGAAGCGGTAGCGAATCACGCTGTCTTCCGGGAAAAAAGATTAACACCAGCCGGCGCCACGCAGATGTACCGGTTCCTGGCGACAAATGAGGACAGTCTCCGCAACGTACGAATGCACGCAAACGTCGCGGTAGTCGCCTCGTTGCGACAGTATCTCGCCGATGAGTTGAGCTTTGCGTTTAGTGCTTCGCGTGTGCTGGCGGACAACGGGATGGCTCACGTCATGCTGACCGAAGACGACCTATCGAGCCCGGCGATCAACCAATTCGATATGGTGGTCGTTCCATATCTTCCGCTGGTGAGCTCGGAGAATCAGCAAGCGCTGGTGCGTTATGCCAAGGCCGGCGGCACGCTGCTGATTGTGGGCGCCAGCGGCAGCAAGGACCAGTACGGTCTTCCGCAATCTAAGCTACCTTTGGCCCAATTACTGGGCGGCAAACAATATCCTGCCACCGATGTTACGCGGAGAATCGGCAAAGGGCAGGTGCTGTTCGTCCCTGTCCAGATTCCGCCATCCCGGTTCCTGATCCCGATGAAGTCGCACGGGGACTATACGACGTTTGGTCCCACGATGGCTGATGTCTTCGCCGACATCCCAGAGGGCTATACACGGAACCGCATTGACCCCGAGTTGCGTAAACTTCTGGAGCGCGTTGCCGACAAAGTGCGGGAGAGTCTCGGCACGCGCGTGACACGCCTCACATCGGCATCTCCGTTTGTCGAAATTACTACGATGACGGAAAAGGCCGATCGATGGATGCTGCTCCACGTCGTTAATTACGACGTGACGGTGGACGGCACGATCACGCCTGCACGGGACCTGAAGGTGCAAGTGGCGATTCCTCGCGGAAAGACCGCTCGAAGCGTTACCTGGAGTGGAGCGCTCACCGAGATGAAACCAGTGAAATACACGACAGTGAGCAGAGCGGGGCGTCAGATGTTGATACTCGACCTCAACGAAATAAGCATCTATGGGCTAGCGAAGATCGAACTCGAGTGACACTTCCCGAAACGAAGAGGGCGTGCTGTCAATAATTCCATCCGAACGGCGTAAGCGGCACAAAAGTGGATCCATCTGGCCAATTGGTCCTGACAGACGCCCCGATGCCCACGAATCGAGTAGTCCCCGGTTGGTCGGCCAACCGGAAGTAATCCGCGTGGCCGATATGAGCCGACAACGGACGGCCAATCGCAAGACTGCTCGCCGACGAGCGGCACAGTCACGAGCTAAAATCCCCACCCGAATTGAGCAAACGCAAGGCTGGAAACTCAATTATTTATGCGGACGGTCTGAGCGGGCGGGAATCAGTAGTTTTCTAATCCTTATTCCACGGGAGACAGCTTCGAGGGAAAACGATGCACCGCGGTCTCGCAGAAGCCCTTCACGTCAGTTCTCGGCGCAGGCGAATTGCTCTGCATTGACGTGTTCCTCCGGATCTCCTAGTGCGAGCGGCGGCTTTGGGGCGTGGCATTCATCAGCTTGAGGAGCAATTTGACCTGAGCATACCTTCGGGCCGGTGGGGCCTACCGGATGTTCATGCCGTCCTAGCGTGAACTATTAACTGGCCGGGCCACGGCGTACATTTCTTTTGCATCCACAGCCCGAGCACGCGGCTGAGTGGAAAGAAAAAGTCAAAGGCGGGCCATAGCTGTCCCGACCAACTCTTTGGTATGAGCGGCAGGATTGACCAGGATCGCCGCCCAACGCATCTTTTTTGGATTTGGTTCGATCTTCAATTCTGCCATGGCGTGAACCGCTCCCCTCTTTGCGTAACGTGCGTAACGTTGGAGGACTCCGCTCCGCGGTCTACATTGGGTTGAATTCGGTACAGCCATAACCGTTTAAGCCGCCGTGATGCGAGCGGCCTGCTCGTGCCACGCGAATTTGAGAGCAGCAGGCATCTCGGCAACTTTTTCCAGAAACACACCGTCGAATGCGGTTCTTTACTCGCGGTCCATCGTCCAAAGTACGGTGCGGAGCCAGTCGCGCATCCGCAAACAGTTGCTTTGTCCTAGTGCAAAACACTATTCGGCTTGCCAAGACGCCGTGCGAATGGAGACGAACCATTCAATATCTCCGCCAACATCTCACCCTGTTTCTGCATCTTCATAGCGGCGAAACAATCGTCGGGAGACACACATATGAGATTCAAGAAGCGCGAACCACTATTTAGCGTCCTGCTCGATACCGGACTCCACCTGCTTGATTCCTTGCTTGAACGTGTGCCAGACAATGTGGACGACATCAAAGACAGAGTCCGGGATACGTATGACACCGCGACCGACCGTGTGAGCCGCGCTACCGACGCGCTTCGCGGCAAAGAAGATTCGCAAATACTCGGCAAAGTCGCTGCTCTGCTGATCGGAGTGGGGATCGGCGTGGGCGTCGGCCTGCTAATCGCACCGGCCAGCGGTGAAGAAACGCGAGACGGAATCACCGATAAAGTTTCGGATTTCAGCGAAAAAGTCCGTGAGCGCGCTGGGAAAAAGCCGCAGGGCGTTTAAAGACATTATAGCACATGCCACCATTGGAAGAGAAGGGACATTGGGGTTGAAGTCCTATGAATAGGCTATTCTGAGATTCCATTCCATGAAGTTGTTCTTACTTCTTTCAGATTGAAATGTTGAATAGATCCCTCGGCGGACTCGC
>JAIQFF010000211.1 GCA_020073395.1 Terriglobia bacterium
GACCATCAGTGCCGCCGACCTCTTGGGTTGGTCCGACAAAATAGGCGCAGTCGAACCCGGCAAGTGGGGAGACATCATCGCCGTGGATGGCGATCCCCTACAGGACGTGACCACGCTCGAGCGGGTGAAGTTCGTCATGAAGGGCGGAGACGTGGTAAAGAACGAATACGGAAAATGAAGTGTGAGGCGGACACTCCTGTCCGTCGCCTTTGAAGTTGATTTTGACTTTGGGAAATCTTGGGGCAGGCTTTCCCGTTTGGGTTCGTGGATTCCCAAGCCAAAGTCAAAATCAAAAGCAAAGTCAAAGACGGCGGACAAGAGTGTCCGCCCCACACCTTCCCACAAACACCAAAGGCCGGCTTTTCAGCCGGCCTTCGCACAAAGCAAGAAACGAAACCTACTTCTTGGGGGCGATAGCGTCCTTGGTGGCCTTGGCGACACGGAACTTCACCACGGTCTTGGCTTTGATCTGGATGGGTTCACCAGTCTGAGGATTGCGTCCCATACGGGCCTTGCGATGGGCCTTTACCAGCCGGCCCAGTCCGGGGATCACGAAGATGCCGTTCTTCTTGGTCTCTTTGACGGCTGTGTCGGTAAGGTGCTCAAGGAATGCTGCGGCGGTCTTGTTGTTGGTCTCGATCTTCTCGGCCAGATGGCGGACGAGTTGTGTCTTGGTCATGCCTGAAGCCATGAAACCTCCTCTGAATTCGCTAAAATTTTCCTGCGGTAAGCGCTATCTTATACCAGCGTTCTGTGGAAAAGTACCGTTTCAGCCCCATTTTACGCGGATTTCTTCGTGGCGGAACCGGGAAAGACCACAAGAAATCGCCTTGTCGCGCGGGTCGATGTCCCAAAATGGCCATTTGACCGCTGGAGGAGTGAGCGCGCGTCATGCTGTCCGGCAGGTTTCCTTGCCTGGCCTGATGTCATAATAGCTTCGGAGACTCGTCCCGTGAGTTGTGCGATTTGCGAGAAACGCAAAGAAAAGCGCTTCTGCCCGGCCATCCACGGCCGCATTTGCCCGCAATGCTGTGGCGAGCAGCGCGAGGTGACCCTCGACTGTCCCAGTGACTGCGCTTATTTGCAGCAGGCCCGCGAGCATGAGAAGCCGCGCCGCCTGGTAGACCTCAACCCGGCCGACCTCTTCGTGCAGGTGGAAGTCGAAGACCAGTTTCTTTACCAGCGCGAACACTTGATCATGGGACTGACCTTCGCTCTTTCCAAAAGCGTTCGCGCCGACCGCAGCCTGAAGGACTCCGACCTGATCGCGGCCCTCACCTCGTTGGCAAAAACCTGGGAAACGCTGGTCAACTCCGGATTGCACTACGAGAATCCGATTGCCAGCCCTGCGCAGCAGGCGGTGGCGACAGAGGTCCAGAACATGCTCAAGGAATATCGCGAGGCCGAGCAAAAGCACATGGGATACGTGCAGCTGCGCGACTCGGAAGTGTTGCGCGCCCTGGTTTTCATGGTACGCATGGCCCACGGCCGCACCTCGGGGAGGCCGAAATCCCGTGCCTTCGCCGACTTTCTCCTGGCCCAATTTCCCGAGAAGCCCTCCGGAATCGCCGCCCCGGAGGAAGCCGGCAGCCGGATAGTTGTACCGTAGGGCAGAGGTTGGCCTTCGGACCTCGGACCTCTGCCTTCAGACTTCGGCCCTCCGTTCGCGGAACGGAGGTGAAGAGGCCGGGGGAGAGCTCGGGCTCTGCGCGGTTTTGGGAAGGGCACGACCTTGGTCGTGCCACCACGTCATTGCCAATGCGTCGCTCTTCAGCGCCTGGGGTTCGCCGTTCGGGCCCTGCCTGAGTTTTTCCGTCACCAGTCGTGGCCCGCACACTGTTACCGCCTTTGGCTTCCAGCGATCTGAATGGGATAATCATTCCGGTGCCCGCAACTTCCAAAACCGACCTTTATCGCAAACTTCCATCCGTCGATGAGTTGCTGCATCGCCCCGATTTGGCTGAAATCATTTCCCGCGAGGGTCAGGCCGCCGTGGCTGATGCCGCCCGCGTCGTACTCGCCAGCTTGCGAGCGGAGATTGCAGCCGGGAGGTTGGACGACGACGTTGATCTCGCCCTCTCCGGAATTTCGGACGCTATCGCACGCCAGGTTCGGCAGTCGCTGAGTTATTCGCTGCGTCCGGTCATCAACGCGACCGGCGTCATCCTCCACACCAATTTGGGACGCGCCCCGCTGGCGGCGTCCGCGCTGGAACACATCCGCGACGCTTCCTCGGGATATTCGAACCTGGAGTTCGATATCGCAACCGGACAACGCGGTCAGCGCGATGTTCACGTGGACCGACTCTTTCGCAATCTGCTGAGTGAACAGGTGGGGGCAAACGGGCATCTGCCAGCCGCCATCTCCACCATCGTCGTCAACAACAACGCGGCCGCCGTTTTGCTGGCGCTCAATACTTTGGCGGAGGGTGGAGAAGTCATCGTCTCGCGCGGAGAGTTGGTCGAGATCGGCGGATCGTTCCGCATCCCCGACGTGATGTCAAAGTCGAACGCCACTCTGCGGGAAGTGGGCACGACCAACCGCACCCGGGTGGCCGACTACGAGCACGCCATCAATGAAAAGACCCGGCTGTTGTTGCGCGTGCACCGCTCTAATTTTCAGATCACGGGATTCACCGAACAACCCGAACTCGCGGAACTGGCCGCGCTGGCCCGCAAACGCAACCTTCCGCTGATGGAAGATCTCGGCAGCGGCGCGCTCTTCGAGCTGAGTTCCGTTGGGGTGATTGGTGAGCCCACCGTGCTCGACAGTCTTGGGGCAGGCGTGGACGTAGTCAGCTACAGCGGCGACAAGCTGCTCGGCGGTTCCCAGGCCGGCATACTCAGCGGCCGCAGCGATCTTGTTTCCCGGATGCGGGCCAACTCCCTGTTCCGCGCCTTGCGTGTGGACAAGCTGACCTACGCCGCGCTGGAAGCCACCTTGCTGGCCTATGTAAAGCATGACCACGATGCAATCCCGGCGTTGCGCATGATGCATTTGTCCAAAGACGCAATTGGCAGGCGCGTGGAAGCGGTTGCCGCGATCCGAGCATCAGGATTGACGCTTGAGATCGTTGATGGTGAATCAGTGATCGGCGGCGGCGCGGCTCCCTCGGCGGTCCTGCCCACCTGCCTGCTGGCCGTGACCCGCAAAGGCCTGAGCGCCGACGAAATTTCCGCTCGCCTGCGGGCCGGGGACCCGCCGGTGATTGCTCGCGTGGAAGAAGGCCGTGTGCTGCTCGACCTGCGTACCATCTTCCCGGAGCAGGACGAGATCGTGGTGGCCGCGCTGCGAGCGCTGTGAAAGGGTACGCTTGTCATCTTGAGCGGAGTCGAAAGACCCCTAGAGGCTGAATCATGATTGCTAATCTTGGCTTTTATCGCCTCAGAATCTCGTTCCGTACTGATGGCAGCATTCCGATATGTAGGGGTCCTTCGACTCCGTAGGAAGTTCGCGAAGCGACCTTCCCCCTGCGCTCAGGATGACATTCGCAAAGGCGGTGCCTCAAACTTCGACCTTCTACACCATTGGCCACTCCACTCGCACTCTAGATGAATTGCTCGCGGCACTCCGCGCTCACTCCATTGCGACGCTGGCCGATATCCGATCTTTCCCAATGTCGCGCCGCCTGCCGCACTTCAACCGCGAATCGCTGGAGAAGACGCTGCCAGCGGCTGGCATCCAATACCTCTGGATGAAGGAGCTGGGCGGACGGCGCAATGCCATTCGGGACGACTCGCCCCACATCGCCTTGCGCAACGCCAGCTTTCGTAACTACGCGGATTACATGCTCACAGCGGAATTCCAGAATGCCGCGGCCGAACTGATTAGGCTGGCCGAGCAATCGCCCACCGCCTATATGTGCGCCGAGCGCGTCTACTTCCACTGCCATCGCATGCTGGTTTCGGATTGGCTGACGGCCCATGGCCATGAAGTCCTTCACATCGATGGCGCCGGACCAATGAAACCCCACAAACTGTTGCCCGAGGCTCGTGTGGTCGACGGCGAACTTATCTATCGGGGAGATCTGCTGCTCTAGCCACGGCCTGATGTAGCGCTACAATCATTTCATGCCGCCGCGCATCGCCATCCCCGTTCCCCACTCCGAAGATGCGGAATATGCGGAGCGGGCGTTTCCCCAATACGCTCACGCAATCGAGGTGGCGGGCGGAGAACCGGTGCGAATTCCGCTCGACGAGGCACCCTTGAAAATCGGGAAGCTGATCGAGGGTTGCGATGCCATACTTCTGCCTGGAAGCAAGGCCGATGTGGACCCTGCGAAGTACCAGGCCCGATCTAGCCCGAAGACTGCTCCGGCCGATCCCAGACGCGACGCGGTGGATGAACTGCTGCTGCAGGATGCCTACAGCCGGCACAAGCCCGTGCTCGGAATCTGCTACGGTTTGCAAATACTGAACGTGTACCGGCACGGAACGCTTTTGCAGCATATCGAGTCGCCGGTCAATCACGAGGCGGGAAGAAACGTGCCTATCGCGCATACGGTGGAGGTGGATGCCGGAACCAGGCTAAGCCGGATTGTGGCTCGAAACGCCAGCGAAGGTGCGCCTTCCGTTGCGGTGAACTCGAGTCATCACCAATCAGCGGAAAAGATCGGCGACGAACTTCGCGTTGTGGCGCGATGCCCGCAGGACGGCATCATCGAAGCCATCGAGGGCACGTCTCCAGACCATTTTGTTCTGGCGGTGCAGTGGCACCCGGAACGTTCGGTCGAAGAGGACGAGGGCTCGCGGGCAATCTTCCGGGCGCTGGTGGAAGCGGCGCGCCACTGATCATGTGGGAGCGAGCGTCCCGCTGGTGCTGCGCTTACACGCGCGAAAACGCTCGCGCCTGGACTAATGCTGTTCCCTGACTTTTCTGCTCACACGCTTGACGGCTTTCTTCTCCAGCAAGACCACCGCGTGCGCAATCGCGGCGTTGTCGGTCCCCATGCCTTCCGGGGTCTTGGCTTTTACGCCCACGCAGTCTGGAGGGATCCCCAGCAGCTCCGCCAAATGGCTTCGGATCGCCGCCGCGTGCGGACCAATCTTGGGCGCGGCCAGAATCAGGGTTGAGTCCACGTTGACCACTGCGTAGCCAGCCGCTATTACGCGCTTCACCGCCTCGGTCAGGAAAAGCGCGGAGTCAGCACCCTTCCAGCGCGGGTCAGTGGGAGAAAAGAGAGAACCGATATCGGGAGCAGCCACAGCGCCCAGCAGGGCATCGGTAACGGCGTGCAGAAGTACGTCACCGTCCGAATGGCCGCCCAGACCCTTGGAATGCGGCAGCGTGATGCCGCCGATCTTCAGCGGAATGCCGCGCTTGAATTCGTGGGAGTCCCAGCCGTAGCCAATGCGAGTTTCTGGTTTCAAGGTTTCCAGTCTTGTCGTTGGTTGGTGGTCGTCGGTCGTTGGCCGAAACGCATTCGCATCATGGTACTAGCCATCGTTTGATTCTTATCCGCGTGATCCGTGAAAATCCGTGGCCGCCCTTACCGTTTCAGGAAAAACTCCGCCAGTTCCATGTCGGCTGGAGTCGTGATCTTGATATTTCGCGGCGAGCCCATCACCACTGCAACCTCGTGGCCTGAGCGCTCGACCAGAGACGCCTCATCAGTGCCGAGAAAGCCGTCAGCCGTGGCTTCATCGAAGGCCTTCTTCAGCACGCTATAGCGAAAGCCTTGCGGCGTCTGGGCCATCACCACCCGCTCCCGGGGCACGGTTGCCGTGATGACGGCGCCTTCGGAGGTGCGTTCCACTTGCTTGATAGTGTCCATGGCCGGCATTCCCGCGATGGCCGCGCCATATTTTTGGGCACCCTCGATCACGTCACGAATGATTTCCTCAGTCACGAAAGGGCGAACCGCATCGTGGACCAGAACAATATCGTCCGCAGCTGCCGAGACTGCGCCGATCGCATTAGCCACGGATTGCTGGCGATGCTCGCCGCCCTCCACTAGTTCAATCTTCTTGCCCGAAAGTTCTTTGTCCGCCGCTAAGCGAGTCTGAAAACCTGCAATTTCGTTGGCGCGCAGGGCCACGTAAATTTCCGCGACCTCCGGGCTGGCCGCAAACTTGCGTAGGGTGTGAATGAGGATCGGCGTTCCCCCAATCTCGGAGAACTGCTTCGATGCCGCGGGCTTTTTGCTCCTGGCATCGGAGGCCGGGGCCATGCGTGTCCCCAGGCCCGCCGCCGGAATGATCACCACTACCTTCATCGCGGCCTGTAAGTATAAGGGCTGGCCGGGAAAGTGTTCAAATGTCCTAGCGGGGCGCGGTAGGTTTTGATAGATTTTCCGCCCCAGACTCCATTTTGAACTATCGCAAAGGAGAAGAAATGAGCTTTATCAGTGGTTACATCTTCCCGGTTTTGCATTGGCTGCAGTCCGCAGTAACGACTGAGCATATCTACCAGATATGCGCAGCGAGTGCTGCCATTGTGCTGTTATCACATACTGGCGGAACTCGTCCCTGGAGCGCGCCCGCTGGATATCGAGCCTCTATTCGAAATTCTATGAAAAAGAAGACTTGAAAGGCATCAGGGAGACCCTCGACTCAGAACTCCCTACTTCCAGAGAGATTCAAAAACTGGTGGAGGAGCAGGATGCCAAATTCACGGACTATCTTAATTTCTTTGAGTTTATGGCCTACCTCAACCAATGTGACCAATTGTCCCAGGCAGATATCCGGGCCTTATTTCATTATTACCTGCTTGCTATGTGGAAGCATGAAGCTGTGCGAAAATACGTATTGGACGATGAGAACGGGTACGACTACCTGAAAAAGCTCTTGCCCAAGCTGATGCCATGAATCGCCATCTATTCGTTTACGGCACTTTGGAACCCGCCCATGCCCCGGCGGAAATCGCTGCGGCGGTTCGGCGTCTGCGACGGGTCGGATCAGGATCAGTTCGGG
>JAIQFF010000031.1 GCA_020073395.1 Terriglobia bacterium
GTCAAAGGCGGCGGACAAGAGTGTCCGCCCCACACTTGCTTGACGCTGCCTACGGCCGGGTCATCTTTTCCGGCTTCATCAACTGATCGAACTCCTCGCCGGTGAGATAGCCCGACTTCAATGCCGCCTCGCGCAGGCTGCTGTGTTCGACGTGGGCAGTGTGGGCGAGCTTGGCTGCTTTGTCGTAGCCAATCTTTGGCGTCAGCGCGGTGACCAGCATCAATGAGTTCTTCAGGTTCGCGTCTACTTTGGCGCGATCTACCTCGATGCCCTTGATCATGTATTCGACATATCCGTGGCAAGCGTCGGTGATCAACGTGACGGAATGCAGGAAATTGTAAATGATCACCGGCTTGTAAACATTCAACTGAAAGTTGCCTTGCGAGCCGGCAAAGCCGACCGCGGCGGTGGCGCCGTGAACTTGTACGCAGACCATGGTCATGGCCTCGCACTGCGTGGGGTTCACCTTGCCGGGCATGATGGAAGAGCCGGGCTCGTTCTCCGGGATGGTGAGTTCGCCCAGGCCGGAACGCGGGCCCGAAGCCAGCCAGCGGATGTCATTGGAAATCTTCATAAACGAAGCGGCCAGCGTTTCCATTGCCCCTTGGGCAAAGACGATTTCGTCGTGCGCTGAGAGCGCCGCGAATTTGTTGGGATGGGAGCGGAAGGGAAGTCCGGTCAGTTCAGCGATCTTTTTTGCCGCGCGCTCCGCAAATTCCGGATGCGCGTTCAAACCCGTACCCACCGCTGTTCCACCGATGGCAAGATCGTAAAGTCCATCGAGCGCCTGTTGCAGTCGTTTGCTGTCCCGCTCCAGCAGGCTGGCCCAGCCCCCGAATTCCTGCCCGAAAGTCAGAGGGACCGCGTCCTGTAAGTGGGTACGTCCGATCTTGACGATATCGCCGAATTCTTTGGCCTTAACCGCAATCGCATCGTGCACTGCCTGAATGGCGGGAATGAGGGCGTTCTTCACCCGCTCTGCGGCAGCAATATGCATCGCGGTCGGGAAAGTGTCGTTGGACGACTGCGACATGTTGACATCGTCATTAGGATGAATCGGCTTCTTCGACCCCAGTTCACCGCCCGCCAGCTCGATGGCGAGGTTGGCGATGACCTCGTTGACGTTCATGTTGGTCTGCGTGCCGCTGCCGGTCTGCCAGATACGCAGCGGGAACTGGTCGTTGAGCTTGCCGGCGATGACTTCATCGGCGGCCTGCACGATGAGTTTGGTCTTGTCGGCAGGAAGCTTGCCCAGGTCCTGGTTCACCAGCGCACATGCCTTTTTCAGGATGCCAAAAGCTCGGATCAGTTCCGGCGGCATGGTGTCGCGGCCAATATTGAAATGCAAGAGCGAGCGCTGCGTCTGCGCGCCCCAATAGACGTTGGCCGGGACGTCGATTCGTCCCATGCTGTCGGATTCACTGCGCGTTTTCGGTTTTGCGGGCGCTGCCATGTTGGGTTCCCGAGGATTGGAGCAACTGGGAATTATAGCGCGGCGAGGAGGCTGCTTTCGCAGCCCACAAGCCCTTCGCGTATTTGCTGTCTGGGTGGTTAGAGATTTTGACCGCAAAGGTCGCAAAGGAATCGGTCCCTTCCAGCCAACCTTTCTATGATGACTACAGGCGGAGCGTTCACCTGGCAACAGGCGGAAAGGCCCTGCCCGCGCCGCGTGCTAGAATCTTTACCTTCCAGGCCAGCGTATTGCCTTGATCACGCCCGGCCACATCGGGATCTATTTCGGCTGAGACGAACAATTTGGTGACTAAACAGAGTTCCGGCGCGACCCAGCAGATTCCCGATACCCTTCCGCGTCCGCAGATGAAGGACGAACCAGACACCAGTGCCGATGTGATCGTGATTGGCGCCGGACCCACCGGACTGGCCTGCGCCATCGAAGCCCAGCGCGTCGGCTTCAAAGTCATGGCCATCGACAAGGGATGCGTAGTCAACTCCATCTATCACTATCCCGCCAACATGTCGTTCTTCACTACGCCCGAGTTGCTGGAAATCGGCGACATTCCCTTCAGCACCGCCCGGCAGAAGCCCACCCGCGAGGAAGCACTCGAATACTACCGTAAAGTGACCGAGCACTATCATCTCGATGTCCGCCAGTATCAGTGGGTCAAGACTGTGACCGGGAGTGACGATGACTTTCACATCACGGCCACTGACACGCTAGGCCGCATTTACGATTACCGTACCCGCAAGCTGATTGTCTCGACGGGCTACTACGATTTGTCCAATCCGTTGAATATTGCCGGCGAAGACCTCGCCAAGGTTTTTCACTACTACCGCGAACCGCATCCGTTTTTCGATATGGATGTCGTGGTCATCGGCGGCAAGAACTCCGCCGCCATCTCAGCTCTTGATCTCTGGCGGCACGGTGCGCGCGTGACCCTGGTCCATCGCGGCGCCAAATTACACAACCACGTCAAGTACTGGATTCTGCCGGACATCGAAAACCGCATCAAGAACAGCGAAATTGCTGCTTATTTCAGCAGTACAGTTGTGGAAATTGGGGCTGACTACGTCGATCTCGACACCCCGGAGGGCCCGGTCCACCTGAAGAACGATTTTGTCTTTGCCATGACAGGCTACCATCCCGACTATGATTTCCTGCGTTCGATGGGAATCGAACTTTCCACTGACCAGTGCCGTCCGGTGTGCGATCCGCAGACCCTGGAGAGCAACGTGCCCGGCATCTACGTGGCCGGAGTGATCGTGGCCGGGTCAAGAACCAACGAGATCTTCATCGAAAACGGAAGGTTTCACGGCAGGCAGATTGCCGACGATCTGAAACAGAAACTGTCGGGCATGTAGCGTAAACCTAGGCGAGTGTAACGACGTCTTCCCCCAACTGCTGATTGATCAATCGAGACACCAGGGCCTTGAGTCGCTCTCCGGTCTTGGACAACACAAAATCCTGTTCCAGATCTGACCAGTCCAGCTTGAAACTGGTGGCCAGCGCGGAGATCCAGATTTGCCGCACCGGGGCATTGGGAGAAATGACGAACTTGCTGCGGTCCTCGAACGAAACATGCAGCGCGCCGGACTGGTCTTCCACTTCGATCTCGGACGACTCTTCGGCCTGCATGAGCGCCTTCTTCAAGGATTCGAGCGCTGAGTCTGCCTGCTTGCGAAAATCGTTTTCATCAAGCATGCGTACATTATAGTCGCTAGGCGCTGGTCGTTGGCCTCGGTCGTCGGCCCTTGGTCGAAGGCCAGAAAATCGCCGCTGTCAGTTTGTCAATTAAGAATTGAGGGCCAACGACCAACGACCAAGGGCCAACGACCAACATGGACCTGCAATCTGAGCGCGCCTCCACGTCGATCTCACTGTCCTCGTATTTGCGGTTGCTGCGCCACAACCGCAACTTCCGGCGGCTGTGGCTGGCGCAGATCGTCAGCGAGATCGGCGACTGGTTTTATACCCTGGCTATCTACAGCCTCCTGCTGCAGCTGACCGGCCGGGCGAGCTCGGTGGCGCTGGCGCTGCTGCTCCAGGTCCTTCCCCAGACGTTTATCGGTCCGGCGGCCGGGGTCATCAATGATCGTGTAAGCCGGAAGCGAGTCATGATTGCCGCCGACCTGGCGCGGATGGTGATCGTGTTCGCGATGCTGCTGGTCCGTTCCCGCTCCAGCGTGTGGCTGGTCTATCCGCTGCTGTTGTTTGAGACTCTGATGGCCGCGTTTTTCGAGCCCGCCCGCACTTCAGTGATTCCCAATGTCGCTGCCCGGGAAGATGTGCTCGTAGCCAACACGCTTTCGTCGGCTACCTGGTCGGTGAATCTGCTGGTCGGGGCATCGATCGGCGGAGTCGTGGCCGCGCTGCTCGGGCGCGATGCCGTGTTCGTGCTCAACGCGCTTTCATTTCTGGTGTCGGCGATGCTCATTCGCGGGATGCGCTTTGAGGAACCCCACGCCCAGGCTGCGGCCCCTTTACGCATCCGCGATGCGATTGATCTTTCTCCGGTATTTGACGGCATCCGCTACGTTCGTCAGGACCGCCGACTCCTGGCAGCAATGTGTGCCAAAGCCGGCGAACTCATGATCGGCCCCAGCTGGGTACTCTTCACTGTCATGGGCAACAGCTATTTCCATGTCCGCATGCGTGGTGTCGATCCCCAACGTACCGCCATGTTGGGCATGAGCCTGCTGATGGGGGCGCGGGGGATTGGCGCCATCGTGGGTCCGCTGTTTTCCGCCCGCTGGGCAGGCCGGTCCGAGCAACGCCTTCAGCTGGGCATTCTGCTCGGCTATCTCACCATTGGACTCGGATACTGTGGTTTGGGCCTGTCGCCGAACATATGGGTGGCGTGCGCGTGCATTATTCTGGCTCACTGCGGAGGATCAACGGTCTGGGTCTTTTCCACCACGATCCTGCAATTGAACACCGAGGACCGTTTCCGCGGCCGCGTCTTTTCCGCTGACCTCGGTTTCTCCATGCTGACCATCGCCATTGGAGCTTACGTCTGCGGGATCTTTCTCGATCGGGGAGTATCGGCGCAAGTAGTAGCGTCAGGGACGGGGATCATCATGCTCTTGCCGGCGCTCCTGTGGGGATGGGCGATGAGGTCGGGAAACCGATTACGCATTCCAGCGACAGATGCATGACCGAGGCCTACGGACCTATTTCAAAAGTTGGTCGATTTTGGCCGCCATGATGAAATCACTATGGGTGAGGCCATCAATCTTGTGCGTCCACAGGGTAACTTCTGCCTTGCCCCATGCCAGCAGGATGTCGGGATGATGTCCCTGGTGTTCCGCGATCTCTCCCACGCGGTTCACGAAGGCGAGCGCCTGCTTGAAATCCGGGAAGGTAAACGTGCGAGTGATGTGATGCTCATTTACCACTGTCCACTGCGGTACCAGTTGCTGGATGCGTCGCAGCTCCACGCCCTTCATCGGAGGCACACCTCCGCGGCAGGGGACGCAGTTTTGGCTGGCAAGATCTTCCGGCATGAGTGCTTCTCCTTCTACTGCGGCGGCCGCATGTCCACCTGATTTACCGGACACTCGCGCACGCTCTGGGTGCAATTCTGATACTGAAGGTTCTTGTCCACACAGACTTCGAGGCTGACCAGTTCTCCGGCGTGACAGGAAACACGAAACGCGTGTGGTGGAGCATGGTTCGCATCGGCAAAACTCCTCTCCAAATCGGTCACGCTGAAGTGCTGCTCGTGGTCCAGCTTTGGATACTGCTCGGGCACCTGCACCTTCTTAAAGGCCTGCTCGACCCTGGCGAAATAATCCTGTGCTGAGAGGCCGCTGCAGGTGCCATGTTTCTGCCACTCATGCTGGATCAGGCCGCGGCTGGGCATGAAGTTGAGCAGGTGATCGACGGTGGCGGCCGCCACCGGCGGGGCCGTCGAACAAGACATGGGCGGCGCCCCGCTGTTGACTTGAGGCCAGAGCCCGTGCAACACAAACGCTCTGTGTCCGCCGATTCTGCATTCGCTCGAATGGTCACTGGGATGACCCGCGCAGTAGTTGGGCGCCCAGGAAAGCGACAGCAGGTAGTAGTCGAACTGGCCTCCGTCGGCCTCAGCGTCGCGGTGGTGATGGTGATGCTTGGCGAAGGCTGAGGGAGCGAGAGGAATGGATGTGACGGAACGCTTCATAGGCTCGTCGGAAAACCCGCTCCCACCTCTGCGCAAAAAGCGCGCAAAGATGGGACACCCAGCGTGGCGGCTGTTTTAGAAGGGAATATCTTCATCACTGATCGGCGACGAAGCCGCGGCTGGCTCCGCTTCCGGCATCCGCTGATCGAAGTTGTTTCCTCCCGAGGCTGCGCCACGCGAGCTTCCTCCGAAGTCTCCGCCACCACCGGCCTCGCCGCGGCCGCCCAGCAGAACCAGATCGTTCACGACAATTTCAGTCATGTATTTCTTTTGCCCGGTCTGCTTGTCGTCCCACGAATGAGTGCGCAGACTTCCCTCGATATACACCTTCGAGCCCTTTTTGAGATATTCGCCGGCAATTTCCGCGGTGCGCGCCCAAGCCGTGATGTTGTGCCACTCCGTGCGATCCTGCCACTGACCTTCCTTGTCCTTGTAGCGATCGTTGGTGGCCACAGTGAACTTTGCCACCGGTGTGCCGCTGGGCGTGGCCCTGAGTTCGGGATCTTTGCCAAGATTGCCGATGAGAATGACTTTATTGACGCTTTTGCCTGCCATAAGTGCTGCTCCTTCTGCCCCTTCGCTTGGACACTAAACCGGGGAGCCTGAGAAATAAACGGAATTCGAGGGGCTGGGACGCCACTATACCAGAATCCCGCCGGAGCGGTTGTGATGGATGAACAACAGGGACGTCGGGCGTCAGACCTCGGACCTCGGACCTCGGACCTCAGCCCCCGCCGCCAGCATCTGGGGTCTTAAAGCTGAGGTCCGAGGTCCGAGATCTGACGCCGCTTTGAGTTATAATATCGCCGATGCCGGAAGAACCGCTCAGGGGGATCGTCGGGATGGTGCCCGACGAGTTCAAACACGAACCCAGGTCCAAGGGTTTGCTTACCCCGCGCAAGAAGAAGCCCAAAGAGTTGGCGGTCATCACCGAATGCTGCACCGGGTGCGCCGGTTCACCCGCCTGTGTGGAATATTGTCCGGTGGAGGACTGCATGTTCTGGGTCCCGGACGAAGACAATTCCCCCTTCGGCCGCATTCAGGTTGATCCCATTCTCTGCATCGGTTGCAATAAGTGCACCAGCAAGGGCCCGGACGGCTCCTTCCTGGACGGTTGTCCCTGGGATGCAATCGTGATGGTGGACACGGCAGAGATCGAGAAAGAAGTCGGAGTAATGCCGTTCTAACTGCGAACCGGGAACTAGAAACCGACAACTGAAGTCTTGGAACGCCGAAGCGCAGCCAGCCACCGAAGTCCCGGGGAAGCTCCTGAATATGACCTTCCAAGCCCCGGAAACCAGATCGCAATAACGAAGGACGGTTGATCTACTTCGCCCGTTCTCGTATCGCTTGCTCTGTTGCCACGGCCTGTTGGCGAACGTGGTCGGGGATCTCCGGCAGCTCCCGCTGGTAGGGGCGGATGGCGGGAATATCTTCGGGCTGGCCAATCAGGTAGAGAGCGCGCAGAGCCTCCCAGACCTGGTCCATTCCCGGATCCAGGGCTGCTATGGGGTCACCTTCGGTGACGCTTTGCCCGGTTGTGACGGACAACTCACGGAGCCGGCCGCTGATGGGCGACCGTACTTCCACGGTTTGTCCTCCCGATTCCAGCTTGGCGATGATGCCGCCCTGATGAATCGTCGTGCCCAGTGAACTCAAGTCCGTGATCGCTCCGGCCTGGGGCGCGGTCACCTTCGCCTGCTGCAGGAGCGCCACAATATACGGCCTCCCCGTGGCGTCGCCGAAACGGACCAGCGACAGTGCCGCATTGCCCCGTACCATGACTGAAGGGTCAGCCAGCATCTTCCGAAGCGCGTCGTGGAATCCGGCGCCGGCTGCGTCTTTGCTGCCCACACCCTGGCCCATGACCCAGGCATCGGTGTTACGGACTTCTTCGATCGGGTAAGCTGCGAGGCGAACCAAGTCTGGATACCAGCGCGTGACGCTCGGGTCATGACGCGTCACTCGCTCGCCGATCTGCACCAGCGCGTGCTGGATGTGACGTGGCTTCTTGTCATCCTTAAGATACTCGCTCAGTTGTTTGTCCGAAAGCTGCCGCCCGAACCAGGTGTTCCACCAGAACAGAAACGGCATGAGCACAATCAGCCAGCCGGTAGCGAAGAAGAGCAGCCGGTTGCGAGTGGACATCCGGGGCTTGGCGGGTGGGGCGGACTCTGAACCTGGCGACGACGTTTCCTGAGGAGATTGGGGAAGAGCGGACATGCGTGGATCCACGGAAACTATACCAGAAGCAGCGATCAGCGTGACCCTGGACGGAATCGAAGGCGCTCAATCGTCGATGCTTGGTCGTGGATACTAAGCCCTCGGCCTCGGGGGCCGCGTCGCGGAGAGTTTGAGAATGCGCTTCGGCCACGTAGCGCCGGCATCCAGCCCGCTGTCGCGAGGGCATCTTGCCCTCGACGGTGGGCGGGCGCCGGACAGCCGCCGGGACGGCGTCCCTACAACGAGCGCGACAATTTCCGCGAGGGCTGTAATCTTCTAATCCACCGCGTCCGCATCCAGCACGCGCTCCTGTTCCAGATAGTGGGAGATGGCGTACTGCGCCAGAAGCGGCGTCTCCAGCCTGATTTCCGCGCCAATCCACTCACCTTTGGCATGGGGCTGATTGGCGGCATGCTTACAAGTTCCGCTCGATCCGAATTTTGGGCCGAACGCGGCGCTCTGGATTTCACCAAACTGCTGCAGGCCGCGCCAGGCCTCGTCCCCCACAGTGCCGGAGACATCAATCTTGAGTTTCACGATGGCCATAAGACCATTTCACCACAGGCACGGAGACGCAGAGAAGGGATCAACTATTTTTCTTAGTGTCTCTGGGCCGCTGTGATCAATGAAGTGTTAAGTGGCAAACAAGTGATACAACATCACGTAAATCACCACCCCGGTCACCGACACGTACAGCCACAGCGGGAAAGTCCAGCGGGCAATCTTGCGATGCTTGTCGAAACGTTCTCGCAGCGCGCGGCTCAGCGTGATGATCACCAGAGGCACGATGGCGACCGCCAGAATGGTATGTGAAATCAGAATGCTGAAATACAGAGGGCGCGACCAGCCTTGTCCCTGAAAATGCACCGAGCCGACGTGCGCATGGTAGTACAGATAAGAAGTCAGAAACAGGGCAGAGGAACTCAGCGCGGTGATCATTACGGCGCGGTGTGCCGCCATGCGCCCCCGTTTGATGTAACTGCGGCCCACCAACAGCAGCACGGCGCTGGTGCCGTTGAGCACTGCATCAATCACCGGATAGATGGCGTATTGTGCGGAGAGTTGCATCAGGCGGCGGGCTTCGTGGTGCGGCGGCTCACCATGATGAAGGAAAGGCCAAACATGAGAGCGGAGAACAGCACCAGTGTCGCCAGGGACGACGGCAAAGGAAATTCGGTCAGGTTTCCGGGGTACAACAAGTCGCGGAGCGACTCGACACCATAGGTCAACGGATTGATTCGCACCAGGAATCGGATCCACTCGGACGCGCCCGTCAGCGGAAACAGCGCACCTGAAAGCAGCCACAGCGGGATCAGAAACAGGTTAATGATGGCATGGAAGGCTTGAGTGGAATCCATCGACCAGGCGATGGTGAATCCCAGCGCGGTGAGAGCGAAAGAGACCAGGACGACGGTCAGTACGACCAGCAGGAAGCCGGTCAAGCCCAGATGTATCCCTACTAAGGGAGCGAAAGCGAGAAAGATCAAGCCCTGAATCGCCGCCAGCGTAGTTCCGCCCAGAACTTTGCCCAGTACGATCGCAGAACGCGGCACCGGCGCCACCAGCACCGACAGCAGGAAACCTTCCTTGCGATCTTCGATTACCGACATCATGGTGAAGATCGAAGTGAACAACACAATCATGATCAATGCGCCGGGATAGAAGTAATCCAGATAGTGCTGCTGTCCCGCGGCGTCGCCCGAACGAAACGAACTGCCAAAGCCGGAGCCAATCACCACCCAGAACAAAAGGGGGGATGCGATCACGCCCACGACGCGAGCACGCTGGCGATAGAAGCGGACCAGTTCCCGCCACCACAATGTAAACGCCGGCAGCATGACTCCCGTTGTGGGGGCGGTGTGTGCCGGAAGGGTTGCCGTCTGGGTGACCACGTCAGCTCGATTTCTGCGCCGGTGGCGCCTTCTTGGCCGTGAACTTCTTGTGTGCTTCCAGGTATACGTTCAAAAAAAGTATTCCAGAAAGGGCCAGCATGATGGTGCTCATGAAAAGACCGTCCACGGTGGTGATCAATCCATTTTCGACCGTCCAGCCAATTCCCGCCAGCGGAACGAGTCCAAGGACAACAGAAAGCACCAGCATCATAGGCAAGCCCCTTGTAGCGCCGACGTCTCGCCGGCTGTCCGGCGGGCGTCCGGCCCGCCGTCTGAAGAAAGCGATTCGGTCGCCCGCAAATCCTAAATTACTTCGCCTTTCCATCGGAGGCGGCGAGACACCGGCGCTACGATGGTGGTTCGGCATCTTCGGTCCAGAACTTGTGACCGGTGCGGTGGATGAACACGTCTTCCAGCGACGGTTTGCTTACAGAAACGGCTTCAATCTCGCCCGGCAACGCTTCTACCAAGTCAGTGATGAAGCGGTGGCCATTCTCCCTCTCCAGGCGGACCTGGCCTCCGAGCACTTGCGCATCCACGTTGAAACGAGCGCGTATCCGCTCCGCGATGGATTCCACATCCCGGGCATCGAGCAGAATGACGTCACCGCCGATTTCACGTTTTAGCTCGCTGGGAGTTCCGAGCGCCACCAACTTTCCCTCGTTGAGGATGGCAAGACGGTCGCAGCGCTCGGCCTCTTCCATCAGGTGAGTAGTCGCAATCACCGTGACCTTTTCTTCATCGCGGAGGACCTGAAGATATTGCCAGAGGTCACGGCGCGCACCCGGATCGAGGCCGGTGGTGGGTTCATCGAGCAGCAGTACGGCGGGATGGTGGAGCAATCCCTTGGCCAGTTCGAGCCGGCGCTGCATTCCGCCGGAAAGGGTCTCCGCCTTGTCCTTCGCGCGGTCCGCCAATCCGATCATGGCCAGCATTTCTGCGATGCGCGATTTCAGCGCCGCGCCACGCAATCCGTAAAGATGACCCTGGTGCCAGAGATTTTCGGTGGCGGTCAATTTCAAATCAATACTCTGGGCCTGGAACACCACGCCGATCTGGCGGCGTAACTGGTTAGGCTCCTTGGCCGCGTCAAATCCCGTGATCACCACGCGACCGCCACCTGCGACCATCAGGGTCGAAAGGATGCGGAACATGGTGGTCTTGCCGCTGCCGTTGGGCCCGAGCAGTCCGAAGAGTTCGGCAGCGCGGACGTCGAAGGAAACCCCGTCCAAGGCAGTGCGTCCGTCATAGCGGTGGACCAGGTCCTGGACCGAGATCACAGCGGGTGTGGCAGGCGCAGCGTTATTTTGGGGGTCAAGCACGACGTAAACGGGGGCTTTGGAGACCACAGGGTATTTTATCCGGAACTGGGGAACTGTGCTCGGTTGAGGCAGTCCTCTTCAACCGGCGGAAGCCTCCGAGGTTACCTTGTGTTGAGCATCATCAAGGCGAACAGCAGAGGCAGGTAGAAGACGGTTGCCTGCAGGAGCTGCCGTGCCCGCTGTTTGGAGCGCGCATTGCCGGTCGCTAATTTCGATGTCGCTAGGCGCCTGCCCACATAGAAAAGCGCAATTCCCAGCACCAGGGCGCCGGCGAAGTACAATTTCCCGGACATACCGAGGAGAGCAGGCAGCAGGCTTATCGGAATCAGCGCCAGTGAGTAAAACAGGATGTGGCGCCCTGTGGATTTGCCGTCCGGCTCCACTACCGGCAGCATGCGAATTCCACCATCCTCGTAGTCCTGACGATAGAGCCATGCGATCGAGTAAAAGTGAGGGAACTGCCAGAAGAAGACGATGGCAAACATCACCAGCGCGCCCCACTCCAACTGGCCTCGCGCCGCAGTCCAGCCCAGCACCCCCGGCATGGCTCCCGGAAAAGCGCCGACGAAGGTGCAGATAGGGTGGACTTTTTTCAGCGGAGTATAAGCCCCAAGATAGACCGCAGAGGTCCCCAGGGCCAACCAAGCGGTCAGAGGATTCAAGGCCAGGCCCAGATAGAGAGCGCCGCCGAGCGTCATCAGCGTGCCCACCAGGGTGGCGTGCAGCAGGCTGAAGCGTCCGGCCGGGATGGGACGCTGCGCGGTGCGCCGCATGCGGCCATCGGTTTCCCACTCCATCACTTCGTTCAGGGCCGCGGTCCCACCGGAAACCAGGCCGATCCCCAGCAGAGCGTGAAACAGCCCCCAGGAAAGGGAAGAGACACCGGACTTCAAAGCTCCGAAGTAGTAGCCACACCAAGCGGTCATGATAATGAGGGTGGTCACACGCAATTTGGCCAGTTCGGCGTAGTCGCGCGCCAGGGTCAGAGCGCCGCTACGCGGGGCCACCAGCGATTGTGTTGCCGTACTCATGCTGCCACCGGCTTCCGTTCCCGACTGGGAATGTGTTCTCCAACTGCTACTGGGATATGCCGCCACACCTGTACCGCCAGGGCCACCGTGGTGGCCAGCAGCAACGCTCCCACGGCAACATGCGCCACGGTTGAGACTACCATGGGAAATTCAGGCTGGACCGCGTCATGCCCCCAAGCCACCCGGGTGAGGAACGCGACAAAACCCAGGCACAGTTGAGCGATCAACAGCGCGAGCATAGTTATAGCAGGCCGCCGCACGGCGTCAATCCCGGAATATCGCGACAAGGCGCGAATGGCAGTCCAGGCCAGCACGATGGCCACTGCCGCTGCGTTCAGCACGTGCGGCCACCAACTCAGGCCATGATGGCGAAACATCGCCCCCAGAATCAGCTGAACATAAAGCACGAAAATTGAAAGCAAGCACAGAGTGAACAGACTGGGGTGGCGTTCGTCATTTTCTATTCGCGGGGTTTCTTCCACCCAGCTTCGAGCGGTGAAGAGAGCGATGAGGACCACCACACAGAAAAATGTCTGCGCCAGCGCCGCGTGCGCCGACGAGACTGCCGGAGGCAGGTAGAAGAGCACCGTGAGCCCGCCCAAAATTCCTTGTGCGACGACCAGGCCCAACGCGGTCAGGCCCAGGTATTTCATCCAGCGGCGAGGGTCAGCGCGCCAGGTCCAGACTGCGAGGATGATGCTGAGAACTCCCACAAACTGGGCGATCATGCGGTGGGTGTGCTCAAACTTCACGCCGCCGACCAGATGCGGGATCTTGTACAGCGAACCAAACGAAGTGGGCCAGTCGGGCACGGAAAGGCCGGCATCGTTGCTGGTGACCAGCGCGCCGGCAATGATGAGCAAAAAGGTCACGGCCGCCGCAAACACGGCGAAGCGATGATGGGCCCGGTTGTACGGCATGTCAACGGCCGTCAGAAATGGCTCCTTGGAGGTTTGTGTAGCGCCGCAGTCCCGGCGGCTGTCTGGTGGGCATCCCGCCCACCGCCGGAGGCGAGACGCCCCGAGACAGCCGGCAAGATGCCGGCGCTACCTCAAAGCAGTTTACTGTTTGAAGCTCTGGTCTACGGTTTTGCTGTCTTTGGCGGCCAGGGTCACTTTCTGGGTCTGCTCGCCCATCTTTTCCTGGACGAACGCCAGTGTGTAATCGCCCGGCGGCAGGCCCTTGATTTCATACTTGCCATCTTCGCCGGTGACCGCGTAAAAGGGCGTCTTCACCACGTTGACATACATTTTCATCCAGGGGTGCTGGTTGCACTTTACCGGCAACATGACTTCTTCCCGGGCGAAATTCTTCTCGATCGCGGCTGCCTTCGGGGGCTGGGACTCGTTCCACTCGCGGTTGTCTTTCGGAGTGGGATGAATGTTATGCGTGGTTTCGTCGTCGTTGCGAATCTCGATATTCTGCCCGGTCATCACGCCCAATACGTGAGGGTGATACCGGCAGCCCTTCTGGTCGATGGCGACCGAATCTTTGGGAACGTCGAAGGTGCGATTACCCAAACCGTCCTTCACGTAAACGAAGACGTTGGCCAGCTTGCCGTCGTTGACCACCACAGTCTCGGCCACGTTGTTGCCCTTACAGGCCGCGTCCTGGCTCATGTCAATTTTCTGCGCCTTTGGAGCCGCCCCGCCGAAAGTCACCGTGCCGCTCACGCTGGCCGCGGTAGCCGGATCAATCGGAGTCGCGTTGGCCGCCGGTTTCATTTCCGAACTCGGCGAAGTGGTTTGCTCCTCGTTGGTGTTCTCCTTCTTGCTACAGCCCGCCAGCAAACCCAGCAGGCCAAGCAGGAACATTGCCGCCCATAGTTTCTTATTCATTATGTCGCCCTTTCCTCAGGTGTGAGTCTCTACGCCGAATTTCGATAGCCGGATCGTCCATGTGGCCGCGGGCGACCCGCCCGCGAAAATCAGACCTCTAAGCAGATATCATTTTCGAAGCAAAACATTCTACCGCGAACCACCGCTGCCTGCCGCCGAAGCTCGGATCCCGGTCTGCTTCTGTTTGTTCCTCGGTTGTACCGAAGCCTGGCTGCGTCCCCTGGATGCCGCGACCCGCCGCTGTTCTTCGGGCGTAAGCTGGAATATGTAGTCCACCAGCAGCCTGCTTTGGTCCTTGTCATACCCCTGGAAAGAAGCTGGCGTCGGACCGGCGAAGACCCAGTGATTATTTTCCCGTCTGAACAGCCCCGAAGGCATGGAGGTGCCCGGACTGATGGCCTGCGGATCCAATATCCAGCGCTCGGCCCAATCCGGCTTCAGGCGTTCTCGGGCCAGCAGGAAGTTGGGCGCGGTAGCGATCCGGTCATGCTGGGGATCGCCGGTGGCGTGGCACTTCAGACAGGGCGCCGCCGAGCTCGAGAACAGGCTGCGCGCCATGTCGGTCTCCTTCGTGCTCAGCACGGGCACCTGTTCCGGAATGTAGGGCATGGGCTGCTGTGAGAGCGCCTGGAAGAAGCGCACCAGCTTGCGCAGCTCATTATCGGAGAACGAGAAGGTGGGCATGCGTACTTGCAGGTACGGCCGCACCCCGTTCCGGTTGGAGTCGGTCGTGCTCAGCGCCGGATTGGAAAGGAATTTCCGCAGCCACTCGGGATCGACTCGGGCACCCTCCGTCAACAGTTTCGGAGGCAACTGCTCCTGTGCGTCCTGATAGTGCTTCATGCCCATCAGGACCGTGCTCTGGTCGGGCGTGAACTGGTGACAGCCCACGCAGTTGTACTTCCGGACAATCCACCAGCCTTCCTGAATATCGCGGCGGGCGTCGCCGGGCTTGTACTGATAGCTCTCGGGCAGGGAACTCTCCTCACTGCCCATCAGGAACGTGGTGAGGTCTTGAATCTCCAACTTGGAGAGATGCAGGTTGGGCATGCGCAGCGCTTCGGTCTCGGACTTGACCTTGCCCTTGTCATAAACATTCGGTTCCGCGAGTTTGTGCTCGAAGAAGCCCTTGTGGTCATACCACGGTCCCTTGGCCGGCCCTTCGGGCAGCCGCCCCAGGTCTTCGGGATCAGTGATCGGCTCGGCATTCTTGCCGCCGCGTTCCGCCACATTAGTGAAGAGAGCAAAATCCAGACGCTCGATCGGCTTGCTGCCTTCGTAGGTCAGCTCAGTGCCAATGCGGCCTTCGTCCTCGAAGCCCGAGATCTCGTGGCAGCCGGCGCAACCGTAGTGCCGAATCCACGTCTTGCCTTCTTCCTTCAGCTCAGGATCGTCCATGTAGGAAGCCTGGGCATAGGCTGAAGGCTCCTCCTTCTTTTCCGTCATCAAGTAGGAGGCGATGTCCTGAGCATCTTCTTCGCTCAGGCGAAGGCTTGGCATCACGGTCATGTTCTGCACTTGCAGTTCGTGGCCGTCGTTGGGGCACCGGCTGTGCTCCAGATCAAACTGGTAAGGCAGGCCTTTCTTGGCGTAGTCCTCGGGGCCGATGTCCTTCTTTTCGTACGGACAATAAGGACGTGTGCGCTCCCGCGCGTTGTGAATCCAGCGAACCAGGTAATCGTAGTTGGCCTTTTCGCCCACGCGGCTGAGATTGGCGGCAAACGTTCCGCCTTGCATCTGATCGCCTTCGCCGACGGAGTGGCAAGCCAGGCAGCCGCGGGTCTCGAACAGTTGCTTGCCGTGCTCCGCGTTCCCCGGTTTCTGCTTGGGCAGAGCGTCCGTGAAGCCCGATTGCCATAAGTACGCTGACATGGTCTGGATCTGATGCTCAGTCAGACGGAAATTCGGCATCTTGGTGGTCGGGCGGAAATCCGTCGGCTTCTTCAACCACGCCGGAATCCAGTTTCGGTTCAGCTTGAGCCGGACGTCTTTCAGGTTGGGTCCTATCTTCTTCATGTCCTGCATCAGGCTATGAGTCTGAAAATCGAGTTGCTGGATACGTCCGTCGATCTTGCTGTTGGCAACCCTGAGAGCCACCGCCTCCTGGTTCAGCCGGTTGGCTTCGTCGTTGCTCGAGGCCGCGTCAGCCTGCTTCATCAGGTCCGCCGCCGTTTTTGAGTTGTCGATCTTCTGTTGGTCAAACAGCTTCATCTGCTGCGCGATCGAGGTCAGATCTTCCGGTTCCTTGTCGTAGCCTTCGTAGCGATGGCAGCCCATGCACCCGCGCTGCCGGAAAAGGAACTTGCCGTTGGAGATGTGAGCTCCCACATCACCGACTGCCAGATGCATATCAGCGGCGTGGCAGGTCTGGCAACCGGCTTCGGCATTCTGTTTGGGAAACAGCGGCCACAACCAGTGCTCGTAGTTGCCGTGCGCTTTTTCGACGCTAGTGGTCGCTCGGCCGTTGCCCTGGTGGCATGGAGAGCAGCCGAACTTCTCGGGATCGTGTGTCTTCAGCAATCCCGGTTCAGGATGGCTGGTGAAGGCCTGAGCATATTCATCTGGACGCTTCTCACCCTTAGGGGTCATCAGGGCGGCCGTGACCCGGATCGGCTCCCGCGCGTTCATGTGGCAGGACTCGCAGCGGTCCACGATATTGGCTTCCGGGACGTTGATCTGCACAATCTGGGCGTCCCAATCCGCAGCCTTTTTTTTCAAACCGTCAATCTGTGTGGGCGTGAGGTCCACCATGTGGTCTGAAACGTAGGCTGAGGTCTTGTTGCTGGCCTCGGTAACCGGCTTCAGCACTTCACCCAGTTCGGCGCTTATCTTTGTGCGCTCCGCCTTGAGCGAGTTATAAGCCTCTTCCAGTTCCTGGAAGTTGTATTGCTGTCTGTGGCCGTCGGGAAACTCGACTGTCGCCTTCTTCTTCTTGTAATCGTCAATGTCCTGCTGCTTGCTCTTCCTGCCGGAGGCGCTGGTTTCAGTCTCCAGTTCGTAGGTGAGCGCGTTGACGTAGGCGCGGCGATCGGTGAAGACGTTCTGGACGGCGAGAATCTTCGCGCTCAGATCGGAGATCTGTTTTTGCAGTTCGTCCCGTCGCGGTGTGGCGGTCTCGTAGGCGTCCTTGTATGCCTGTTTCAGTTGCTGGTACTGCGAATCCTGTTCGACTTCTTTTTCTGACTGGGATGACTTCGATCGTGCGCTGTTCAGGAAGGCGCTGTAGCGGTCCTTCCACGCGTGCTGGAACGCCTTCCAGGGCCGCTGCCCGAAGGACTCGTCCCACAGGGCCCAGAACAACGTCACCATGAGGATCATCATGGCGATGACGTAATACGCCGCGTAAGACTTGCTTACAATCGGGTCTTTCTCGGGGACAGGTGGCACCAGATCCTCCCAAAGTCAGTCGTCAGTCGTCGGTCTTCAGTCGTCAGGACGGCCGAGATCAATAAGCCGTTGTGGCTGAGGACCGACGGCTGATGACTGACTTTCACACGTTGAACCACGGCGTTATCCACACATACTTGATATGCCACGCCAGCCGCAGGAGCATTTTTGCCGGCAGGGCCACCATGCTGAGCACGAAAAACATCATGATGGAATACTGCAGCAGGCTCATGCGCTTGTAATCTTTCGGGTTATAGCGCCGGAACAGGGCGTGCATGATGAAGCCGCCTATGGCGTAGAACCCTCCCACCACGATGCCGCCAAAAATCGCTTTGCCCAGATTGGAAGTAATTCCAAACAGGTCGGGCAGATCGCGGTTTACTTCGTAAATGAGGCGATTGTGGTCCCAGGTCTGACCCGGCCAGAACCACTGCCACCCAGGGCCGCGGATGAACGTCCCAATAATGATCATCGCGATCCACAGGACGATGAAGCCGAACAGAAATGTGCCGATGGAAAACTTGCGTTGCTTCCAGGTGTAGTAACCGCTGCCCAGCGGGTTGGTGTCGATATAGGGAATCGCCATCAAGCCAACAATAATCAAGGTAGGCATGACCACGCCCGCAATCCAGGGATCGAAGTACACCAGCATCTCCTGCAAGCCGAGAAAGTACCAGGGTGCCTTTGCCGGATTCATGGTCAGGTTAGGATTCGCCGGCTCTTCCAGGGGCGCGTTCAGTGTGATCGACCAAACCATCAGAATGATGGTGACAATCATGGCCGCCAGAAATTCCACGCGCAGCAGAAAGGGCCAGACGTGGATTTCCTTTTGCCAGCCGGGACGGAAGGGCCAGCTCTTGCGATGATGGGTTTTCGCCATCGCCGGATTGGTTTCCAGTTCGCCGATCAGTTCATCGTTGGCCTTGGCCTGCTTCCACGCCAGATAAATGTAGAAAATGAGCAGTGGAATCAGCCCTACGATGGGCACATTGTCAGGCGCCGAACATATATCCCAAAGTTGTCGCCAATCCATAATTGCTCCGAACTTGTAGCGCCGCCGTCCCGGCGGCTGTGCGGTGGGCGTCCCGCCCACCGCCGGGGGCGAGACGCCCCGAGCCAGCCGGCAAGATGTCGGCGCTACGGAAAATCCGCCACCCTATTTCTTCGGTTCCCTTACTTCTGCCGCCAGCATTACCGGTGCCGGTCCCGAAATTCCGCCGTCTTTACGTACGCGCCAGAAGTGCACAATCATCAGTACCGAAGCCACAATCGGAATTCCGATGCAGTGCCAGATGTAGGACCGCAGCAGGGCATTCGCGTCCACGATGGAGCCGCCCAGTAGTCCGAAGCGCACGTCGTTATAAGGCGTCATGTGGAGCATCGCGCCGAACGGACCTTCATGTCCCAGCATCGGAGTGGCCCGCGCCATGTTCGTTCCCACCGTAACTGCCCAGAAGCCGAGTTGATCGTCCGGCAGCAGGTAGCCGGTGAAAGAAAGCAGAAGGGTAAACACCAGCAGCAGCACGCCAATGTTCCAGTTAAACTCGCGCGGCTTTTTATAAGACCCCGTAAGAAAGACACGGAACATGTGCAGCCACACCGCGATCACCATCAAGTGCGCCGCCCAACGGTGCATGTTGCGCAACAGCTTGCCGAAGGGCACGTCGTGCTCGAGATACAGTACATCGCGAAACGCCTGCACCTTGCTGGGGTGGTAGTAAAACATCAGCATCACGCCGGTGAGCGTGAGTACGATAAATAGGTAGAAGGTGATCCCGCCCATGCCCCAGGTGTAGCTGTAGCGCACCGCATCGCGGTTGATCTTGGCCGGATGCAGATGCAGAAAGACGTTAGACAGCACGCCCAGAGCCCGGTTGCGCGGCGTGTCGTCGTGCTTGTGGCGGAAAATCGAAGTGTAGACCTGGGTCTTGGTGGGATCCTTGAGACCCTCGATCTGCTCCTTGGCCTTCACTGGCATATCGGTCTTGAGCGACTGGACGTCTTCCTTGACGCCCGCCTTCACCCGTTCCAGCAGGCCGACCCGCTTCCCGTTGTTCCCGTTGCCGTTCTCTTCAGGCATTTGAACCTCTTCCCATCCTGGGTGGACCGGGTCTTCAACCCGGCCAGGTCGAGCGAAGCTCGACAATTTCTAAGTTGGCAGAAACGCCCCCGGGTCATTGAACTGGCTGGGCTGTCCCTTAGGCCATTGGTAAAGCTTGGAAACATCCACCAGAATCTGACCGTCGGGCGCTCTCTCTATGCGCGCCCGGTCCATGGGACGCGGTGCCGGTCCCTCAAAGTTAATGCCTTCGCTGTCGTATCCGCTGCCGTGGCAGGGACACTTGAACTTGTTCTCGGCGGGCTTCCAATCGGGAGTGCATCCAAGATGGGTACACCGCGCATAAATGACGAACAACCGGTCCGGCGTGCGGTCCACCCAGATGCGATATTTCTGCTGAAACTTGGTGTCCACGCCCAAACCATAATCCGCGGGATAGCCGATCTTGAACGAGGTCGCCGGTTCGAAAAGGGTGCGAGGCAGAAAGAAACGGAAGAAGGCGATGAACCACGCGGTCATGAAGGCCGCGAAGGCGGCCCAGGCAAATCTCCGGCGCGATTGATTGATATCGTTGTCGTCGGGTCCGACCGAGGCCACGCCTGCGGACGCCGCTGCTCTCGAAGTTCCTACGGCGGGTGTGCCAACGTAGGTGTTTGACTCGCCGCCACGTGCCACTGTTGCCGCAGCCGAGGGCGGGCCGGCGGCTGCCCGAGGCGCGGCGGCGACAGGTTTAGCTACCGCAGCTGCAACCGGGGCTGCTGCTGGTGTTTCCGCAGCCGCGGGTTCTCCCAGCAGGGCGGCCACTTCCGCATCGGTCAGGGCAGGCAGACCCTTGCGGCCGCGGCGCGCTTGCTCGGCGGCGATGGTTGACTTGCTCCACTTCTTTCCTTCCGCCACCCACTTGGCAACTTCCGCGCTGATGGGACCGCTGGGCGCCTTTGCCGCCGGCGCGGCCGCCGCTGGTGCCGGAGCAGCGGCTGCGACCGGAGCGCTAGCCTCAACCGGCTCGCCCAGCAGGGCAGACATCTCCGCGTTGTTCAGCGGCGGCAAGCCCTTGCGGCCACGCCGTGCCTGTTCGGCGGCGATAGTGGACTTGCTCCACTTATTTCCCTGGGCGACCCACTTGGCTACTTCCTCGCTGATGCCACCCGCCGCCGCAGCCGGAGGTGCGGGTGCGGGAGGCGCGGAAGGTGCAGGCGTTGCGACGGGGGCTGGCGCACCCGCGGGAACGGATGCTGCGGCGGCGCCACCAACCTCCCATGGCATAGGCTGGCCGGCCCTGAGCGCCTCGATGTCCGCTTCGGTCAGCAGCGGCAATCCCTTGCGCTGGCGATAAGCCTGCTCCATGCCGATCACGGAGTTGTTGAGTGCCGGTCGAGGCAAGGGCGGTAGATGCCCGAGAATTCCACTTTTAGACTCGTCTGCCATCCGTTCCTTCACTCCTTAGAACCGCCACGATCCACGTAGGCCCGGACGCCCTCGTCCGGGCGGGCGAGCGAAGCCAAAGCTTACCGGCCAAAGCTTGAGCCTTCAGACCTTGCGGAGCTTTGCTCCGCTGCGCAGGTGAGGGCACCCGCCCCTACGTGTGCTCGCTTAGTCTGCTGCGACCATGCGCTCGCTGTCGCGGATCTCATCGGCGCCGATCGCGTTCTCCACCAAAGCCGCTAAAGCTGCGATGAACGCCGGCGAATCATTCAAGCCTGACGTCATCTCAAACTGCTGGATACCACGCTCTACAGCTTCCGCGCGCATCTCATAGTCGATCTCGCCCAGGGTCTCCACGTGATCGGAGACAAAGGCGATCGGCACAACACAGACTTCGCGCACTTGCTCTGCCGCCAGATCACGGATGGTGCGGTGCAGCGACGGTTGCAGCCACTTGCTGGCGCCAACCTTGCTCTGGTAGCAGAGCCGGTGGCGATGGGGCCATCCACCGCGCTGCATTACCAGTTCGACCGTCTCTTCAATCTGGCGTTGATAAGGATCGCCTTTTTCGATGACCGACACGGGCACGCTGTGAGCGCTGAATACGATTTCCGGGCAGCTAGATTGGGGGAACCGGGCCAGTGCTTCATCAATCTTTTCGACTAGCGAGTCCAGATAGAGCGGGTGACGGTAGAACGTCTCAATCGCCTGCGTCGGAACGTCGTCGCAAAACAGGCGGCGCCATTCGTTCAGGCTGCTCCCGGTCGTGGTGCTCGAGTACTGGGGATAAAGCGGCAACAGGACGACTTCCTCGCATTTTGCCGCGCGCAATTGTTCGACTGCCTGAGCCGTAAACGGGTGCCAGTAGCGCATGGCCACGAAACAATGAGCGTCAATGCCATCGGCCCGTAGCCGTTGCTGGAGCGCGTCGGCTTGTTGCTGGGTGAAGCGCCGTATGGGCGAGGCTCCGCCGATGGCCGAGTAGTGGTGCTGCACCTTCTTCGCGCGCGTAGCGGAAATCAGCCTGGCCAGGGGCTTGCGTCCCAGCCGGGCAAAAGGGAAATCAATGATATCGGGATCGCAGAAAAGATTAAAAAGAAAGGGCTCGATTGCTTGCGGCGTGTCGGGGCCGCCGAGCTGAAAGAGAACTACTCCTACTCGCCGTGTTGGGTTAGCCATCCCCCGGGTGTCCTTGAAGAAGGAGGATGTTACTCAAAATCCGTGGGCCGCGTCAACGAAGACTTACGGCTGACGCGCTATTTCAAGGTTCGATGGACCTCGATCTTGTCCCCGATTTCGATACTCATCAAGTCCTCACCCACTTCGAGGGGTCCGGAATAAGTTTTTCTGGTGTGCGCCACCAGGTCCTGAGCATTGAACGGTACGATATGAGAATAGACCGCTAGCTTCGGCTTCGCGTGGCTGAACACCATTCCCGCCTGCTCCGGCGTCGTGTGATGGTCGATCACACGCTGCTTTTGCACATCATTGTAGAGAGGGTCGCTGGCTCGATAGGCTTCGGGATCGATCACTTCGTGAATCAGCACATCCGCGCCCTGAGCGAAGTGGATCAGATTCTCGCTGTACCGGGTATCGCCGGAGAGCACTACAGAGTGCCCTGCGTAATCGACGCGATAACCGAACGCGGGTTTGATCGGAGCGTGGTCTACAGCAAAAGCTGTGACCTTTAAATCGCCGTTCTGGTAAACCACGCCCTGCTCGATATCTTTGGCCACGATTACGATACCTTGGGCGGGCAGCTTCTCATCTACATCGCGCCGGATGTGGATATCGAATTGGTAGGCCTGCTCCAGATGAGACATCATCTCCGCGGTGCCAGCCGGTCCCCAGACTCGCAGAGGCGTTTTCCTGCCAAAAATCCAGCCCGTCAGATAGAAATCAGAAATTCCGACAATGTGATCGGAATGCAGGTGAGTCAGAAATAAGGCGGTAAGGCTGGCGAATGGAACCTTGAGTTGAAAGAGACGCTGGGTCGCGCCGCGCCCGCAGTCAAAGACGAGCTTCTCGTTTCCCGCCTCTACGAGGATGCTTGGGCCGAAACGCTCCATCACCGGACGGGGAGTGCCCGTTCCCAGAAGCGTGACTTTGAGATTCTGCGAATATGCGGAGGCGGCAAAGGTGATAGCCGCGATAAGGAGCGAGATAGCTCTCAGCCACAAAGCTTTGCCTGGGTTCATAAATTTACGCGTGAGAAGATTCGGCCTGCTTGGGAACGTGCGTGCTGGTTTCCATGAACTGGATGATGGAATCCGCGAACTCCGAGGTCCCGGCTTTCCCGCCAACATCGCGAGTCAGTTTGTCCTTGGTGCGATAGACCTTCTCCAGGCCGTCGTGGATCTTGTCAGCTGCATGGTGTTCACCTAGGTGACGCAGCATCAACTGCGCGGAGCGGATGACTGCCGTCGGGTTGGCCAGGTTCTTGCCGGCGATATCAGGCGCCGAGCCATGCACCGCCTCGAAGATGGCGCAATTTTCGCCCAGGTTAGCGCTGGGCACGAAACCCAGTCCGCCGACGAACGCGGCGCAAAGGTCGGAAATGATGTCGCCGTAAAGATTTTCCATGACCAGCACGTCATACTGATAAGGATTCATCACCAGTTGCATGCAGGTGTTGTCCACAATGTGCTCGCCGTAGGTGATCTCAGGATACTCCTTGGCCACGTCGCGGCAGCAGCGCAGAAACAGGCCATCCGAAAGCTTCATGATGTTGGCCTTGTGGATGGCGTGAATCTTCTTGCGCTGGTTCTTGCGGGAGTATTCAAAAGCGAAGCGTGCGATCCGGGTGGAGGCCTTTTCGGTAATGATCTTCAGGCTCTCGACCACGCCCGGCACCACCTCGTGCTCGATCCCGGAATAAAGGCTCTCCGTGTTTTCCCGGACAATAATCAGGTCCACGCCAGGATACCGGGTCGGAATATGGGGCAGGTTTTGAATGGGGCGGAAATTGGCGTAAAGCTCGAACTTCTTGCGCAGGGCAACGTTAATACTGGCAAAGCCGCCGCCCACAGGTGTGGTCACTGGCCCCTTCAGCCCCACCCGCGTGCGTTCAATGGAGTCGATCAGTTCCTTGGGAATATACTCGTTGTACTTGGCAAAGGCCTCGGCGCCGGCCTGAAAAATTTCCCAATCAAACTTCACCCCGGTTGCTTCGAGAATGCGCACGGTCGCCTGCGTAACTTCAGGGCCGATGCCGTCGCCGGGAATAAGCGTGACCTTGTAAGCCATGCTGATCGTGATTGTGTGGTCGCGTGAGGCTCGCCCGCGGCCACATTAACCCCTTTAACTCTTCACCGCACCCTTGCGAACCTCGGGCGCTTCCTTGGTCTTCAACAGATCTTTCAACTCTGCCATGAACTCCTGCACGTCTTTGAAGTCCAGGTAGACCGAGGCGAAACGGACATACGCGACTTTGTCATAGCGGCGCAGCCGGTTCATGATCAGCTCTCCCACTTCGCTAGTCTTGCGCTCGCGCTCCGGCGACTCGATGACGAAAGCTTCCGCTTCGTTCACAATCTGTTCCAGTCGGCTGATCGGGACCGGGCGTTTCTCGCAGGCCCGCAGCAGGCCGTTGAGCACTTTCTGGCGGTCAAATTTTTCCCGGCGGCCATCCTTCTTGACCACCATGTAGGGGATTTCGTCGATCCGCTCGTAGGTGGTAAAGCGCTTACCGCATTTCAAACACTCGCGGCGGCGGCGGATGGAATCGGCTTCCTTGCTCTCGCGCGAGTCCACCACTTTGTCATTTTCAAAGCCACAGAAAGGGCACTTCATGTCAGACGGGGGTGTTCGCTTGCATTGTAACAGGGGGAAGAGAAGGCAGGTTCGCAGCACGTACCTTCGTTAGCGCCTGGCTTCGATGCGGAAACGGGTCTGGCGCTGCGGACTGAAGAACAGGGGAGGTGTCGCCCAGTACGACGGAAATCAACCCGCCGGAGGTGAGAGTACCTCCTCCTCTTTCTCGTGACTCTCTTTAGAGAGCTTGCGGAAGGACAGCCGTTCCCGGTGTGCCAGCACCAGGCCCGCCGGGATGACCGCCACGAAGCTCACCAGCCAGAGCATGATGCCGCAACTGGCTGCCAATTCCTTGGGCACGTCAAAGATATGTTCCAGCGCTGCGATGGTGGCGAGTTGTGAGCCTCCTCCGACGCCCGGCAGCTGAATCACCGAGCCCACCATGCTCGATCCCATAAGCAACAGCACCTGGCTCTGGGGAATTTCCAACGCTTCGGCCTGATAAGAGTGGGTCACTTCCTTATAGGCAACCGCGATCATTGCCCACATGACGATCGAAACCACGGCCAGCATCACGAACGACCAGGCGTCGTGGATGGTGTGCAGCCCGCCACGAAATTCCCGGATTCGCAGCGCCACACGATGGCCCAGATTGGACGCAACGTGAGCAAACCTGCGCTCAACCCAGTTGGCCAGTGCTTCCCCGCTTCGGCTCACCACCATGGCTCCGATGGTCAATCCAATCGACAAAGCCAAAAAGGATAGCCCCACCTTCTGAAAAACACCGTTGTAGGGGAGGCGTCTCGGCGCGATGGCAACAAAGGCCGCCAGAACCAGCAAGATCGTAAAAGCTCCAATGTCGAAGATGCGCTCCACTGCCCAGACCGCCAACTGGGAGGAGAACGACAAGTCCTCCCGGCGCGCAATCAGATAGGGCCGGATCAACTCTCCGGGGCGTCCCAGCAGAGCCAAGCCCGTAAAACCGACCAGAGTGGGTCCGACCAACTTCCAGGCTGAAGCCTGCGGACGCACGGGGCGCAGAAAGATCTTCCAGCGCAAAGCACGCATCGCGTAGGCCACGTAGATCAGCGCCACGGCGTGGAAGAGGTGGTAGATGTGCGGGGGCTTGCCCAGGTCCCTGCTCTCCCTCCAGAAGGTGGCCCAATCGAAGTGGCGCCAGGTCCGGAATTGCATATAAACCAGCGCCGCGAACACGACGAATGCCAGCGTGTACAAGAGAATGCGTTTTCTATCCATGTTGAAGGGAAGCAACTAAACGGCTGGCGCGGCGCCGAGCACGGCACTGACCCAGGTAAACGACCCAAAGCAACTGCACCAAGGTAAATGACGCAGGGTTGCGGGTCAACGAGTCATACCATCAGGAGTGAGTCCGGAGTCCTGAAACTGGATGGTTCAACGCGAAGCCTGGGAACTAAGGGCGGGAGGGAGCGCGGCCTGCCTGGCGACCGCGGGTTGCGGCAGAGCTTTTTGGTTGCCATTGTTTTTCGCGCTCGCAGCCGCAGCTTTACGCTGAGCAATCTTCTTGCGATTGTAGTCGCGAACGATTCGTGCCACGTAGGCACGGGTCTCTTGATAGGGCGGCACGCCACCATACTGTTGCACGCGGAGCGGTCCGGCATTGTAAGCAGCCAGCGCCTTGATCACATCGAAGTTATAGCGTTGCAGCAACTCGGTCAGGTAGCGGGTGCCGCCCTCCACGTTGGCGCGGGGGTCGAAGGCATTCGAAACCCCCAGCTTGGAGGCGGTCCCGGGCATGAGTTGCATGAGCCCTTGCGCCCCCTTGGGAGAAACGGCGCGCGGATTGAATCCGCTCTCGGCATGGATCACGCTGCTGATGAAATCAGGATCGATGTGGTGCCGGTCGCTGATGGTGTTGATTACTTCATTCAGGTCCTGCGGCTTCAGGTTCTGCGGTTTGAGTTGCGGCGCCTTCTGGTTCTTCAGTCCAGCCAGCAAGGCCGGCGCAACTGTGGGCGACAGGTCTTTCTCGAACCGTTCGATCTGGGCGGTCGAAATATCGACATAACCCTTGTCGGCTCCAAGATAGAGACGAGTCACTGAGCCGACGGTTTCTCGCCGCTCATGGGGAATCGAGAAGCCGTTATGCAGGATAGCCAGGTCCGTGCCTGCAGCGGGCAAGGCGAGCAGTAACAACGCCAGCATGATCTCGACTTTGCAGGATCGCAACATTCTCTGGACCGCAGTACCGGCGCTACGAAAAGCCCAACACCTGTTCAATGGCGGCGGCTACGCCGCTCTGATCATTTGGCAACGTCACCATCCAGCCATCGCGGCGCAACTCCTGGGCCGCATTGCCCATGATAAACGGCACTCCCGCGAAGGCAAGCATTTCTATGTCATTGTAGTTGTCACCAATGGCCATGACCTCTTTGCGCGGGATGCCTCGATAACCAGCCCATCGCTCCAACGCGTGGCCCTTGGAACATCCCTGATTGAGCACATCCACAATGGAGAGATCGCGGATCGCGTACTCGGTCCGAAGCACAGTAATCTCCTGGTCCAGGTTACTGGCTGCGAGCGCCGCCAGTGCCTGCTGCATGCGTGGGATCGGGCCGCAGAACATGGCCTGCACCGGATCGCTGGTCAGCGCGTCTTCTATAGGGATGACGAAGTTGATGTATTGCAGGTTCTTTTCCAGCCAGCGTTGAATGCTTACATTCAATTCGTCCATGTGCTCAAGCACGATCGCACCCTTGGCTTCGGTATCGAAGGTGAGGACCGTGTTTCCGCGAAATTCCTGCATATGGGCGCAGAGCCGGCGGCAGGTTTGGGCGGGAAGCATGTCCCGATGAAAGGTTTCACCCGCCAGCGAGCGCGTGATCGCGCCGTTCGAACTGATCACCCAGAGGTCGAAGCCAAGCTGCTGCACAATGGGCAGAGCGAAAGTGTGGCGCCGTCCCGTGACCGCGACCACTTCCACGCCTGCCGCATGGGCGCGGCGCAACGCTGCCATATCAGCGGGTGAGATTTGAAATTCAGGGTTCAGCAGAGTGCCGTCGATATCGACACCCAGAAGGCGGATAGGAGGTTTCACTAACGGGATTTTAGCAGCCAGAACTGCGTTGGGGACAGCCGCCCCCGGCTGTTCTGGTGGGAAGCGAAGGTCGGCAGCCCGGAGTCTCCAGCCGGTTACCGCGGTTTATGTAATCGCCCGGATCCGCGTACTATACTGCTGCATTCGCATGGGATCACTCCTCTTCTTCGCGTTTTCGTGGTGGGGCATCCTGCTGCAGGCGTTCGCGATCATTCACTTCATCCGGCGCCGCCCTGACACCTTCTGGCTGTGGATCATCCTCATCGGTGGCTGGCTGGGGGCGTTGGTGTACATCGCAGTTGAAGCCGTTCCCGACGCCGGCCTGCTGCGCCAGTCGTTCAAGGTCTTTCCCCGTCGCAAGCGCATCCGTGAACTGGAGGCGGCCATCCTGGACAACCCTTCCGCTGGAAATTATGAAGAACTGGGTGACCTCTACCTGGAGGAAGGGCAGTTCGCAAAGTCGCGGCAGGCTTACGACAAGGCGATCTCGTCCCGCACCGACTCGCCTGACCCCTTTTACCGTCGCGGCGTGGGTGCGATCATGATGGGCGATTTTGCGGCCGCGCTTCCCGACCTGGAACGCGTGGTGTCAGATGATTCCAGCTACGATTTTCATCGCGCCGCGGGATTGCTGGCCCATGCCTATGCCAATACCAGCCAGCCGGACAAGGCCGCAGCGCTCTTCCAGAAAGCGACCAAAATCTCCACCTCGTCCGAGACCTACTACAACTACGCCTGCTTTCTCGCCTCTCAGCAACGCGACGCAGAAGCTCGGGAATGGGCCCGGCAAATCCTGGCGAAGAAGCCCACCATGCCAGGATATCTGCGCCGTCGCGAGCGCCCCTGGTTTCGCAAGGCGAACGCCCTATTGAAGCGCCTGCCCTCGAACTGAGAACTGATAACTGGAATCTGAGATCTGCGAATAGAAAACCTGAGAAGCGGCACCGCAGCGCGAAACTGTCCGCCCGCGAATGCTAAACTTTCGAGGTGTCGCGCATCACTTATCTGGAGTGCACTAAATGTGGTGCACATATCCGTGCCCACCAGCCGCAGACGGTTTGCCCGAACGACGGCGGCGTGCTGTACGTTCGCTATGACCTGGAAAACCTAAAGAACAGCTTTAACCCTGCTTTACTGGCTTCACGTCCGGCAACCATGTGGCGCTACGCCGAAGTGCTGCCGGACGCCCCTCCGGTGACTCTGGGCGAGGGTTTCACGCCCATGCTGCTCAGCCGGGAGTTCGCCAACGCCTTCATCAAGGAAGAGGGCCTGAACCCGACCGGCTCTTTCAAGGCGCGTGGAATGTCGGCAGCGGTCACCATGGCGAAAGCGTATGGCCTGAAGAAATTGGCGGCGCCATCTGCCGGAAACGCCGCCAGCGCTTTGGCCGCCTACTCTGCCGCTGCTGGTCTTGAAGCTCACATCTTCATGCCCAGGGACGTGCCCCTGGCCAACCGGGTGGAATGCGAAAGCTACGGTGCCAACATCACGCTAGTGGACGGCCTGATCAGCGACTGCGCCCGCATGCTCGCCGAACGAAAGGAAAAAGAGGGATGGTTCGACGTCTCCACCTTGAAGGAACCGTTCCGGGTCGAAGGCAAGAAGACCATGGGATACGAAGTGGCCGAGCAACTGGGTTGGAAGCTGCCGCAAGGCATCATCTATCCCACGGGCGGAGGGGTCGGGCTGATTGGCATGTGGAAGGCTTTCGAGGAAATGCAAGCGCTGGGCTGGATTGGATCCGCGCGCCCGAAAATGGTGGCCGTGCAATCTGCTGGTTGTGCCCCGATTGTTAAAGCGTGGGATGAGGGTAAACTCACGGCTGATTTCTGGCTCGATGCCTCGACGCTGGCCGCCGGGCTTCGCGTACCCAAATCGTATGGCGACTACCTTGTTCTTGAGATCCTGAAAATGAGCGGTGGCACAGCGCTGGCCGCGACCGATGCAGAAATAATGGAAGCATTCCATCACTGGGCCAGAGTGGAAGGAGTATTTGCCGCCCCGGAAGGCGCTGCCTCGCTGGCGGCTTATCGCAAGCTGCGCGCCGGTGGTTTCTTCTCTGCCGAAGACCAAGTCGTGCTCTTCAATACCGGTTCAGGACTGAAGTATCTCGACGTAATCGAGGGCCAGAAAAAGGGCAGAACGCCGGCCCCACGGCAAATCGGTGGCATCATTGGGCCCTACTAAGCGTGGCGCCCACCGCCACAGCCGCCGGGACGGCGGCACTACGCTCGCGTTGGTCGGCCGCCGACTCCCTGTAACTCCTCCCCCGTGCTACATTTCCCACAGCGGAACTCGCAATTCATCCAAGTCATGGAACAGCGACTCATACTCATTAACCTACTGATCAAACTGGGCGTGGCTGCCTCTGCGGCCAGCATCCTGGGGCGCTCAGTGGAGTTCAAATCGCTGCTCTTCCGCGATGAACGAAACTGGAAGCAGAAAATTTATCTCGTTTTGTGGATCGGTATTCCCCTGGCTTTGGGTGTCTGGATCCGCTTCGGCGCCAGGAGTTTTGTGGCGGGCGATTTGTCTTTCGAAACCACGGTGCTGTTGGGCGTGATCGGCGGGCGCCTGACCGGTGTGCTGGGCGGCGTTCTGTTGGCGCTTCCCGCACTCTGGCACGGGGAATGGGTGACCTTACCTCTTGATGTCCTGTGCGGCTTCGTGGCCGGACAATTGCGTATCATCGCTCCCAATCGCGAGGACATCTGGTCGTTTTCCCCGTTTGTGGACCTCAGCATCTACCGCTGGATCCGGCGCAATCTGCCCACCCCGCATCCGTTTGAATGGCAAACCATGTTTTTCGTCACGATCGTGGCGCTGCGCTTTGTGCAAACCGAGCTTTCGCGTTTTGCGCCCAATCGCACCTTTAGTCTGGAAAGCCCGACCTGGTGGGTCGAGGGCCTGATCTACGCCACTTCGGTCACGGTGATTGGAACGGAACTGAAAATCTGGAACAGCGTCCGCATTCAGATCAAGCTGGAAGAGCAGGAGCGCCTCCTGCTGCACTCCCGCATGGTGGCTCTGCAAAACCAAATCAATCCGCATTTCCTTTTTAATACGCTGAACTCGGTGTCCTCCCTGGTCCGCTTCGATCCCGACACCGCCCGCCAGTTGATCATCAAGCTGGCCAACATCCTGCGCCGCCTGCTCAACAGCAGCGACGCCTTTGTGCCGTTGCGTGAAGAAGTGGAATTCATCGACGACTATCTCGATATCGAAGTCGTTCGCTTCGGTCGCGACAAATTGCGGGTGGTAAAGGAACTCGAGATTTCGTCGCTGGACACCATGGTCCCCAGCATGTTGCTGCAGCCTTTGGTGGAGAACTCGATCAAGCACGGCTTGTCGTCGAAGATTGATGGCGGGAGCATCTACTTGCGTAGCCGCCTCACCGACTCGCACCTCATCGTCGAAGTTGAGGACGATGGTGTGGGGATGGGCTCAGCCAATCTGATTGAGCGTCCCACCGGACTGGGCGGGACCGGCATCGGCATGGCCAACGTGGCGGAACGGTTGAAGGTGCTTTACGGTGACAGCGCCCGCATGACTATCGACAGCCGCGAAGGGAAGGGAACCCTGGTCAGGCTGCGCTTGCCGGTTCTGCAGGGATCGGGCGCGATTCCGGAAGCCTTCTATGAAGCACGCTCCAGCACGCGCCGGTAGAACTCTTCATATTGGGGGATGATCCGGCTGGCGCAAAAGCGCGATTGCGCCACCGCCCGGCTGGCGTTGGCCATTTCGACCAAGGCCTTTTCGTTGCTCAGCAATTCGATGGCGTAGCGCGCCATGGTGTCCACGTCGCCCACGTCGGCCAGGTAGCCGCTCTTGCCATGCTCGATCAACTCAGGAATGCCGCCCACGCGAGTGGCGATGGGCACGACTTCACAGGCCATGCCTTCGAGCGCGGCTAACCCGAACGATTCCAGCTCGCTGGGCAACAGCAGGATGTCAGCCACAGCCAATTTCTCCTCCACCTGGTCCTGCTTGCCCAGAAAGATTACGTCGTTGTGAATGCCCTTCTGCACCGCCAGCCATTCGGCGCGGGAGCGGTCGGGACCGTCCCCAATCATCAGCAGCTTGGAAGGGATTCGCTTGCGCACCCGGTCAAAAACTTCGATACAGTCGGTTACGCGCTTCACCGGGCGAAAATTGGACAAATGCAGGAGCAGGCGCTCGCCATTCGGCGCGTATTCCTGTTTGAGTTCTGAGGTCTTCTCGCCTCGGCAATACACGTCGCAATTGACGAAGTTATAAATCACCTGAATCTGGTTCCGTATATCGAACTCCCGCAAGGTACGCTCCCGCAGATATTGCGAGATGGCGGTGACTCCGTCGCTCTGCTCGATGGCGAAGCGGGTGATGGGAAGATAGGAGCGGTCAAGGCCCACCAGCGTGATGTCGGTTCCGTGCAGCGTGGTCACGAAAGGGAGCTTGCGTCCGCGCGGTTTGGCGGCCATCATCTGGCGCGCCAGCAACGCACTTACCGAGTGCGGAATCGCATAATGTACGTGCAGGAGATCAAGATCGTAGAGTTCGGCAACTTCCGCCATGCGCGAGGCCAGCGCTAGATCATAAGGAGGGTATTCGAACAGCGGATACCGGGAGACTTCCACCTCGTGGTAGTGAATGTTGGGATGGGGACCAATTAGTCGAATGGGCTGAGCGTAGGAAATGAAGTGAACTTCGTGGTCGCGCTCCGCCAGCTCGAGCCCCAGCTCGGTTGCGACCACGCCGCTGCCTCCGTAAGTGGGATAGCAGGTGATGCCGATTTTCATACCTGTCCCTTCCTGGTCAGGGCTCGGGCTCTTCACATTCGATGGCAGGCGGGATGACGGGATTCAGTTTTTGCCTGCGGTTTCTTTGCGAGAGGAGGGAATTAGCCCGCGCCTTGGGCGTTCTCAGAGGTGCCGGACTCGGCTGCCATGCTCTCGATCTGCTGTTGCAGCCGTTCCTGGGTCTCGTCGTCGAGACCGGTGAATTCAATGCCCATGCCCACTCCGCCATCACAAGACCGGACTATTGCGGAGGTGTTGACTCTTTGAGCATCCAGCCACAAGGTGACGCTCAAGACCTTTCCTACCGGAAGCGGCAGCATGGTCTCCACATAACATCCGCGACCGCTGATGTCCGCTGATTTCGTCCTCATGTGCGAGCCGACGCCGTCCGGGTCGCGCATTTCAAGGGGAAAGGGGACGCGGTGCCGGGGGAATTTTCGTTTGTTTTCGCCTGACGGTGTGATGCGAGGAGCCGGTTCAGTCACCTGCTCGCTCTGCTGCATTTCCTTTTCCCATGGGCAGGGCTGCCCCTCGATCAGGTTCACTCCTACTTCGATTTTGTGCGCCTGTCCGGCATCGACTACCCAGATCACCTTGCAGCGCGCTCTATGGTCGCCGACCTGGACCGCGATCACATCTCCCGGCTTTAACTGAGTTTCCAGGCCGGAGAGCTTGGCCCCATGATGGCTGATGTTCCGGGCCTGGGCATGGTTCAGGAATGGACGACCGTCCGTTCCCATGCCAAACACTCGGATCGGCAGCTCGACGTGGAGCCGGGGCTCTGGTTTTTCTGACATGCGGGTTGATTCCGACAGTAATGCCACAAAGCGCTCAAGCAAACCGCTAGCATTAAATCATATATCGGCGCATTTGAGCCCTTTCGTTACTTAGGTCTCTATTCCGTCGAAGGTGGAGGGCGCACGCGAACATCATCCTGCGGCGACCATTTCCCGGAAGGAGACGACCTCAACCCCGTTCGCCGCCAGCAAAACACGGGTTGAAGGAGAGGTCAGGATGCGCAACTCCTGTTCGCGTGATTCCCGTAGCCGGGTTCGAATCCCCTGGAGATCGGCATCGTTATAGCCCGGGTGACAAACCAGTTCCCAGGTTCCTTCAGGAAGATTTTCCACCATGAGGCGAAGCAAACGTTCATTGAGCGCCCCCGTCGCTACGATGGCGAGGGTCCCGTCCGGCGTAGATATTCCGGCTTGCTGCACCGCCTCGCGAAATTGTCTCGCCAGACTTCGCAGCACGCCAACCTCTGTCCACCTTCTCCATAGACTGGGGGACGCCGCCAGATGTGAGCCCTGGATCCGCTCAAAAGGATTTCGTATCGCCCGGATACCGCAGCTCTTGGCGGCCCGCAAGAGCGGCCGCAGAACCCGTGGGAAAAGGTGAGTGTGTTTATGTGAGTCGAGGTGAGTGACCGCAATGCCGGCCGCCTGCAGTTTACGGATCTGGGCCGTAGCTTCGGCTTCGATCTCATCTGCCGCCAGGCGGCCAAGCAAGGCGAGTGCTCCAAACTTGCTGATGCCCTCGCGGAAGCGCGGGGTGTCGGCATGCTGGTCGTTATTACCGGCATCCAGCAGGCTGCCGACTTGAGTCTGATGAAGCAAGGGAGAGCCGTCCACCAGCACGACGTGACAGCCCACCCCCAGCCCAGGCGTGGATCGCGCCAGGGCTACCGCCTCCTCAAAGGCATGGCTGTTGGCCATCAAGGTCGCGGAACTCACGACCCCGTGTTGGTGGGCTTCCACAATGGCGCGATTGACGCCCGCCGTGAGACCGAAATCGTCAGCGTTGATGATCAGGCGGCGCACCGCGCCAGTCTAGCAGGGATGTCTGCAATGACGCTCCCAGCGGGCGGCCAGTGGCCCCCACTGCCACGGCCGCCGGGACGGCGAGGCTACGAAAATCGGATTGGGTCTTGCCTTGGATGGAGCAGCGCTTTAGCGCTGCATCAAAACTCCGCGTTCTACCGCGGCTTTAGCCGCTGAGGTACCTCCCGGGGCTAAAGCCCGGCAGTTAGGCGGCCGTTACTGCAGGCCTAAAGGCCTGCTCCACCCGTTGCTGCTGGTTGGCGATCGTGGAGCGCCTTTTTGTGGAATAGTTCCCGTTCGTCCCGCCCTCGGCGCGGCGGGCGAAACTCCCGCCGCCACAGCCGCCGGAACGCGCTGCCCTACTTCTTCGCGGCCCGGACCCTGGCCCATCGGGCTTTTTGCGCCCGGCGGATTGCAGCCCGGCCCTTGGCGCTCAAGGGACGACGCGTTCTCTTCTTCGCTGGTCCGCGGTTGCTGTAAACTCCGGCAAATGCGGCCAGAGCCGCATTCAATCCGGATAACTGTTGCTGCACCCGAGCTCGCTCTTTCTTCAACTGCCTGACAATCCTTGACAAGTCCGTCATTGCAGTAAGATTCCCCCTGCGGTCGATTGTAACAGTGCGTGAGAAACGGCTTCCGAACGTTACTCGCCTCCAGTGTAAACTTTTGTATTCCCAAATCATGAAACTCTACCGCACAACTTCCGGATACATCGTAGAGGAACACGATCGCTTTTATTTGCCGCAGAAAGACCACGGGCGCGGCGAGCCCTGGGAGTCGCTGACTACTAAGGACGATTTGCATGGACACCTTCAGCGCCAGATCCAGGATGGAGATTGGATTGAAGGAGCACGCCCCGCAGTCCAGGACCTGCAAGCTCCCATCGGCAACCAGGAAGTGTGGGCGGCCGGAGTCACCTATTATCGCAGCCGGGAAGCGCGCATCCAGGAATCGAAATCTGCCGGGGGCGGCGACTTTTACGATCGGGTTTATGATGCCGAGCGGCCTGAGCTTTTCTTTAAAGCCACGCCGCATCGCGTCGTCGGCCCCAACGGAATGGTCGCCATCCGCAACGATTCTTCCTGGTCGGTGCCTGAGCCCGAGCTGGCCCTACTAGTCTCCCCGACCGCAAAAATCATCGGCTACACCATTGGCAATGACATGAGCTCCCGCAGTATTGAAGGAGAAAACCCTCTGTATCTGCCCCAGGCCAAAGTCTACGACCGAAGCTGCGCCCTGGGCCCGTGCATACTGGTTACGCCGGATCCGCTGCCGCCGTCCACGGAGATCAGCCTGGAGATCGCGCGCCGGGCCAGAAGCGAGTTTGCCGCCACGACCACGCTCGCCAGTATGAAACGCGATCCAGTCTCGCTGGTCGAGTATCTGTACCGGAGTAGCAGTTTTCCCGCCGGCTGCTTTCTACTCACCGGCACTGGGATCGTCCCTCCTGACTCGTTCACTCTCGTGCCCGGTGACGAGATTCACATTGCCATTACCGGCATCGGAACTCTGGTCAATACCGTGGGTTGATCACCCAGGGGTGACCATCGGCAAGGGATTTCTTGTAAGATAAATGTGTTGCTCCTCAATCTGTTGGCCGCCAGGTCGATCTGATTTCGGAATAAATTGTATGCGGTTGAAAACAGGATGGGCGGTTAGCTCAGCTGGTTAGAGCGCCTGCCTTACAAGCAGGAGGTCGCGTGTTCTAATCACGCACTGCCCACCATATTTGTTTAACTAAACAAAAGACTTGCGTGATTTACACTGTTTTTGATACAGTGAGCGGGTCAACGATAGCTCAACACTAGCGTTGTACTCGTGATTGTATTCATGGCAAAACTTCAGCAAGGCACCATTACCAGAAAAAGCGGCAAGTGGCTGGGCCATTTCTCGCGCTGGACGCGAGACACGCAGGGTCAGAGAAAGCGGCTCCAACAGGCATTCGTCATCGGTGAATGCGACCGCATGACGTTAACGAACGCCCGACGAATATTGCGGCAGCGGCTGGAAGAGGAACTAGGACTGAGAGCAGCGGCTCATCGGATTGAGGTCGGCTGGTTTATTGAGCAGCGTTGGAAGCCGCTGCGGGAAGGGAGATGGCGGGAGAGCACGAAGAAGATTAACGAACTCTTTCTGACGCACATCAGACGCCAGTTTGGTGACGAGTTGTTGCGAGAGTGTGACGAAGTCGAACTGCAAGTCTGGCTGAACTCATTGGCAAAAGAGTACAGCGCGAGCATGGTCAGGCATGTCCATCATTTGTTGAAAAGCATCTTTACTGAAGCGGTTGAGCAGGGCTATATCGTGCGCTCGCCTGCCCGCAAGTTAGGACTACCGACAGCAAACTTGAAGACAGTCAGCAAGCCCTTCCTGACAGAAGCGGAGATTAAAAAGTTGCTGGGTCTCGCTCAGGGTCGCGACAGACTGCTATTGAGACTCGTTTTAGCGACTGCTTTACGTCCTTCTGAACTCTTCGCTCTCCGCTGGTCTTGCTTTCAGCCGCAGAAGAATCTGCTGCTCATCACAGAGTCCGTATATCGAGGGAAGCTACGTCCATTCACAAAGACGACCGATTCAGACTCCCGTCAAAATCTGCTCAAAGTGTTTCTACCAAGTATTCTGGTCAACGAACTTCAGAGCAGCAGAAACGGAGCGGGAGACGATGCTTTCATCTTTCCAAGTTCAAATGGAACGCCGATGACGAAGGAAAACTATCAGCATCGGATTTTGACGCCGCTCGCCCGACAGGCAGGGATACCACGATTGAACTTTCAGATTTTGAGACGTTCGTCAGCCACACATTTACAGAATCTTGGCTCGCCCACAGACATTGCTGCGATTTTGAGGCATACGAAACCGACGACATCGCTTACAGAGTACATTCAGACCGTCGATGATTCAGTTCAGGAAGCAGTCGAGCGACTGGCAGAGAAGCTGCTTTAGTTTGGTGTTTTGGCTGGCGCTTGGCAATAGACTTCGGGTGATAAGTTGAGGCGGGAGGGTCCGCATAAATGACCAGCCAAGAAGACGACATCATTAGAGAGTATGAAAGCGAGATCAGGAAGCGGAGCGGGCGCCGTGGCTCGCTCGTGGGGCTGTGCCTCGTCAAAACCTCCTGCACTCGTAAAATAAATGACTTCCAAAGAGCGTGCAGCCAGGGGTTGCGATAAGATCTTGGCCCATGATCCTGTTGCTCCGGCACTTCATTGGCTGGATGGTTGGCGTCTTCGGCTCCCGAGAGGATCTCATCCTCGAGAATCTGGCTCTCCGCCAGCAACTGTTAGCGCTGCATAGCAAACGGCCCCGTCACCGACTATCGACCATGCACAAGCTGTTCTGGATTGCTCTGCGAAGACTCTGGTCCGAATGGAAAGCGCCACTTATCCTCGTCACCCCGAGAACGGTGGTGGCTTGGCATCGGGCGGGCTTCAGGCTGTACTGGAGATGGCTCTCACGAGCCAGACCAGTGGGCGGCAGAAAGCGCGTGAGCACGGAGATTCGGGGCTTGATCTTCCGTATGGCGGCCGAGAATCCAACCTGGGGAGCGCCGCGCATCCACGGTGAGTTGCTCAAGCTGGGTTTCGTTCTCTCGGAGCCGACGGTCTCGCGATGGCTGCGAAAAGTCCGGAGAACTCCAGATCCGGCCCAACGTTGGCTGACATTCCTACGGAATCACCGCGATGCCATCGCTGCCATGGACTTCTTTACGGTAGCGACGCTGACGTTTGGCATTCTGTATTGCTTCTTTGTCATTGGCCATGATCGGCGGAAGATTCTGCGTTTCAACGTGACCCGAAATCCCAATGCTCTCTGGATCGGGCAGCAGCTGCGGGAGGCATGGCCGTACTCGCCGGCGCACAGATTCCTTTTGTTCGATCACGACTCGAAGTTCGGAATCGATGTGATTTCGGCTGTGAAAGACTTGGGAAGCCAACCCATCCGCACTGCCTTTCGCAGCCCGTGGCAGAACGGCGTCGCAGAGCGCTGGGTCGGGAGTTGCCGACGAGACCTGCTGGACCACGTGATCGTGCTGAATGAGCAGCACTTCAAGCGGCTGATGTCCGAATATATTTGCTATTACCATGAAGATCGGACGCACCTCGGACTCGCGAAGGATACGCCAACCGGTCGGCCAATCGCGATCCGATATGGGGCTGATGGCACGATCCACTCCTTCCCTCGACTGGGTGGACTGCACCATCGTTATGCCGTCGCGGCATAGACTCCGACACCTTTGTCTATCGGAGCAACTCTCTCTGTCCCAATTCAGAACCGCGGGGGACGCTTTCGCCGCGAGCCGAACCTGTCGGTTGGAGCAACATCGGGCGGAGTAACGAGCCAGTAGGCTGACACACCACGCGGAAGCAAGCTCTTGCCAGCTCACGTGAGGTTCTGACGAACCACAGAACCATTCCGATCCAGTATCGTCGGCAGCAGGAAACTTATTCGTCAACTGGCGTAACATCGCCTCTCTGACAATGTCGGCGGTGTCAAGCACATTTCGAGCGTACTAGTCCGTGCACTCGGAAGAGCGCGCCATTTCGCTCTAGTTGAAGAACTGCCATACCAACCAAGGCTCGCTCGTAATCGTTTTCAGGTCAGCACTCAGTCC
>JAIQFF010000212.1 GCA_020073395.1 Terriglobia bacterium
GGAAGAAAGAGCGGAAAGCGGCGGTAACCAGTTGTGCCCTTCGAGGGCTCATGGTCGGTGCCTGCCGCAGAATAAAGTCGGAAACATCTGACGCCCTGACTTCTCGGATGACTAGCACTAGCGGGAGCTTACTGCCAACTCCGGATTTCGCAACCCGCCCCTCCAGATAACACACTGAAAAGCCGCGACTTGCCAGCGCTCTGGCGGTTCGACTATTGTATTACCCTATTTGAGATCTGTTCGTATGTTTTTTTTTTGCGCGAGGCCTATTGAGACGCGAGGCACGTTGCCGTATCATTGTATTACCCTATATGGCGAGCCTCATATCGAAGAAAAAGGGCAACCAACTTTACTATTACGTTGTCGAGAGCGCCCGCGTCGACGGGCAGCCGCGCATCGTCCATCAGAGCTACCTCGGCTCCGCCGAGAAAGTCGCCGCCTTGGTCCGCGACCGCACCGCTCCGATACCATTGGCTGCCACCATGCGAGATTTCGGCCTTTCCGGCGCTCTGTGGTTGGCCGCTCAGCAAACCGGCGTCTTCGATCTGCTTCAGCAACTCTGGCCCGAGCCTCGATCCGGACCCTCCCCCGCCCATTACCTGCTCCTGGCCGCCATTCATCGCATCTGCCAACCGGGCCCGAAAACCGAGGTGGCCGATTGGTATGACCGCACCGTGCTGCAACCGCTCTGGGGCTTCCCTGCGGAACGTTTCACTTCGCAAGCCTTCTGGGATTGCTTCGAGACCCTGGCCCCGGAGCAGCCGGCCCCAGGGGCCAGCGATGAGTTGGAGCAGGCGCAACTGCGTTTGCCCGGCCTATGGAAGCAGAAGCAGTTGGTCAGCCGCCGCTTGCTGGGCTACGACACCACCAACTTTTACACCTACATCGCCAGTACCAACACGCAGAACCACCTGGCACAGCGCGGCCCCAACAAACAGGGTCGACATTACTTGCGCCAAGTGGGTCTCAGCTACGTGTTGGATGGCGAACATGGCCTGAGCTTGTGTCACCACGTCTATGCCGGCGACATACCGGATGTGGAAGAGTTCTCGGTTGCTTTGACCCGCATGCTGCGCATGTTGGATCAGAACCAGATCGGACGGGACACGGTCACTTTGGTATTCGACAAAGACTCGGCGGCTTTAGCCAATACCCTGGAGTTGGAGCAAGCGCAGGTCGGTTGGATCGCGGCGCTCCCTTGGAACCAGGCCCCCGCGGAGTTGAGGGAGCGAGCGTTGGAACAGCTTTCCACCAGTTCCAGCACCTTCTTGTGCCGCTCATAGCAGCGCTCGTGCCGGGCTACGCACTTGGCCTGATGCCAGATCTCCACGTATGCCGAATAGACCTTCACCTGGACCGAAGTGCCCACCGGTAATGGCGCCGAATAGAAGTTCGTCAACGCCTTGGCGCACCCACTGGCATTGATCTCCGAAAAATGTAACGAGGCCAGATCGAAGCCTTCGTCGGCCAGGGGCAGAAGATATTCCCGTTCGGCGATCATCCCCGCACCAATGGTTTGCGAGCGGCCCGTGATCACCCGGTTCTGCTCCTCGCGCGACCCCGCCGCCAGCAACAGGTTCAACTCCTCCAGGTGCTGCACACTCGGCACCGGCACCAGATAGTTCCGCCGAAACTGGCCGCCTTCGCCTTCCACGCCTCCTTTCTCGTGTCCCTCGCCGGGCGTACAGAAGTCCGCTGCGAATCCCCCATGCGAACGGAAACCGATGAACCGTGCGGTTTCCTCCCGCTGATAGCCACGCAGGATTTTCTTCACGGCGCTTTTGAGATTTTATGTGCAGCGATTTGTTATGTGGAGTAGCGGCGCAGTTCGGCTATCTGGCGGAGTTCGCGCGTAAGTCTACTTCACATAACGAGAGTACCCGCCGGTGGGCGCCTTCGGGGATATTCATCTCCTGGAGGTTTTCTTGTCATCAACCAAAGCCAATCAATCCCCAGGCTCGCCGTGCCGGACAGCGGATCTGATACTGGGTCAGTACCTGGCCTTTCTCAAGACGACTCAAGGGCTCGCCGACGCAACGCTGGTTCTACGGCGTCTGCATGTAAAGCCGTTTCTGCTTTCACTCGAAACGACCGGTGGGTTCATCGACCTGCGCGGCCTTGCGCCGAGCACGATCCACGACTACATCATTGCCACGAGCAAGCCGTTGACGCGGGCTTCCCGCAAGCACTTGGTATCAGGTTTGCGCAGCTTTCTGCGATTCGCCCATGCAAACGGTCTAATCGAGCGCCCGCTGGTTCATGCGGTGCCGGTGATCCTCACGCGGAAACTCGACCGTCTCCCCCAGACGATTTCTTGGGAGGACGTTCAGAAGTTGCTCACCATGCCGGATCGGGCGACTCTGATCGGGAAGCGCGACTACGCGATTCTGCGACTGGTCGCCGCCTATGGGGTCCGCATAGGCCAAGCGATTCACCTTCGCATTCGCGACATCGACTGGCATCAAGAGTTGATTCACTTTCCTGCCGAGAAGGGCTGCAAGGTTCTTTGTTTCCCCATCCTGCCGGAAGTTGCCGAAGCGCTATTGAGCTATCTGCGAGACCGTGGCGAGGCGCCGAGCATCGAGGAGGTGTTCCTGACCGTGCGCGGTGCACCACGCCCCTTGGGGCTAAACAATCATCTGGGATCCGCCCTGAAGTCGTACTATCGTCGTGCCGGCCTGCGGGCGACCCGGTGTGGCGCCCATCCGATCCGCCACGCCTTCGCCACAAGGTTGATGGAAAGAGGCATACCGATCAAAGATATTGCCGATCTGTTGGGGCATCGAAGCATCGAAACTACGTTCTTGTACACCAAGGTGGATCTGGAGCGGCTTCGCACGCTGGCCGCCGAGTGGCCGGAGGTGAAGCTATGAGGGCTCGCCTCACTGGCCCATTGGGCAGCCTGATGAAACGGCATCTTCAACTGCGTCGTTCCCTCGGGTACGAGCTTCGAACGGCGGAAATCGCCCTGGATCGGTTTGATGCGTATGCTGCGGATTCGTTCCCGGATTCCCAAACGGTCACTCGGCCGATGATCACCGGCTACCTGCAGACGATCTCGGACTTACATCCCATTACGCGGCATCGTCAGTTGTCGGTCCTTCGGCAGTTCTGCCGCTTCCTGTTTCAACTCGATCCCGAGAATTACATCCCCGAAGGCCGTTTGCTTCCGGCAGCGAAGTCCGATTTCCAGCCACACATCTACACAGTGAACGAAGCCGTGCAGCTCATGGACGCCGCCCAGAGTTTGCCGCCCGCCGGCTCGTTGCGCCCGCACACCTACTCCACTCTGATTGGATTGTTATGGGCATCCGGGCTGCGAGGCGGAGAACTGGTCCGTCTCAACCTGGAAGACGTGGACCTCGAAAAGGGCGTGCTCCATATTCGCCAGACGAAGAACTTTAAGTCCCGGCTGGTTCCGCTGACGGACAGCGCGCGGGTGGCGCTGTTGGCCTACCGCGATGTCCGTGCGCGGCTTGGAATGGCGCAGGATCCGCAATCGCCATTCTTTATCAACGAACGTAAACACCGCTGTGCCCGTGGTACCGTCATCGGCACCTTTAGAATGCTGACCCGGCAACTTGGCCTGACGTCGGCCTACGGACGGGAACCACGGCTGCACGATCTGCGCCATAGTGCCGACTCCCGGGTCATGCCGAATGTCTCCAAAGGGATTTGCCTACCTGCCGTTTGGCGCGGAGCTCCGTGCCTGGCTGACCGGTGGAAGTCGGCATAATCCGGGTGTCTTCTCCCTACTGGCATGAAGCTAGGAGAGGAGAAGATTAATGCCGAAAGACTCTTTTGAACACCTTGAGACTGACCGACGCCTGCAAGACAACCCTTTGGCTTCGCGCCTCGCACCGTTTACAACTTCGCTGGTTGAAAACGGCTATGTGAAGTCGACCGTACAGTCGAAACTGAATTTGCTGGCGACTTTTGGCCAGTGGTTCGAGCGACGACGATTATCAATCACAGATTTCGACGAGCAGCTCGCTGAGAGATTCATCGCTGACAAGCGGCGGAGGGGCCGAGTCCACAGGGGGAATCGAGAAACACTCTTGCAGTTTCTGGATCATCTTCGAAAGCGGGACGTGATTCCCGGTCCGACTCCGACTTGCGATGACTCTCCGTTGGCCGCCATTCTTACACGATACGAAAGGCATTTGCGGTCCGAACGCGGGCTAGCCGCCGCCACCGTCATCAATTACTTGCCGTGCATTCGCAAGTTTCTGACCGCACGTTTCCGAGAGAAGCCCCTGGTCATCCGAGAAGTCAGGGCATCAGATGTTTCCGACTTTATTCTGCGGCAGGCACCGACCATGAGCCCTCGAAGGGCACAACTGGTTACCGCCGCTTTCCGCTCTTTCTTCCACTTCCTTCTTAAAGATGGGGAACTGCAGGTCAACCTGGCTCTTTCGGTGCCTTCCGTCGCCGATCGGCGCCCGGCCACCATACCCAAGTACCTGAGCCCCGATCAGGTGGAACGTGTGCTTGGTACCTGCAACCGTCAAACCGCCACCGGCCGCCGCGACTACGCCATCCTTCTCTTGCTGGCCCGCCTCGGCCTGCGTGCCGGAGAGGTAGTGTCCCTCCGACTCGATGACGTTGACTGGCGAACTGGGGAGTTGCTCGTTCGAGGTAAGGGGTTATTGCACGATCGGATGCCCTTGCCGGTCGATGTCGGGGAGGCTCTCACATCGTACCTGCGTACGGATCGTCCCCCATGCAAAACGCGGCGCGTGTTCGTTTGCAGGAAGGCGCCGCGTTCCGGTTTTGCCGGACCTTCGACATTGACCACGATCGTTCGCCGCGCACTCGATCGAGCGGATTTATATCCGGCGTTAAGGGGCGCCCACGTGCTGAGACACAGTCTCGCGACGACGATGCTTCGTTCTGGCGCAAGCATGAATGAAATCGGAGAAATTCTTCGACATCGAAACCCCAGCTCAACCGAAATCTACGCCAAGCTCGACTTCGATGGACTGCGCACACTGGCGCACCCTTGGCCCAGCGTTGGAGGCGGACGATGAACTCGCTCGATCTGGCATTGAACGAATACATCGCGATTCGCCGCGCTCTTGGGTTCGAACTCCGGGAGGTGGCGGGCTGTTTGCGAAACTTTATCGCCTTCCTCAAGATCGAAGGCGCCTCCTACATCACGAAGGAGCCGGCGCTCCGCTGGGCGACCCAACCCGCGGACGCTCAGCCTTACACGTGGGCCTGGCGTTTGGGTATGGTCCGGCGCTTCGCCGCGTGGCACAGTGCGACGGAACCGCGAACAGAGGTCCCGGCGCCCGGGCTTCTTCCTCATCGGTATCAACGAAAGACGCCTCACATCTATAGCGACGAAGAGATAGCGAGCCTGCTCCACAGTGCAACGCAGCTTCCATCGGCGAAAGGACTTCGTGCCCCCACCTACACCACTCTCTTCGGCCTTCTCGCCGTGACTGGAATGCGGGTGAATGAGGCTTTACATCTGGACAGGCCCGATGTGGACCTCGATCAAGGGATCCTCACCATACGCCGCACAAAGTTTGGCAGGTCGCGCCACGTGCCGGTTCATTCATCGACGGTGGGCAGACTGAAAGAACACGCCGAAAAGAGAGATCGCGTCGTACGCACGCCACCGAGCCAAGCCTTCTTCATCTCCGCGCGTGGCACGCGGATCACAGAATGGATAGCGCGCTACACCTTCGCCAAGCTGTCCCAACAACTCGGTTTCCGTCGCACGGCAAAGGGCCACGGACGTGGTCCCCGGCTCCATGACATGCGTCACCGATTTGCCGCTCGCACGTTGGTCCGGTGGTATCAACAGGGACTCGATGTGGAACGAGAACTCCCAAAGCTGGCCGCCTACCTCGGACACGTCCATATCAATGAAACGTATTGGTACCTGGAGGCGGTGCCGGAACTCCTTCAGTTGGCCACGGATCGTCTCCTGGCCAACGGGAAGGAGGCGCGACGATAGTGGCTACCGGTTTTCCCTCCCTGCTTCAAGCTTTCTTTACGGATCGACTGCTTGGACAACGGCGAGCAAGTCCCAATACAGTCGCGGGGTATCGCGATTCCTTCCGTCTGCTCTTCCATTTTGCAAAAGAACGGCTCGGTAGAGCACCCTCGAATCTCACAATCGAGGACTTGAACGTGTCCTTCATTGGTGATTTTCTCGATCATCTCGAGAACCGCCGAAAGAATAGCGCTCGCACCCGCAATATCCGCTTGGCGGCGATTCATTCCTTCTTTCAGTACGTGGCTTTCGAAGAGCCGGCCCCTGCGTTGCTTTGTCAGCGAATCCTCGCGATGCCTGCCAAACGCCACGAACGGCGGCCCATCGAATTTCTGAATCGGGAAGAGATCGACGCCCTTCTGGGGGCTGCCGACCTTTCCACATGGATAGGGCGCCGCGACCGGACCTTGCTTCTGCTCACCGTGCAGACGGGCCGCCGGGTCTCCGAGTTGATAAGCCTGACTTGCCAGGACGTTGTCTTGGGAACAGGTGCGCATGTCCACTGCCAGGGAAAGGGCAGAAAACATCGCTGCACGCCTCTCCGTCCAGAAACGGCAAAAATGCTGAAAGCCTGGATGCGGGAACGCCATGGCCGTCCGGACGATCCGCTTTTTGCCAGCATCCGAGGCGGAAAGCTCAGCCGCGATGCCGTTGAACGCCTGGCGGAGAAATACATCTCCATCGCCGCAGACAAATGCCAATCCCTTAAGCGGAAGAACGTAAGCCCACACGCGCTTCGCCATTCCGCTGCAATGGACCCTCTCCAGAATGGGGTCGACCGTACCGTGATTGCTCTCTGGCTCGGACACGAATCAGTCGAGACCACCCAGATCTATCTGCATGCCGACA
>JAIQFF010000032.1 GCA_020073395.1 Terriglobia bacterium
TCGGTCAGCGCCTGGCCCATGCCCATCCACACCGAACCGATGATCTGGCCTTCGACCGAAACCGGGTTCAGCGCCCGCCCGCAATCATGCGCCGCCCAGACCTTGTGAACGGTCACTTCGCCTGTCTCTTCATCCACACTGACTTCGGCCACTTGTGCAGAGTAGGAATACGCTGGCGAAGGCCCGACCCCGCCGCCTTTGTGCTTGCCGCCACGCGCCTCGGGTGGCGGAGCGTAGGAGCCCGTCCCGGTCAGCGTGCCGTGAAAATCGATGGCCGCCACTACGGCCTCCTCGAAGCTCATGGAATCTTTAGGACCTTCGTCCTTACGCTTCTGCTGCAACGACCCGCGCAGAATCTGCCCCTCCACCCGCCCGCTGACCGAAGCCTGGGCTGGTGTGGCGACGGGGGAAGGTGTGGCGGGTGTGGCAGGCGTGGTCGCGGGCGGCTCGCCCGCGAGCTTTTTCCGGAATACAGCATCATCTCGAAAGATCAGTTCCTCGGCCTCGCATCCCATCTTCCGTGCCGCCGCCAAAGCAATCTGCTTCTTCACTTCTGCCGCTGCTCGCAACGTTGCATTCCCCGCCATAAACGTAACCCGGCTGGAATACGATCCGATGTCGATGGGAGTAAGGTCGGTATCTGCGGCGACAATCCTGATCCGCCCCAGCGAGCAGCCCAAAGTCTCGGCCGCGATCTGCGCCGTCATGGTGTCGGAACCCTGCCCGATTTCGGAGGCGCCCGTGTACACCACCACCCCGCCGTCGCGATCAATCTTGATGTTGACAGTCGAGTGCGGCATGTCGGAACGAATGATGGAATTGGCCGCGCCGCTCACATAGTGGCTGCATGCAATGCCTAGGCCGCGACCCTTCCCCAGCCTTCCCTTGCGCTCTTTCCAACCCGAACGCTCCACTGTTTTCTCGATGCACTCGGGCAAGCCGTAGCTCTGCACTCGCAGCCCGTTCACGGTCACGCAAGGCGGCTTCAACAGATTGCGCCGCCGGATCTCAGCCGGATCGAGATTGATCATGGCGGCCAGTTCATCCAGTTGCGATTCGAAAGCAAAGCGTACGTTGACCGTGCCGTGCCCCCGCATGGCGCCACAGGCCGGCTTGTTGGTCAGCACCCGGTACCCGTCATATTGAATGTTGGGGATATCGTAGAGTGCGCCGAGCAATGCCCCGGAGTAGAGAATTGTGACCACGCCGTAGGAACAATAGGCTCCACCATCCTGCACCACGCGTGCCTTGACGGCGGTGATGCTGCCGTCTTTCTTCACTCCGGTCTTGAGATCAATGAGCGTGCGCGGCCGTCCGCGGTGGGCCCAGAAGACCTCTTCTCGCGTGTAAGTAATTTTCACCGGCGCCCGCGCCTTGCGGGCCGCAATCGCCGCGATGATCTCGAGCGGGATCACTTCGCTCTTGCCGCCAAATCCCCCGCCCACCAGCGGTTTGATCACCCGGATCTGTGCCATGGGCATTTCCAGCACCAGGGAGAGCTTGTGTTGCAGGTAGTACGGAACCTGGGTGGACGACCAGACAATCAGCCGGCCCGGCTTTCCCGTTTGAGAATCAATTTCGAAACCGGCCAGCGTGGAGTGCGGCTCCATGGCGGCGTGGGTCACTTCGCCGGCGATGAAACGGGCCTCGGCCACGCAGTCCGCTTCGACAAAACCCTTTTCCGGATCGCCAAACACGTGGTGATAGTCCTTCTCCAGGTTGTGCGGTTTGTTGTCGTGAATCAGGTCAGTCTCCGCTCGCATCGACTCTTCCGGATCGAAATAAGCGGGCAGCACTTCGTACTCGACATCGATCAGCTCCAGAGCGCGCTCGGCGGTCGCTTCATCCGCCGCGGCGACGCAGGCCACGTTGTCGCCGACGTAGCGGACTTTGTCCAGGGCTAGTGCGTGTTCATCGTGCCCGACGGGGAGAATCCCGTACGTATTGGGCGCGTCTTTGCCGATCGCCACGGCAACCACGCCTTCGAGTCGTTCGGCGCGGCTGGTGTCAATGCTCTTGATGCGCGCGTGAGGATAGGGAGAGTGCAGGATCTTCCCGACCAGCATGCCCGGGACGCAGAGGTCATCGGTGTACTTGCCTGCCCCGGTAGTCTTTCCGGCCGCGTCCACCATCGCGATCGGTTTCCCAATAATTGAGAAGTCAGTCATGTGTCGTTGGGTTTCGTGGCGCCGCCGTCTCGCCGGCTGCCAGCCGGCGTCCTGCCCGCCTACAGGGCCGACTCCACTCCCTTCTGCTCGGCCACAATCGCGGCCTTGATTGCCTGATACATCTGGTTGTATCCGGTGCACCGGCAGAGGTTTCCGCTCAGCGCGCCACGAATTTCTTCGTCAGTCGGTTTTGGATTTACCGCCAGCAGATGCTTTACGGTCATGATGAATCCCGGCGTGCAGAAGCCGCACTGCGCCCCTCCCCAGTCGCCGTAAGCCTTCTGGATTGCGGCCAGGCTCCCGTGTTCGCTTACGCCTTCGATAGTCGTGATGTCCTGACCTTCGCAGCTGGCTGCGAGCAAGGTGCAGGAGAGCATGGGAACGCCATCCACCTGCACGGTGCAGGATCCGCAGGAAGAGTCGTCGCAACCTCGCTTGGAGCCGGTGAGCTGCAAATCCAGGCGCAACGCGTCCAACAAAAGCGCGCTGGGCTCGAGCGCGAGCTCGTGAGTGCGGCCGTTGACGCGGAGTACGATGAGTTCTTTGTTCATGGGCAAAACTGCTTCTAGCTCCTGGCTTCTAGCGCAATCCTTGGCCAGCAGCTAGGAGCCAGAAGCTAGCAGCCGCTTTCAATACAGCGGCACCTTCGGATCCACCGTCCGCGCCCAGCCATCGATCCCGCCGCGCATGGACTGCGCTTTCTCGAAACCCTGTTGCCGCAGCCAATTGGTGACACTCAAGGAGCGCAAGCCGTGATGACAAACCACCACGATGTGTTCGTCAGGATCAAGTTCCTGGTTGGCCCGGGTGGGAATATCCCCCATGGGGATATTCTTGCTGCCCTCCAAGTGGGCTTTCTCCACTTCCCAAGGCTCGCGGACGTCCAACAACGTGAACTTATCGCCGTGCTTCAGGAGAGTCTTTACTTGACCGCCGCTGATTTCGAAGTCCATAAGAACTCGCTGCTGGCTACTAGCGCCAACCACCGGCTCTGGGCTCGCTTTGGACAGAAGCCATAGCTAGAAGCCAGAAGCGCTTCTCAGTATCCAAAATCCGTTTGCGCCGCATACGCGTGCTGTTTGACGCCCAACCCTTCCACTCGACATCCGCCAAGCTGGTTCATGTAGGCCTGGCGATCGGCGACGCTGTGGACCCAGTGTTGCAACCAGGCGTCGCTGTCGGCTTGCGTTTTCGTCTGCTCGTGATATTGGCGGAAGAAAGCATTGTCGCGCCCATAGCATCCCTGCACCGGGGAGGGATGCGCTCCGTAGCTGCACGCCACCACCGCGCTGACCAGAAATCCCGGAATCACAGTGCGATTGGGATCGCTGGCGATCACGTCACCATCAACGATCTCTTCCGCCACCACAATCACCCGCCTGGCCGCGCGGACGGCCTCGATCATCACACCGAAGTTGCCCCAGCAGTGGGCATTGCCGTCGCGATCGGCCCGCTGCAGATGGACGATAGCCACGTCGGGCGAGAGCGCCCTCACGGCATGCAGCTTGACCTGCTCACGTAGGGGCGGACGCCCTCGTCCGCCCAGGCGAGTCGAAGACTCGCCGGATTGACTATCTTCAAACGGCGAATCAATCTTCGCAAAGAACTCATTGCCGCGAGCCACATCGCTACCGAGCGCTGTCCGTGTCGGCAGAAAGGGCACGCCCATCGCCGCCGCTTGCAGCGCCAACGCGACCGCGAAGTTGCTCAGGTTGACGACCTTCAGGCCGCCTTGTTCCACTGCCCGGCGAAAGTTGTAAGCCGAACCCATCATCACATTGCCCACCCAGGCTGCAATGACCTGCTCCACACATCCCGCCGCAATCATTTGATCGAAGAGGATGTCAGAGATTGGCCCAATCAGAGTGAGGCCGCGCTTATTCTGTCGAATGATTTCATGGCCCGCGGCAAAGGGAATCATCTGCTCCATCTGCAGTCCGAGCGCGAGGGAAGCGCCATCCGGCACCAGTTCTCTAATCGCCTCGCGCATGGTCAGGAGCTTTGACATGGGCGCGTTTTATTTCCCCTTCCAAGATGGCCGGCGTTTCTCGAGGAAGGCATTGATTCCCTCGTGAGCATCTTCCGTCTTCATCAACTCATCGAAATAGATTTTTTCCGCCCGCGCCAGCCCTTTGTCAAAGTGCATCGAGTCCCAGGCGTAGTTCGCTTTCTTGGTAATCGCCAGCGCGGCTGGGCTCAGCTGTGAAAGCTGCTGTATTACCTCCTGCACTGCCGTATCAACGTCAGCGTCAGCAACCGCGCGGTTGGCCAGACCGATGCGCGCCGCTTCCGCACCCGAAATACTGCGCCCGGTCAGGATCAAATCGGCCGCGTGCTTCTGCCCGACCAAAGCCGCCAGGGCCGTAACCGCCACCGGCGGATAGCATCCCAGCTTGATCTCCGGATATCCCCACGATGCGGTTTCCGCGGTGTAAACCAGGTCACAGACCATCGCCAATTCCGCGCCGCCGCCCAGGCAATGACCATGCACAGCCACGATCGTCACCTTCCTGCTGCTGACCAATGCGCGAATGACGGCGTGAAACCTGGCCAACATGCTTCCCACTTTGTCTGGAGTGTGTGCGGCAACGTCCACGCCAACCGAGAACGCCTTCCCCGCGCCGCTCAATACCACGGTGGATATATCACTCCGTGCCTCGATCTCGGTCAGTGCCTGCGCCAGTTCATCCATCATCGCGATGTCAATCACGTTGAGCGGCGGATGGTGCATCGTGAGACGCGCCAGCGGAGGCTGGAAGTCGAGCATGATTCGCGTTTGCGTGAGTGTTCCGCTTGCCATGGTAATTCCTACTTCGTCCAGAAACCGTCTTTGTCGTATTCGCGGATCGCGTTGAGTTCTTCCGCGCTCGGCTCCGGTGTCAACATCACTTCACTGGAAACCCGCAACGGCCATCCGGTGTGGCACAACACTTCGTCAACGTTTACGCCGGGATGTGTTGATGACAAGTAGGCTTCACCATCGTCGCCGAAGCGCAGCACCGCCTTGCTGGTAATCACTGCCGCCGGGCCGCCACGCGGCAAACCGACCCGCTGCCGCCAACCCTGACCATCGCCGTTGCCCGGACTCGTAATGTACGAAACCCGCTCCGGCAGGCGCTCCCGGCTGTGCTCCAGCAGCACCACGAAACGCTGTGCCAGGGAAGCGATATCGCAGGCCCCGCCCGACCCCGGCAGTCGTGTCACACCCTTGGGCCCGCGCACCTGGGTCGAGTTCAGGTTGCCGAAGCGGTCCACCTCAGCGGCTCCCAGAAAACCCAAGTGCACGCGCTCGGATTGCAGCAGGCTCATCACTCCCAGCATGTCCAGGCACTGGGTCGCGTTCCTGATGTTGGCCGGATCGGCCATGGTGTAGATCAGTTGGGGTGAGGGTGTGCACCGTATAACGCCATTTTCAAACAATCCCACCGCGTTGGGAGCGTGTGTCTTCTTCGCTACCACAAATGCGATCAGGGGCAGCCGCATCCCGACGAATACTATTTCACCGTCGCGGATTTCGCGCGCGGCGCTGACCACCATCAGCTCACCCGGCGTGTAAGCCCGCCTCTCCGGAATAACGGTAGTCATCGCCATAAGCCAACTGACAACTGGGAACTAATAACTGAAAACCGGGTTTCCAGAAAACGATCTACTCGCACAGCCAGGACATTACAAATTAATAGCCGACTTGCGGACCTCACCAATCGAAGCCAAGGGGTCCCGAGCTCCTTCCTTAGGCGCAATCCATTTCTTCTCGCTGCTGATAATGTCCAGCAGCAATTTCTTGTCTTCCACCGACGGCAGGTATTCCTTCAGGTGCTGCTCGTAGCCATGGTCGTCCAGTGCTTCGCCGGTTTCGGCATGGAATTTCTGCCCGGCCCAGCTCCCGATGTTGCGGTTAAACTTGATATGTGGTGCGTAAAGCTTTGGCTGGCCAGGTTTTAGAAAGCTGTTAAAGCGGGCGATCAGACCCGCGACTTCGTTGCGGTAGAGGCGACGGTTGTAGTCGTTCAGGTCATCCAGGTCCGGCGCCTGCTCGTTCTTCGGTTCGTCGTATCGCCCCTTGATGCCCCACACGTAGGCCCAATGTGCGGATGAAGAATGGTCGGTCCCGAACAGGTCGTACGAACTCGAAATCCACTTGTTGAGATATTTCTGGATCAGCCAGCCCGGAACCACGCCCGCCTCGACAATGCGGCGCAATCCATCGTTGCCGGTCCCCATGTGGAAAGCTTCCTCGCGCAACATGTATGACATGGAGCGGCCCAGCGGCGCGAAGGAGGAATATTTGAACATCTGCAACTGGAATTTGCCGTCGCGGTCCACAAAGTCGGTGTAGGTGAAAAAGTCCATCCAGTTATCGACGTCAACGTTAAAGGCGCCCAGCAGGCGCTTGTTCTCGAACGCCCTCCGCTCCAGCATCTTTTGCGCCTCGACTTTGCCGGAATAACCGAAGTGGTCCACCAGCAGGGCGCACATCTGCCATCCATGACGCATTTCCTCGATCATGACCCGCGTGATGGCGCGGCGGTCCCAGTCGGTGGGAGCGCTTTCGAAGAGATATCGCTGTTGCTCCACGCTGGCGAACTCAGTGTCGCCCTGGTAAACGATCATGTTGATTAGGGCGTCGCGCATCTGCTGGGTGGGCACCTGGCGCAGGTTCTCCCACTTGCGCCGGCCCTTGTAAGAGCCGAATTCGATCTCTTCGGTGTCGATCGCGCCGTACAGCGTGTCGAACTTGAAGCTGGCAATTTCGTCGTGGTTGACGCCAATGTCTTTGCGCCAATCGTCAAAGAGTCCGACCCAGTCGCTGAACGTTCCGATTTTTGCTACCTTGCCTGGCATAACACCTCTTTGGTCTTTAGCGCCGGCGTGTCGGCGGCTGTTCTGCGGGCGTCCCGCCCGCAACCGGGCCGGCGGGACCCCGACGCTACACTACTTCGCCTTGAAAACTGCCGGCCTTTTCTCTACGTACGCCGCCAGCCCTTCCTTGGCATCCTCACTCTGGAAAAGCAACTGCTGATTCTCGCGCTCCACCGCCAGCGCCGATTCCATGGGAATCTCCCAACCCGTCTGCACCGCGCGCTTGATGCGCCCCACGGCCTTCGCCGCTTTGTTCGGAGGGCAGAACTGGCGGGCATACTCCATGATGTTCTCCATGAAATTGTCGCGTTCGTAAATGTCGTTGACGATCCCCAATTCCTTCGCTTCCTCGAAAGAAAACGTATTGCCCGTTACCATCAATTCGATGGCCTTGCTCTTCCCTACTATTCGCGAGAGGCGCTGCGTGCCGCCGGTGCCGGGCAGTACGCCCAGATTCACTTCCGGAAGCCCGATCTTGCCTGCATCCTGGCGAGCGATGCGGATATCCGCGGCCATGGCAATTTCCAGCCCGCCCCCCACGCAGTGTCCGTTCAGGGCCGCGATCACAAGCTTGGGCGTGTGCTCGAGGCGCAGCAGGGTCTCATTGGCATGCAGGCAGAAGTAGTACTTGAACGTCGGATCAACGCTGACCAGCATCTTGATGTTCGCGCCCGCGGAGAAAAATTTATCGCCGGCGCCAGTGAGGACAATGACGTACACATCGTTGTCCATGCGCGCCTTGAGAATGGCCTCGTCGAGCTGCCGGTTCATCTCGTAGGTGTATGTATTGGCCGGAGGATCGCACAATTCGATTACCGCTACACCGGCGTCCACCCGATAATTGATCAGTTGCTTGGTCGTCTCGCCGCTTGCCGGCTGTACTGTCGTCGCCATAGTCCTACTCCTTTTCGCAATGCAAAGATGTCGTATTCAGTTCGATGTTGCAGGCTTCTTCTTTTGCGGTGCTTTGGCCGAGCCCGCCCCGATGCCCCGAAGGAAAATGTCCCCCATCTCTCGTGCCAGTTCCACGGCATCGGCATCGACTCGCGGGTTGTACCAGGTATAAATCCAGTTCATCATGCCAAACAGGCTGAGTACCGCAGTCCGGCTGGAAAACTCCAGTCCGCGGGCCTGCTTGTAGTGATCGAGCAGTTCCATGCAGATCTGGTAATACTCGCGCTTGATGGCGGCAATCTCCGCCCCAAATCCGTTTTTCAAAACGTCATCCTCGTGGGAGAGGACTTTCATTGCTTTCTGGTTGGCGAGGAAGTATTCCAGATGATTGAGAATGAACAAGCGAATCCGCTCTACCGGATCGGCGACCTCCTCCAACCGCCGCCGCAGTCGATCCACAATGGTGGTGAACGTGTGCTTCTGGATAAGGTATAGCAGTTCCTCTTTGGACTCGAAATAATAGTACAAGCCGGAGAGCGAAACCCCGCTGGCGCGCGATAGATCGCGCATCGATGCGGCGGCATAACCCTTGTCGTAGAAGACATGGGTAGCGTAGACCAGGATCCGGGCCAGGCGGCGATCGAAACGGGTCTCCAGGCGGGGCCCAGAGGCCGGACCGCGCCGTCGCGGAGAAAGCTGCGCGTGAATCGGAATTGGCGACGCCATTGTTCGAACGTTCGTTCAAATAATAGCAGCCGGCAATGCCTTGGAACAAGCAATTTGTCCTAAGGATGTAGCTTGATTTTCCCGGGCGGCAAAGCTCGCACCATGGGCGCCTTAGTTCCGAATATCCGCCAGCAACTGCTCCACTTCGGCCTTCAGGGCAGCCGTCAGCGGCAACAGCGGCAGGCGCGCGGGGCCGCCATAGTAGCCGTTCAAGTCCATCCCATACTTCAGGCCTGGGATGCCCAGTTCACCTCCGATACGTTGCGCCGCACCGGCGATTCGTTCCTGTTTCAGGCAAGCCAGAGCGGCATCGCCTTCCTTCCAGGCAGCATAAATCTCATAACAGGCGGTCGGAGCCACGCCGGCAAAAGCCACGACTCCGCCGACGGCTCCCGCCCGCAACGACGTTTCGAGTTTCTGCGCCAGGCCCGCCAGTATCTGGAATCCGACTTCCTTCTGCCGGGTCTTGATCCCACTCACCACAGTCACCGCGGCCGACGATGGCTTGGTGCCGCCCACTCCCGCTACCTGCACCAGTTCCCCGCCCTGTCCGTTACTGCCGCTGGACGCCTTGAGCATGCGCGGGGTCACCGCGTCAAAAGTTTCAGTAACGGTAACTGACCGCTTCACATGCCGGGTCGATTCTGCCATCTTTCGAATTTTCTCCACGTCGCCGCCCGACTCCTTCATCCCAATGATGTTGGGATGGTCCGCCAGTTCCACCACCACTTCGGCAGGAATGTCGTATCCGGTGAAGCCGGGAACGTTGTAAATCATCACCGGGAGTGGCGAGCGGTCCGCAACCGTGCGATAGAAGGCCAGCATGTTCGCCGGCTGCATCTGCTTCTTGTAGAAGTGCGGCGTACGTACCAGGGCAACGTCATAGCCGAGTTCAGCCGCATACTCGGTGAGGCGCAAGGTCTCGCTGGCGGACTCGATGCCGGTGCCGGCGATCAGAACTTTGTTCGGCGTCGCGGCTTCTCGCGCCACCTTAAGTACCACGCGCCGCTCCTCATCGGAGAGCATGACGGCCTCCCCGGTCGAGCCCAACACCACCAGTCCTGCCGCTGGCGTCTTCGAATAGCGCTCAACGTTATGTTCGAGTTTCTTGAAATACACGTTGCCGTCAGGATAGAAGGGCGTCGTGAGCGGAGGAAAAATACCCTGGAGTAGCATGACAGTCAGTCCGGGCGCCGAAAAATCGTCGCACTAAAGCTTATCAAACTCAGATCCAACTAGCCTGTCATCCTGAGCGGAGTCGGAACTTCGCCAAGCGAAGTTTCGGCGGAGTCGAAGGACCCCTATAGAAACGTGACTCTATACACCGCAGTTACGGCCGGGGCGGCAGCGGCTTAACATCCACATTGTGATACGCAGAAATCCACCATCCGTCGTCCTCCCTGGTCAGGACCAGTTGTAGTTTTGCCCGCAGGACTCCATCACTTCCAGCCTGCACCCCGGGCGGCAGCCTGCGATAGCCGGACACCGCCGCATCCACATCAACCACGGCTACATCGGGACGGATGAAGCGCAGCTTCCCAATGGATTGTTGCAGCACACTTCCTTTATAGATAGCACTGAAGATCTCAGCATGGCGCAGCTCAAAGATTTCCCGCCCGTAGGCAACTATCCCGAGCACGTTGGTAAAGCTCCCGTCAGCCGCAAACCTGGCGGAAAAGGCCTTGGCGTCTCCGCGGTTCCACGCGTCGCTCAACCAGGCAACCAAGGCTTGGATGGCGGCGGTTTCGTGGGACAAGTCGCGCGGTTGCGTCTGGACGTCGGACATGATTGCACTAGGCCGATCGCCGCTCCGCGGGTGGTACGAAATGCGCGGCCGGCACGGCGCCAATCTGCACCAGCAAGCCCAGCTGGTCCCAGTTGTCCCAGCCTTCGACAATCTTGCCGTTGGAAATCCTCTGGGTCGAAGTGCCGGTGATGGTGACTCTCTTCCCCGTCGGCGCGAACCCCAGGAAATCTCCGCGGTGGGTCATGGTTGCTGTCCAGCGGGCCGCCACTTTGTCTCCCTCCTCCACCACATGGTCAATTTTTACTTTGAGATCGGGAAATGCACGGCGGAACTCGGTTGCAAAAGTCCTGAACTGATCGCGGCCAATAACGGTGTCATGCTGGGCCTGGCCATGGCCGATGACGTCGGGCGACGCCATCTCGTCAATCGTTTCCATGCGTCCGTTGTTCCACACTTCCTCAAACCAGCGGCGGATCAAAGCGCTATTTTCCTGCGCCATACTGCACCTCCGAGGCCAAACTAGCCCCTTCGGCCTTTCACTGTACGCTCCGCATGCAGGTGCTGCAATGCCTGTACCCGCAGTTCTCCGCGCTGCAACGCGGAGATGCCTTCCGCCGCCGCCCGCGCCGCCGACAGCGTGGTAATGGTAGGGATTCGCGCCTGCACCGCGGCCCGCCGGATAGCCTTCTCATCAAACCAGGGATCGACGCCGTGCGGCGTATTCACGATCAGGTGAATGCGCTCACCCTTGATCAGGTCCACCACATTGGGGCGTCCTTCTTTCACTTTGTACACGCGCTCCACAGACATGCCTGCAGACTCCAGCACGTCGGCGGTGCCGGCCGTGGCCACCAGTTTGAAACCCATGTCCACAAACTTGCGCGAGACTTCAGCCACGCCCGGCTTGTCATGATCGGTGACGCTGATGAATACCATGCCCTGCGTCGGCAGCTTCTGGCCGGCAGCTGTCTGCGCTTTGGCAAACGCTTCGCCGAAGTTATCGGCCACGCCCATGACTTCGCCCGTGGACTTCATCTCCGGACCGAGCACCGTATCCACGCCGGGGAATTTGTTCCAGGGGAAGACCGGCGACTTCACGTAGTAGCAGTGGCCGGTGTCGAGGTCGGCGGCGCGTTCGATAAATTCCGGCAGAAACTCGCGCAGCTTGCGGCCGGTCATCAGCCGGGCCGCGATTTTCGCCATGGGCACGCCGGTCGCTTTCGAAACGTAAGGCACGGTACGCGAGGCCCGCGGATTAACTTCGAGAACGTAAACCTTACCACTGCTCATGTGTGGGCGGGTCGAAGACCCATCAGAAAGGCTCGCCCGCGGAATGGCAAACTGAATATTCATCAATCCGACGACCTTCAACGCCCGCGCCAGCTTGAAGCTGTACTCCCGCATCCGCTGCAGGAGATGCCCGGGAATATCCACCGCCGGCAGCACGCAGGAAGAGTCGCCGGAGTGGATGCCGGCCTCTTCAATGTGCTGCATGATCCCGCCGATGACCACATCTTCGCCATCCGAGAGCGCGTCCACGTCCACCTCGATTGCGTCTTCGAGGAAGTGGTCAATCAGCACCGGTCGGTCCTGCGAATACTCCACTGCCTCCTTCATGTAGCGGACGACCATCTCTTCATCGTAGGCGATTACCATAGCGCGTCCGCCGAGCACATACGAGGGCCGCACCAGCACCGGATATCCGACGCGGTTAGCGCCTGCAATCGCCTCTTCCACCGAAGCCGCCATCGCCCCGGGGGCCTGCGGGATTTCAAGTTCGTCAAGCAATTTGCCGAAGCGCTTGCGGTCTTCCGCCAGGTCAATTGACTCGGGAGATGTACCGATGATGTTCACGCCCGCGGCTTTGAGTGGCAGGGCGAGATTCAAGGGTGTCTGTCCGCCGAACTGTACAATCACGCCCACCGGCGCGCCGGAGGAAGCCTCGTGCTCGCAGATGGCGAACACATCCTCCAGGGTCAGTGGTTCAAAGTAGAGCCGATCGCTGGTGTCGTAATCGGTCGAGACGGTCTCCGGATTGCAATTGATCATGATCGTCTCGTACCCGTCGTCGCGCAGTGCGAAGGCCGCGTGGCAGCAGCAGTAGTCAAACTCAATTCCCTGCCCGATGCGATTAGGCCCGCTCCCCAGGATGATCACTTTCTTCTTCTCGGTGGGCGTGGCCTCGTCTTCCTCTTCGTAAGTCGAGTACAGATACGGTGTGTAGCTTTCGAATTCGGCGGCGCAAGTGTCCACTCGCTTGTAAACCGGCGCGATGCCGTGCTTCTTGCGCAGATGTCGAACTTTCTCCTGCGAACCTTTGCCGTCGAGCCTCCACACTCCAGCCAGACGCCCGTCGGAGAAGCCCATGCGCTTGGCTTCGCGCAGCACCTCGGTGGGAATCGATTCCAGGGGATGCTTTTCCAGCTCCAGTTGCATGTCGTTAATCTCTTTGAGCTGGTACAGAAACCAGGGATCGATCGAAGTCATCTTGGCCAGTTGCTTTACCGTGTGTCCCTGGCGCAAGGCGTAGCGAACGTAGGAAAGCCTTTCGGGATGCGGCGTCACCAGTCGCTGCGTCAGGATCTTGGGCTCGATCTTCTCCGCTCCAACCTTCTTGCCGGTGTCAAGCGCCCTCACTCCCTTGAGCAGAGCCTCCTTGAAGGTGCGGCCAATCGCCATCACTTCGCCGACTGATTTCATCTGGGGGCCGAGGTTCTCATCGGCACCGGGAAACTTTTCGAACTGCCATTTAGGGATTTTTACCACCACGTAATCAAGCGTCGGCTCGAAGCAGGCAGGCGTCTTGCGCGTGATGTCGTTGGGAATTTCATCCAGCGTGTAGCCCACAGCCAGTTTGGCGGCAATTTTGGCGATGGGAAATCCTGTCGCTTTCGAAGCCAAGGCTGATGACCGCGAAACCCGCGGGTTCATCTCAATGACTACCATCCGGCCTGTAGTGGGATGCACCCCGAACTGAATATTCGATCCGCCCGTTTCGACGCCGATTTCGCGAATCACCGCAATGGCAGCGTCGCGCATGGCCTGATATTCGCGGTCGGTGAGCGTCTGCGCCGGGGCGACCGTTATGGAATCGCCGGTGTGCACGCCCATGGGATCGAAGTTCTCGATCGAGCAAATGATGATGACGTTATCGCGCAGATCGCGCATCACCTCGAGTTCATATTCCTTCCACCCCAAAACCGATTCTTCGATCAGGGCCTCGTGGACCGGAGAGAAATCGAGCCCCCTGGCCAGCACTTCCAGCATCTCTTCGCGGTTGTAAGCGATGCCGCCGCCGCTGCCGCCTAGAGTGAATGACGGCCGCACGATGACCGGAAACCCGATCTTGCCGGCGAATTCGAGACCGTCCTTCAGATTGTTCACCAGCGCCGACTTGGGAACATCGAGGCCGATCTTCTGCATTGCGTCTTTGAAATAGAGACGGTCCTCGGCCTTCTTGATTGCGGCCACATTCGCACCGATAAGTTGCACGTTGTACTTCTCAAGCGCCCCGCCGTCAGAAAGTTCAATAGCCAGATTGAGCGCGGTCTGTCCGCCCACGGTGGGCAGAATGGCGAAACCCTGGCCGGGCGACAGCTCGCGCTCGATGCGAATAATTTCTTCGAGATACTCGCGGGTGAGCGGCTCGATATAGGTGCGGTCGGCGATCTCCGGATCGGTCATGATGGTGGCCGGATTGGAGTTGGCCAAGACCACTTCAAATCCCTCGGCCTTGAGCGCCTTGCAAGCCTGCGTCCCGGAGTAATCAAACTCCGCCGACTGGCCAATGATGATGGGGCCAGAGCCGATGATCAGGATTTTCGAGATGTCAGTTCGTCGCGGCATTATCTTGTTTTCTTACAAGCGATGGCCTTTGCCAAAAGTGACGATATGAAATTTACAAAATTCAATTCAGGCACCGGTTCCTCATAGAGGCCTGCAGCTCCGTCTGCACTGTTAGACATCAGAAAGCAGGTCGCATCATAGAGTCTTTCGCGCACTAGCTTCGTCAGTAGAATCTCGTAACGCCTCGCGTAAGATGCGGACTTGAACTCTTCGAACACTTTGAAGTGCGGCTCTTGAGCTCGCACCGGCCGCGTAGAGCCAGGAGCACTCTCCATTAGCATAAGGTAACCAAGCCAAGGGCGAGACGAGGGCGTGAAGGCACCTTCTCTGTACGCCGCCCACAAGTCGGTCGCACTGCCCACCGCTTCCTCGGTCCGATTGTTGTAGTTGTTCCCAAACGAACCGACCTGAGACTTGAACTCGATTGCCGCGATCAGGCAACCATCGACCACGACCAAAAGATCCCACTTCTTTTCGGGACGAAACCAACCTAGTAGTTCAACGTGACGCTCGCAATAGATCACCGGCTTATCGATCCCCGACTCCTCCAGAAGGTCTCGGACAAGCTCGACGAAACCGTCCATCTGACTCCCGCCGGTAACGGCAGCGCGGGAACCTGCGTCTCGAACTCCCGACTTCGTACCCTGCTTCTGAGCCTGGGTTTCGCGGCTTGACCAAAATCGAGCGACCGCATCTCTCAGCTTAAGTTCTAGTTGACCGTTCAAAGATTTACTCTCGTCCGATCACGATTACTGGATTAGAGAAAAGCGTTGAAAGCTCCCTTTGTAAACGATCTGCTGCGAAGTCTAGGTAATTGGCATCAATTTCAAAGTTAATAGTGTTCCTGCCGCACTTTGAAGCAGCAAGAGCTGTAGTACCGGTTCCCATGAACGGATCCAACACCGTATCTCCCACGAAGCTGAACATCCTGATCAACCGTTCCGCCAGTTCGGTCGGGTAAGGCGCGGGGTGATCTTTGGTCGAAGCTCCGGTCAGTCCTGTCCAAATTTGCTGAAACCATTTGCGATGCTCGTCGCCAGAAATCATACTCAGAACTCGCTCCGGCCCCGTCGGTGTTCGATATCCGCCGGGCTTGCGCTGCATCAATATGAACTCCGTGTCGTTCTTGATGACAGCGTTCGGCTCATAGGGCTTGCCCAAAAATCCACCATTACCATTTTCCACTTCGTACGCGGCATTTGAGATCTTGTGCCAGATGATCGGCGCCAAGTTGTCAAATCCAAGCTTTCGACAGTGCTCCTGAATGCTGGAGTGCAAGGGGACCACCGTGTGCCTGCCTTCATTCCTCCTGCGGGACAGGCAGACATCCCCGACAACGCAGATCAATCGCCCCCCTGGCACCAACAAATCAAAGCACTCTCGCCAAACGCGATCTAGTTCGGTAAGGAACTCCTCATAGTCGACGATGTGGCCGAGTTGATCGGGTGTGTCACGATATTCCTTGAGTGTCCAATATGGGGGTGACGTCACTACTAGGTGAACAGTCTGCACCACACGCGGGGACATTTCTCTGGCATCTCCGCGGACAAGCATGTGACGGGTAGGAATCCGCTCAACGGCTTGCCGGATGAGTTTTAATAATGCCGGGTCTTTGGCGATTCTCGGGATGTCCGTTTGGAGATCTCCGAGATGGCGAAGTTCCCTCGGCAAAAAGTCCGAGAGATCGGCGCGATCGACCAGTTCGACTTTCCGAGCCCTTTGCGCCTTCACCCTTTCCACTCCTCCATCATCTTCACAAAATCCTTGAACAGATAATGCGAATCGTGCGGACCCGGCGACGCCTCGGGATGGTATTGCACGCAGAACAGCGGCAGGTTCCGGTGCCGCATCCCCTCCAGCGTGTTGTCGTTCAAATCGATGTGTGTCAGCTCAACTTCACTCTGCGGCAGTGAATCCGGATCGACGGCAAAGTTATGGTTGTGCGCCGTGATCTCGATCTTTCCCGAGTGCAACTGCTTCACCGGATGGTTGCCGCCGTGGTGTCCAAACTTCAGCTTGAAGGTCTTTCCGCCCAGCGCGATTCCGGTGAGCTGGTGCCCCAGGCAGATTCCGAAAATCGGCTGGCGGCCCATGAGGCGGCGAATGTTGTCCACCGCGTAGGTGCAGGGCTCGGGATCCCCCGGCCCGTTGGACAGAAACACGCCATCCGGCTTCAGCGCCAGTACGTCCTCCGCCAGAGTCTGCGCCGGCACCACCGTGACCCTGCAGCCTTCGCCGCGCAGCTTGCGCAGGATGTTCTGCTTGATGCCGTAGTCGTAGGCTACGACGTGAAACCGCGCCGGCTCGTCTTTTACACCGACCACTTCGTCTGGAAGATGGGAGCGTTCGCCGGTCTCCCAAAGATAGGTGCTCTTGGTGCTGACCACCTTCGCCAGATCGGTACCGTCCATCTTAGGGATGGACCGGGCCTTCGCCACCAGTTTGTCGGCGTCATTTTCCAACGTGGAAACCACGCCGCGCATCACCACGTGGTCGCGCAGGTGCCGCACCAGGGCCCGCGAATCAATCTCCGCCAGCACCGGGATCTTGAATTGTTCGAGATATTCTTCCGCAACCTGCTGCGAGCGCCAGTTAGAACTGACTCTCGAAAACTCCCGGACTACCAGGCCCTCGATGTACGGGCGCGTGGCCTCGTTGTCTTCGGCGTTGGTGCCGTAGTTGCCGATTTCAGGATTGGTGAGGACTACAATCTGGCCGCAGTAGGAAGGGTCAGTGAAAATTTCCTGATAGCCAGTGATGGAAGTATTAAAAACGACTTCGCCGTAACATTCGCCTTTGGCGCCGTATCCTTTGCCTCGGAAGACTCTGCCGTCTTCGAGCGCAAGCGTAGCTTGCATTCCTGCTCCAGGGAGTGGATTTTCAGAATTTTAGCAGGGATACCGAAATCGCGAAACAAATGATTTTGATGATTTCGATTTTCTTTGCGGCCTCTGCGGGTTTTCTTTGCGATTTCTGCGGTCAAAAGCTTTTGCCGCAAAGGACGCAAAGAAGGTCTTTACCGTACTCTTCCCATCTTGTCCATCGGCCAATATCCGAACACGGCCTTGCCGTAGATGTAGCCAACGTTGACTGGCCCAAAGTCGCGGCTGTCGTTTGACATGGTGCGATGGTCGCCCAGCACAAAGTAGCTATTGGGAGGTACCACAGTCTCGGGATACGAGCGCTGGTCGGCGTAGGCACCGGGAACGTAGTCTTCTTCGAGCGCTTCCCCGTTGAGGAAGACTTCGCCCGAGTCAATCCGGATCCGGTCGCCCGCCAACCCGATCACGCGTTTGATAAAACTTTTCGAGGGATCGCGGGGATAGCGGAATACTACGATGTCGCCGCGCTGGATGGGCTCCAGCCGGTACACGTACTTGTTGACGAAGATGCGCTCCTGGTCGTCGAGCGAGGGCATCATGCTGGTGCCTTCCACCTTCACCGGTTGGTACAGAAAAATGATGATGAAGGCGGAAATTGCGAGAGAAATGACGAGGTCCCGCAGCCACACCGAGAGCACCGGCAGGGTGCGATGTGCAATGGGAATGGGACTCTTGTCTTTTCGGAGACGCGACTCCGGTGGGCGGCTCGGGTCAAGCATTGTGCCTTTCATTATACGGTGAAGCTGGTCTAGTTGACGCTGGCGTCCCGGTTCTCGCTGACCCGCCGTGGTTACCTTGGGACTACTGCCGCCGCACCGCAATTCGGGTTACAATCATTAGACTGAGGGCGTCCCAATCATGATCAAACGCGGATTGACTGTTGTCTTTCTGGGTGTGATGGTACTGGCCGTTTCTGCTCCCTGGGCCACCTCCCAGCAAGATGGGGCCGTGCCCCACTATAACGCTGGTCCGCCCGCCAAGGGCTCAACTCTGCCTCCGATTCTGGGCCGGGAGCAATTGTGGGGCGCGAACGCTCAGTATCCTTTTCAAAGCCATGCCTACGAGCTGGCCGCCAAAATCCCAACTGTGTTGCATCAGCAACCCTGCTATTGCTACTGCGATCGCGGGATGGGCCACAACAGTCTGCATAGCTGTTTCGAGGGTACCCACGGTGCTGAGTGCGCGGTCTGTCTGAAAGAGCTCTACTATTCCTATTCCATGCACAAGAAGGGAAAGACCGCTACCCAGATTCGTCAGGGCATAATGAAAGGTGAATGGAAGCCGATAGACTTGCAAACCGCGGCCGCCATCAACTGATCCGGCAGGACGCAGTTTGGGCGGAGTTGACGGCGACGCGAATAGGCGTATAACCTGCTGATTCGAGGTGGGTCAGGCTTTTCCACAGGTGCTGCCCAAGGCCCCCTGACCAACAGTCATAACGCTGCCGTCGAGATCGACTGAGAAATAGTGGCGAAGGTTTGGCCGGTTTCCTCCAAGCATCTGAAAAAGGAGAGCTTACGAAGAGTTCAGGAAGAGTTTTGCGTATGGCGCAAAAAGCCACACCCAAGAAACCGATGAGTGAAGATCCGCGTTTTGCACAAGCTGTGCAAAACTACGAGGCCGGACTCCGTGCCATGCAGGAGCACAAGTTTGAAAAAGCGAAGGGCTTCCTGCAGAAGGCTGTGGCCGGCGCCAGCAAAGAATTGGCGGACCGGGTCACCGTCCATCTCAATACCTGTAACCAGCATCTGGAGCGCTCTGCCACCCAGTTCAAGGGCCCGGAAGAGCACTACGATTACGCGGTTTCTTTGATGAATGTGGGAGACTACGTGACCGCCCGTGAGCATCTGGAAAAGCTGTCCAAGCAGGTTCCTAAAGCTGACTATGTGGCTTACGGCCTGGCCGCTCTCGATTGCCTCACCGGCCATCTGGAGGATTCGCTGCGCCATCTGGATGAGGCGATTCGGGTGAACGCAGCCCTTCGTTTCCAGGCACGAAACGATACTGATTTCCAGAACCTGGCGGAAGATCCTCGCTTCACCGAGTTACTGTATCCCGATCCAGGAGCTGAGTTCTCCCCGGAATCAGCAATCCCTGAGGAAAATGGCTAGCCGTGGATGTGCCTGAACCCCACCGGCGCTTACTGCGGTCACGGGGAAGTATGTCGTCAACCAGTCTTCGGGTCGTCGCTATCGGTGGCGGCACCGGTCTCTCCACTCTGCTCAAGGGGCTTAAGCGCTACGTTACTCGGGCCGGTTCCCTGGCAACGTCCGGCCATCCTGAAATCAGTGAACTTTGCGCCGTGGTCACAGTCAGCGATGATGGCGGCTCCAGCGGGCGTCTGCGCAAGGAGCTCAATATGCTTCCTCCCGGAGACATTCGCAACTGCATCGTTGCCCTCTCCGAGGATGAGGCCCTGCTCTCCCGCCTGTTTCAGCATCGTTTCGTAAAAGGATCAGGACTCGAAGGCCATAGCTTCGGCAATCTGTTTCTGGCGGCCTTGACCTCGATCACCCGCGACTTCAGCGAGGCTGTCCGGCTGTCTTCGGAAATCCTGCTTACCCGGGGACACATTTTTCCCGCCACGACCTCGCACGTCGAACTCGAGGCCCTGATGGAAGATGGCACCAGGGTTCGGGGGGAGACCAAGATCACGGCCAGCAGCGGCCGGATCAAGCAACTCTTCCTCGACCCTCCGGATGTGCAACCCCTGCCCCAAACTCTGGAGGCGATGGCACGCGCCGACCTGATTACGCTCGGTCCCGGTTCCCTGTTCACCAGCCTGATCCCCAACCTGCTGGTTCCGGGTATCGCAGAGGCCATGGTCAATTCCGCAGCGGTGAAAGTCTATGTGGGCAACTTGATGACCCAAGCTAACGAAAGCCTTGGCCTGACTGCCTCCGATCACATCCGCGCGTTGAATTGCCATGCCCAGGTCAAGCGCATTTTCGATTTCGCGCTCCTCAATCGTGCTCCTGCACCCCCGGCCCTGAAGGCCAAATACGCCCTGGAAGGCGCCAATCAGATAGTGGCTGACCTGGAAGCCATCGAGGAAATGGGTGTTATCCCAGTCCTGGGCGACTACTTGGACGAGAAGAACATGGTGGCCCGCCACCTGACCGACCGGATTGCGAGTGACCTGATGGAACTGGTGGCCCAGGCCCCAGGCGGAACCCGCGCCGCCACCCCATAGCGGGTGGGTGTGGAGTGGGTGGTGGGTCAGTGGGTGGTGGGTGTGGGTCGGACACTCTTGTCCGACGCCTTTGACTTTGATTTTTGGTTTTGACTTTCTCTTTTGTGTTTTGACTTTGATTTTTGTGTTTTGACTTGGTTTTTTTCTTCTTCGACTCTGATTCTCGAATCGCAGAAGACCAATCCGGCTAGGACCTAAGTCAAATCAAATTCAAAATCGTCGGACAGGAGTGTCCGACCCACACCAGCCAGTAACCTACGTAACCCTGCCTGGCACGGAGCTCTCGCGGTATATTGGATCGAATGCCGAAAGCCAATAACCAAACACCTCGGGCGCCCAGGACCGCGATTGCCATCCTGGCCGCGGGCAAAGGGACAAGGCTGAAGTCGAAACACCCCAAGGTGCTGCACGAGGTGGGCGGAAAGCCGCTTCTGGCCCATGTGATTGCGGCTGCGACCAAAGTGGTCCCAGCCGAGGACGTCTTTGCCATCATCGGACATGAAGCCGAGCGGGTGCGCAGCACGGTGGCCGCTACCGGTGTAGGATTCGTTCTTCAGCAGGAGCAGCGCGGTACCGGACACGCCCTGATGGTCGCCCGCGAAGCGCTGGCGCCCTACGATCTCGTCATCGCGCTCTCCGGCGACGCCCCGCTCATCACTTCCCAGACCATCGAACAGCTACGCGATTTTCATCTTTCGAAGAAGGCCGCGATGACGCTGCTCACCGCCCATCTGGGAAATCCCAGCGGATACGGAAGAATCGTCCGCAAAAATGCCGGACAGGCCGACGTCAAGGCGATCGTGGAACAGAAGAACCTGACTCCGGCGCAGCAAAAAATACGTGAGATCAATGCCGGCTTCTACGCCTTTGACGCCAAGGCGCTGTTCGACCGCATCGACAAACTAGGCACCGACAATCATCACGGCGAGTTTTACCTCACCGATATGGCGGCGATTCTGGCCAAAGCCAAACAGCGTGTGGTCGCCGTGCAAGCCAGTAATGCCCATGAAGTCCTGGGGGGCAACACTCGCGCCGAACTCTCAGAGATTGATCAGCACATGCGCCTGGCCAAGTGCCGGCAGCTGATGGACCAGGGGGTCACCATTCTGTTTCCCCAGACCTGCGTCATCGACAACGACGTCGAGGTGGGCGCCGATACTGTCATCGAACCCAGCGTCCAGCTGCGGGGGACAACCCGGGTCGGCAGCGACACGCGTATCGGTTCTTACAGCGTAATCCTAAGCTGCGACATAGGAGACAACGTGCTGGTCCAGACCGGCTGCGTACTTGAACACTCGGTGATCAAGGCCCGAGCCTCTCTTGGTCCCTACAGCCATCTGCGTCCAGGGTGCGAAGTCTGCGAAGAAGCACATATCGGAAATTTCGTTGAACTCAAGAAGACCCGCGTCGGCAAAGGCTCCAAGGCAAACCACCTGACCTACCTGGGAGACACCGAAGTCGGTGAGAAAGTAAATGTCGGCGCCGGAACCATCACCTGCAACTACGACGGTGTGAACAAGCACAAAACCATCATCGAAGATGGGGTGTTCGTCGGCAGTGACAGCATCCTGATCGCGCCGCTTCGCATTGGCAAGGGCGCCTACGTGGCCGCCGCCACCACAGTCACGGAAGATGTCCCGCCGGATTCTCTGGCCCTGGGCCGAGCCCGCCAGATTGTGAAAGAAGGCTGGGCCAAACAGAAGAGGGAAAAAGCCCAGGCGCAAAAAGCCAAGTAACCCTGTCATCCTAAGCCGAGCAGCCGCTTCGCGCAGCGAAGCAGCTGCGCAGTCGAAAAACCCCTATAAGCGGATCCACGACGGGGTGCCTGCGGTATTCTCGGCGAGTCGCTTAAAGAAAAATTCCCTTGAAGCAACCATAGGCTTATTCGGTAGGGGTCCTTCGACTCGCTGGATCGTCCGCGAAGCGGACGATCCAACTCGCTCAGAATGACACTGCTAACTGATTCGCGAGCTCCCTACTTCGACACCGCCGCAAACAACGGCGAGTGCAGCAAGCCCTGGAACTGCTTGTCGTCGGCTTTGAAATGCATCTGCAGGTTCGAGCTGTCGGAGTTGACGGTGACGTTATCGAGCGCCAGCTTTTCGACGGGGGTGGCCGACATTTTCTTATAGAGCATGCCCGCTTTGAGCAGCGAAGACAGCGTGGTTGCGGTCATCGAATCAGAAGTTACCACGTCCAGATCGAAGTTCACGCCGCTTTGAAAGTTCATGGTGTAGCGCGAACCCAAGATGCGTTTCTTGACCGTCTCGTAATCCGCCAGTCCAGCCGCGTCGCCCAGGGCGGAATGCAGCATGTTCTGCGTTCCCTGCTGATCGAGCACGCTCCACACTGTGCCGGAATCAACTGATCCCATCATGTCCGCAATCTGGGTATTGCTGTCCAGGGTGTAGGTATAGCCGTCGCGCGCATCCAGGGCACCGCGCAGGGCCCCGCTGTCGCCGAAGAGCAACGTGTTGTCGTCGAGGAAGGTCATCTGCATGCCGGCGGGCATAGGATAGATGTCCGCATTGCGCAACTTGATCGGCTTCACTTTCTTCAGACGCATTCTCTTGATCACCGCGGCCATGGCAAACTGACCTTGCGCCACCCCCACCACCTTCACGCCCTCCTTGCCGCTGCGATAGGAAGCAAACGTGAGCTGCTCGACATCCTTGTCGGGATCGATGCCCACACCGCGCAACGCTCCTTCAAATTCCTTGAGGCCGGGCGGCAACACCTGCTGCTTCAGGGCCATGGCAGTATCGGAATTCTTTAGGGCGCGATAGTCCACCGAAATAATCTGTTGGATGTCGGAAGGAATCACGGTGCGCGCCGAGCTGCCCAGCGGCATGGACCATGCGGTCGCGCTCACCAGGAGCAGTAAACAGAGACTACCCTTGACTGTTTTCATGAACTACCTCGAAGAATATGTCCGTTTAGATGCAATTTATGTCCGTATTGTATGCTCATTTTGGGGCATAAAGGCGAAACGAAAGGGCAGGTGGTGTGCTAAGAGAGGTGCATGGCCCCAGCCGTCAGCTTGCGAGGGCCTCAGCCTTTTTGCGGACTTCCGCCGCAAAGCCCGCGTCTTTCAGCGATTCTAGATTGATTTCCACGTTAGCCAGCGCGCCTTGAATGGCCGCCCGTGCCAGGGCCGTCGCCGTGGTCAAGTCCGACTTCATGTTCGGATTTGTAATGGGCTGCAACCGCTCCACGATCCCCACCACTTCCCTTGCCCGCTCCGCCACGCTCAGGGGGACGCTGGTCGCCTGCTTCAGAGCAGCGTCAATGATGCCGTCCGCACTGGCCGACTCCCTGGCCTGCTTGTACGCCTTCATCACCGCGTTGTACGACTCCGCGTCGGCCTCGATGGCCGCCTTCAATTCTTCGCGTAACGTCGACAACCGCGCAATGGCCTCACTCAGTTCACGTTCGTGCTGCAGGTAAGCCTTCTTGCCCCGAGACATGGAAGCCACCATGGTTGCAAGCCCCGCCGCCATGGCGCCGCTGGCCGCCGCCGCGCTTCCGCCGCCGGGGGTAGCAGTAGGTGCCGCGAGCTGTTCCACAAATGGTTCGACCCCGGCGCGCAATCCGCCAATCGCCATCTTGCCGCCCATCACCGCGGCCAGCCGGTTTTCCAGAATCAGAGAGGAATCGAAATTTTCCACCTGCAAAAACCATTCGGCCGCCGACTCCAATGCTTTCTTCGGAATCAGACCCACAATCTCGCTGCTCACCGGCGTAACGCCATAGCGCTCCGCTTCCCGCTTCACCACTTCAAACACACGGTGGATCGGGGTCTGCTCAAAGTCGGTCAGGTTCATCGAGACTTGCGCCAGCCCCCGAACCAGAAACCCTGCTCCCTTGACGAAGCGCATCCCGCCGCTCGAAAAGCGGACCGCTTTGGCGATCTTCTTGGCGATTTCGACATCGGGAGTGTTCAGAAAGACGTTGTAGGCAATAAGAAACTTGCGCGCGCCCACGACCGTCGCGCCCGCCGAAGGATGCACCCGAGGCTCGCCGTAGTCGGGTTTTCGCGCCGGGTTGGTCGCGATCTCCGCCCGTATGCCCTCAAATTGCCCGCGCCGGATGTTCTCCAGGTTCTGCCGTTCGGGCGAGGTTGCCGCCGCTTCGTAGAGGTACACCGGAACCTGGTAGCGCTTCCAGATTTGTTCGCCGACATACCGCGCCATGGCGACACAGTCTTCAATCGTCACTCCATCAATAGGAATAAACGGCACCACGTCCGCCGCGCCCATGCGCGGATGCGCTCCCTGGTGCTGGTTCAGATCGATTAACTCCGCCGCTTTGCCCACGCCCCGAATGGCGGCTTCCTGGATAGGCTCCCGCTCCCCCACCAGCGTAATCACGCAGCGGTTATGATCGGCGTCCATCTCACGATCCAGCAGGAAGACGCCATCCATCTTCATGGCCTCGACAATCGCATCCACCTTCGCTTTGTCGCGGCCCTCAGAGAAATTTGGAACACACTCGACAAGAGTTGACATACGCGGAAAAGAATATCACCGAGGGTGCCCCATCCTCGTCTCTCCGTTCTTTGGAGAGACAGGGTGGGGCCTTTGGGCTTTTGCATGCGAGGGCGGGACGCCGGCGCTACGAAAATCACATGCTCACTGAGCCTTAACAAAATCCTCCATCACCGCCTTGCGCATAAGGTCGGGAGGCAGCAAGCCCTGCGCCAGGATAAAGTCATGGAATTTCTTCTGGTTGAACTTCGCACCAAGTGAAGCTTCCACGTCCTTCCGCAAAGCAAGCAGCTTGGTGTACCCGTAGAAGTAGCTGTTGGCTTGCCCCGGGGCGCGATACGTATAACGCTCAACCTCCTCCTGTGCGAAGGCGTGCGACTGCACCACGTCCTGCTCCAGCACGCGAAACGCGTCGGCCGGCTGAATCTTTCCCGCCTGCAATTCAGGATCGAGAAAAGCCCGCGCCGCCCGCAGCAGCCGGTAGTCGAGCGATACCAACTGCCCTTCCAACGGCATGTAGGGTCGAATGAGGTACTCCGAGTAGAGGCCCCAACCCTCCACATTTGTGCTGTTGAACGCATAACGAATCCGCGCCAGCGAGACGCCATGTTCGAGCATGGAATCGAACTGCAGCTCGTGACCAGGGCGCGCCTCGTGGGCAGTGAGCGTCCACGCCGCGGCATCGAAGGTAAAGTCGTCGTATTTTTCGGCGCTGGCCTGGCCCGGGCCCGCAGGGATATTCAGGGGCAAAACAAACTCTCCCTTCTGCCCCGTATTGTGCAGAAATGGGGGAGGCACCATGTGCGGCGCCGGCTGCTGTGCGGTCTCTGCCGCGGTGGCAATCCGGATCCGCGCCGGGCGGTCCGGCAGGCTGACAATCTGTTTATCGACGATGATTTTCTCAATCTGCTTTAAGCGCTCCTGGTAAAGGGGCAGAATGGCGTCGCCCACCAGTTGTTGTTTCTTCAGCTCGCGGATCACGTCGCGATAGTCGCTCGAAGGCAGGTGCCGTTGCTTCGCGATCTGCTCCGCAATCGGCTTCATCTCCGCCTGAAGTTCGCTGAATGCCTGGTGCGCCATGGTGGCAACCTGGGCGGGTGGAATGTCGATGCCGTACTCTTCCAGATTCAGTGCATACTCCTCGGACGGAAGTCGGAAATCATTGCGGGCCTTGGGCAGCACATTGGCTTTGGTCCACGCGTCATACTCGATGAGCTGGGATTTCAGCTTGTTGTACGCCTCCTGCCAGTCCGTGAGTTTGTACATCTCAAGCAGGGTGGCGACGCCCTCCATGTAGTTGGGATTGCGCGCCAGTTCGGTTTCAATCTCGGTGCGGGCGGGATAAACCATGTCCGGCTTGGCCATCTGCTCCATCACGCGTTGCTTCAGGATGTCGGCGAGTGGCTTGTATCCCGGCTCCATCCCGGCATATTTTCGGATGCGGACCACGGCAGCGGGCCTTCGTTCCGAAGGAGTCTGTTCATCCAGCAGCACCCGCAGGCCGCTGAAGACCCTTTCGCTGGCGTTCAGGTAATCCACTTTGTGCGCGCGTTCGAAGTCCTGCTCCCTGAACTGCAGCTCGGTCTTGCGGATCAGGATTTCAAGATCCTGCGTCACTTCCTTCTGCTTCTGCTGTCCCCCGGCATTCTTCAGCGTCCCGAGCACGGCCTCGGCCTCCTGCCGCTCCTGGTCTTCATCAGCCAACGTCGGTTGGGATACGTCGGTGTCGAATTGACTTAGCCCTTGGTTCGAACCTAACTCAGGAGTGTGCTTCATCTCGACCGCCAGCAGGAGGTTGGTGTACTTGTTGCTGGCGGCGATCCAGTCCGTCGGCGCCTGGGCGCAAACCGGCAGGCACAACAAGGCAAGTGCAAGGAATATGGCAAGTCTGCGAATCAACGTGGTCTCCGATCTCTTAATACTTTGGCTTTCCACCGCTACCGAAAAATTTTCCGATCCCCACCCGCACCTGGATGGTGTTGATCCCGGGATTGGGATCGCTCAACCCGGCGTTCGAAATATGCATATAGCGCAGCTCCACGCTCCAGTTGCGCGAGTCTCCCAGAACGTGCGCTCCCAGGGCGGCGGAGGATGTGAAGTTCACCCGGTCAGTTCCAGCCGGAACGTCATGGTTGGTAAACAGGGTGCCGCCGCTGAGTTCAAGATAAGGCACGACTGTTCCCCGCGTGGCAAAATTCCACTTCAGGTTCAGGGGATTGAAACCGATTCCGTACGCTGTGTTGGCAGGCTGGAACACCAGAAATGCTGGTATGGCATCCAGTGCATACTCGAATCGTCCTTTAAGAAATCCAGGCCCGTGGGGCCGGGTAAGAATCCATCCGTAACGCAGCCCGGCGTTCCACACCCCGGTATTCGAGGTGCCGCCAGAGACGGAGTGGCCGCCCCCAGTCCAAATCTGAATCTCGTGCCCGCCATCCTCGATCCGGGCCTGGCCCCAGGTCAGCGAAGCGCAGAACAGGAGCAGTATGCCCAAGAGTCTCGTCATGAGCCCGTCACGATATCGTAAAGTTCCGAACATGACAATCGTGTGGGTTGGACATTCCTCTCCGACGCCTTTGACTTTGGTTTTCGTTATCGAATTACGACAGAGCAAACCAAAGCCAAGAGCATCGGACAGGAGTTTCCGACCCACACAACAACAAGTCACAAACCCAATCCGCCATCCACCACCAGTATCTGCCCGGTAATGAAGTGGGGCGCGGTAGCGAAAAAGAGCGCGGCGGCGGCAATCTCTTCGCCTTTGCCGTTACGCTGCATCGGAGTCTGCCGGGCCATCTTCTTCATAAATGATGTTGCCGATTTCTCTCCTAGATCGATCATTCCTGGCGCCACGCAGTTCACAGAGATCTCGGGCGCCAGAGCTTTAGCCATCACCTGGGTCAGCATGTGGATCGCGGCCTTCGACGAACAATAGTGCGCATGACTGGCCCAGGGACGCAGACCACCCAGCGAACCCATATTGATGATCTTTCCCCGCCGCTCCCGCAAGTGCTTCAGCGCTTCGCGCGAGACCAGGAAGGGGCCGCGAGTATTGGACGCGAATATGGCGTCCCATTGTTGGAGCGTCAGTTTGTCGAATTCTGCAGTCTCATAGTTGGCGGCATTATTGACCAGAATGTCGATCCCGCCCAACTCCTTCACTGTTTCCTTGATCGCCGATCTCACGCTCTTCTCTTCCGTGATGTCACAACGCAGCGCCACAGCGCGGCCCCCAAAGCTCCCCACGTCGATCACGGTATGCTGCGCCTCGCGTGCGGAGTTGCGAAAAGTGATGGCCACATCAGCCCCTGCCTCTGCGAGTCTCAAAGCGATAGCTCGCCCTAAGCGCCGCGCCCCGCCCGTAATCAGAACGGTCTTCCCAGAAAGTGATTGGCCGCGATCCATGCTGGGGATTGTAATTGAGAAAGCCCATAGCAGTTGGCAATTGGCATTTGGCGAGGCACGGTTCACCGACGAAGAGCTAGGTGCCAATTGCTAATTGCCAAGTGCTTTCCCCCTTGCTAAACTCCGCCCATGGCGGAGCCGCGCCAAGTCGTCGTCTATTCTCGCAAGGGCTGTCATCTTTGCGAAATAGTGAAGGAAACCTTGACCAAGTTGCAGCGCCGCGGCGGCTTTATCTGGCGTGAAATCGACGTGGAGAGCGACGACGAACTGCGCCGCCGCTTCACTGATGAGGTCCCAGTCATCTTCATCGACGGCCACAAGGCCTTCAAATACCACATGGATGAGCGCGAATTCCTGCGCAAACTGGCCAGTTAGGTTTTAGCAGCGCCGGCGTCCCGCCGCCTGTCTGACGGGCGTCTCGCCCGCCCGGTTCGGGGCCGACACTACGCCCGCACCATCGGCTTGAGCCCTCCGTAACATCCCCTTTCCAAATTTCTGCAAGTAGCATTAGAGGCAGTCCGTCCTCCAAATTCAGCAGTGCGAGAATTCACATGAGAAATTTCAAGATCTGGGTTTGCTTCCCCCTCGTCTTCTTGCTGCTGGCCTGCGTGAGCCAGGCGCAGTCGCTGGGCGACGTGGCCCGTCAGCAACGCCAGAAGCAGCAGACAAAGGAACCCAACGCCACGCACAAGGTCGTTACCAACGACGAGATCCCGGAGTCGCCGGACGCGTCCTCAGACTCCTCGGACAATGCCGATGGAGCACCAGAGTCTTCCGCGCCGGTCGCTTCCACCTCAGGGAAAAAAACCGCCGAACAATGGAAGGCCGAGATTCAGGTGAGGAAAGCAAGGATTGCAGCCATACAGAGCCAGGTGGACAAGCTCAACAACTCGGTTCATTTTGTGGAAGCCAACCGCTATACCAACGGCGTCCAATACAACCAATATCAGCTGAAAAAGCAACAGGAAGCACAACGCCTGCAAAAGCAGTTGGACGGCGAAAAAAAGCAGTTGGAAGACGCACAGGAATCCGCGCGCAAGTCCGGCTTCGGAACCGCAGTCTACGATCCAGCGAATTGAGCGGGTGCCCCATCCTGGTCTCTCCGTTTTTTGGAGAGACAGGGTGGGACCCTTCCATTACTCCCCGGTCAGAAACTTGAACTGCGCCGCGCTCAGCGGCACCACACTCAACCTTCCCTGCCGCACCAGCGGAGAATCAGCAAAAAGCTTGTGGGCCTTGACTTCAGCCAGTGTCACCGGCTTGGCCAGCGCCTTTCCGACCTTGATCTTCACCTGAGGGTTCTTGGGATCGGAGGCGTCCACCGCAACCACCGACGCCGTCCCCACCGCACTCTTACGCTCGCCGGTTTCGTAAATCACCAGCCCGTCGCCCGGCTTCATCTCCCGCAGATGCTTCAAGGCCACGGGATTCGACACACCGTCCCAGACCGTGTTCTTGTCTCGCTGCAGGTCGGCGAACGAGTATGCGGTAGGCTCGGTCTTAAGTAGATAGTCCATAGGAAGAAATTTGAAATTTCAGATTGCAGATTGCAAATCCCGGAGGAAGCCGGATTCTACATCTGAAATCTGCAATGCCCTATTGCGGCTTGTCCTTCGAGTTATTGTCCGCCGGCTTCTGTGCCTGCGGCTCGTCTTTCTTCTGCTCCGGATGCTCTTCGTAAATCGAGTACTGCCCCTGAGGACGCTTCATCTTGACCGTGATCTCCATCGTCGGCTTGTCGATGGCATAGTCGTCGCCGAAGGTCTGAAAGCCCTGCGCCAGCACCTGGATCCGTAGCTTGCCGTAAGGCACGCCATCAAAGTTGGCCTTGCCCTCTGCGTCGGTCTTGAGCTGGAGTCCGCCCTTGGACTGTTTCCCGTTCTTTTCCACGGGATGCATGACCACGCTGGCATTGCGAATGGGCTTGCCGTTGTAATCCCGGATCACCACGAAGCTCAGCAGCGCCATGTCGTCCTGCGCCAAGGCTAGCGCGGCCAGAAAAACTGCGGTTGCGAGGCCGATTGCGAGTTTTCTCATAGCCGATGTCAATTCTAAGCAGCCTGGAGCCTGCTTGTCACCTTGAACGAAGAATGTGACGGCTGCTCTTCTCTGATACTTGGAAACGCTTTCCGCTCCATGTTAGGCCTGGCATAACCTGTCGCTGCTCAATATGTTACAGAGTTCTAACCACGATCCAGTTGACAACGCCTACCCCATTACCTACAATTAGCACTCGCCAACAACGAGTGCTAACAAAAGGAGTTGGCGCGTTCCTTGGCTATCAAATCCCAGATCTTAACTCAACACGAACGAAAGGAGTCAGAAAGTATGGCAAAGTTCACCCCGCTCCACGACCGCCTGTTGGTTCGGCGGATTGAAGAAGGTGAGACCACCCGTGGTGGCATCATCATCCCCGACAGCGCCAAAGAAAAACCGCAGGAGGGCGAAGTAATCTCCGTCGGCAAAGGCAAGAGCAACGATGAAGGCAAGGTGTTTCCCCTGGCAGTAAAAGAGGGCGACCGCATCCTGTTCGGCAAGTATTCCGGCACCGAAATCAAGCTGGATGGTGAAGATTTCATCATCATGCGTGAAGAGGAAGTCCTGGGCATCCTGACCGGAGCCGCCAAGAAGGAATTGGCCGGTTCGCGCCGCTAACTGAGAACCGGGAACTCAAAACTGAGTTTTCAAATTTTTCGCAGGCCAAGCCTGCCACTAAAGCGATAGGAGATTTCAGATATGGCAAAGCAGATCGTACATGGCGAGGAGTCGCGACAGGCGATTCTCCGCGGCGTCAACTTACTGGCTGACGCGGTAAAAGTCACTCTTGGCCCCAAGGGCCGCAACGTGGTCATTGAAAAGAAATTCGGTTCGCCGACTATCACCAAGGACGGCGTCACCGTGGCCAAGGAAATCGAGCTCAAGGATAGCCTCGAAAACATGGGCGCGCAGATGGTGCGTGAAGTGGCCTCCAAGACCTCGGATGTTGCCGGAGACGGCACCACCACAGCCACCGTTCTGGCCCAGGCGATCTACCGTGAAGGCGTGAAGACCGTCGCAGCCGGCGCCAACCCGATGGCCATGAAGCGCGGCATCGAGAAGGCCATCACCGCAATCTGCGGCAGCCTCGACAAAGAAGGCAACCGCATCAAAGGCGAACTCGACAAGTTCTCCAAGCCCGTCACCGGCGACATGATTGCCCAAGTCGGCACAATCAGCGCCAACAATGACGAAACTATTGGGAACATCATTGCGCAGGCGATGAAGAAGGTCGGCAAGGATGGCGTCATCACCGTCGAGGAAGCCAAGACCCTCGAAACCCAGCTGGATGTTGTCGAAGGCATGCAGTTTGATCGTGGGTACCTCTCTCCTTACTTCGTGACCGATCCCGAGCGCATGGAAGTTTCGCTCGAGAACGCGTACATCCTGATCAACGAAAAGAAAATCAGCTCGATGAAAGACCTGCTGCCCCTGCTGGAGCAGATCGCGAAGAGCGGCAAGCCGCTTCTGATCGTGGCTGAAGACGTTGAGGGCGAAGCGCTGGCTACCCTCGTGGTCAACAAGCTGCGTGGCACGCTCCAGGTCGCGGCCGTCAAGGCTCCCGGCTTCGGCGATCGCCGCAAAGCCATGCTGCAGGACATTGCCACCCTCACCGGCGGCAAGGCCATCACCGAAGACCTGGGCATCAAGCTGGAGAACGTCCAGATTGGCGACCTGGGCCAGGCCAAGAAGATCACGGTGGATAAGGACAACACCACGATCGTCGAAGGCAAGGGCAAGCACTCGGACATCGAAGGCCGGGTGAAGGAGATCCGCAGCCAGATCGACAAGACCACCAGCGACTACGACCGCGAGAAATTGCAGGAGCGGCTGGCGAAGCTGGTTGGTGGCGTGGCTGTGATCAAAGTAGGCGCTGCGACCGAGACCGAAATGAAAGAGAAAAAGGCTCGCGTCGAAGATGCCATGCACGCAACCCGTGCGGCCGTGGAAGAAGGAATTGTCCCCGGCGGCGGCGTGGCCCTGGCCCGTTGCGTCCCCGCACTGGACAAGCTGAAGCTCGAAGGCGATGAGCAGATCGGCGTCAACGTGGTACGGCGCTCCCTGGTCGAGCCGCTGCGTCAGATCGCCGAGAACGCCGGCGAAGAAGGCGCCATTGTCCTGGGCAAGGTCAACGACTCCAAGGACCCCAACTATGGCTACAACGCCCTGACCGGCGATTATGAAGATCTGGTCAAGGCAGGCGTGCTCGATCCGACCAAGGTAGTGCGCACCGCACTGCAGAATGCCGGCTCGATCGCGTCGTTAATGCTGACCACCGAAGCCCTGGTAGCGGAGATCCCGGAAGAGAAAAAGGGAGCTCCAGCCGGCGGCGGACACGGCGGCGGTATGGAAGGCATGTACTAAGAGCAGCTTCTAGCTTCTGGCTATTAGCTTCCAGCTTGAAACCTAAGCCCCGTTCTCTTGAGCGGGGCTTTTGCTTTTGTGGCGGCACGGACTGAGTATTGACACGGCTGTGTGGCGGCACCGGCTGTGTGGGGACGCGGGCGCCCTCGCCCGTCCAGGCCGAGCGCAGCTCGGCAATGCATGCGTGTGGTAAAGCCACCTTTCGAAAAGCGCGAAAGGTGGGGCACCCGGCGCCTTCTTCTTAGTCTTCTACGGCTAGATCCTCGTGCGTGTCTGACTCGGGTCAGAACCGTTGTGCGAAACTCGCCTGACCCTCGCGCTGTACTAAAGCCAGCGCCATTCGGTATCTGCTGGTCGGATGATACTTTCGGGTTGGTTGAATTAGCTCCCCGAACATTTCCTCGTAGGAGACGAGCCGAAAATCTGAAAACTCATGATCTTTGCGTGGCTTACTTCTCAGCCTCGCCGACAGGGCTTCGGATTCCATTTCGAGCAGCACCACTGCACAAAGGCAGATGTTCAAAACATCAGCATCAGGATTGCTCTCTACAAAGACCGACAGTATTCTTACGTTCTCCACGGAATAGTCGCCTTCCCGCAGTCCAAATTCCTCATCTAGGGCGCGTTTTGCCCAGTTCCTGACAGGCTCCGCTCCCTGGGGCCTGTGGGCAAAATCCTTGACCGATAAATTCTCCTCCATAGAACAAGACCAGTGACCCCCATACCATTCGGTTGTATGCGATCTCTCTGTGATCAGGACTTGACCGTCTCGCGTGCCGACAACCATCTGCATACTCATACCGTGTGGGAAAGAGATCGGCTTGCCAGACATCAGATCGTCGAGAGTGTTCCCCCACAGATCCGGCACTGTTCGAAGCAGCACCTCTCGAAAAAAGAGGACCTTACTGAACAGTACCTCTTTCACTTCAAGAATCAGGGTCGGTGCATCTGTGAACACCCGCGGGGTCTTGGTCAACATCAACAGGTTCCGATCATCTACAAATTTCTTCGCTTCATAGTTCTCTGCTTTGTAGGCCAAATATTGCTCTTGCTGATCCTTGGGGAATACGAATTGCGCTGTCGTCGTTCTAAGGTCAACTTGTGGGTCCGAGAGCTTCCATCCTCGATCTGGGTAGGGACAAGGAACTAGGGTCATCGCGCTATCAACACCAAAGGAAGGGTATTTGGCAAGTGACGAGTTCTTCAACTGCCGCATCGCAGTCACGGTAAGCAAGTCTTGCATAGGCTTCGCTGGAGACAGCACCGTATTCGAACTTGCCGATACGTCGGGAGGCATCAGGTCGCCTGAAGTGTGCCAGTCGGTGCCTTTGATATTGACAAGGCACCGAGCCGCCTCCAAACGCTGAGCCAAATCCTGGCGTTTTACGACCGAATTGTTCATATGCAAGATATGTCTTCCCGCGACGTCGCTAAACGGTCTCACGTTTCCAAATTGCACTAAGACCGTCTCATCTGGGTGAGTAACGAGTGCCATTCCGGCTTCGAAAAGGACATTTGGACGCGGCTGCCCGCTGAGCTCTTTCTCAAAAATCGGGTCATCTGCTCCCACCAGATCGCTCCGCAATTTCGCCTCGTCATCAGGCGTCAGCAAGACTACAACGGCTTGCGCATAGCGAAAAGCTGCTTCGAGAATCTCACCTACGTAAGGCATTGGCTTGCCAGTTAGCTGGCGGGCTTCGCCGAACTCAAGAGGCTGCAGGCCAACGCTCCGCAAGAACGTAAACACCCCGGACCGAAGTCGTTCGTCTCGGCCGTGCACCACAAAAACTCTCTGACCCTTGTCACCATTACTTGGCACAGAGTCGGTTGAAGGCTGCGGGTTTGGGATCTTGGACTGTACCTTTGGCGGGATCTCACCTGTCTCAGCGGCAGCGTCATCCTCCCAATAGGCTATGTCCTCTATTCGGCCTCGAAGGAAGAAAAACACCTTACTGAGGTCCTTCCCCCAAGGCGGTCCTGAGAAGAGTCGCGAGAAACTGGCATACTCTCTGGAGTTGCCGCCGTAAATCCTCTCCATTGCCAGGGTGACGTCCTCGTACCAAGCTCTCCCCCCACCTGGAACCTGGGCTTCGAACTTCTCCCAGCCTTTATCGTAGCGGGCGAGAAGCGTTTCGAGATATTCAATGGCGCGCTTCTTAGATAGTTTTGGAAACGGCATTTGTCTGTCTATTAGAGCATCTTGAGGAATGCGCCATTATACTGTCCTGTGAGCTTTCGGGGGCGGTGACGCATGAAGTCGACGTTCAACTTCGCTTGGGCGGGGTTTTCTGTGGGTTGGCGCATGTGCACCGGTGGAACGATCCCGGCTGGTTCCCTCTTCCGTGGCGTCCAATGCGGCTATCAGTGACACGTGAACAACCCCGCTCAAGCGGAGCTTGGGCGGGGCACCGAGTGTTTCAGATTGGGAAAGGCTGGGCGACTGGCAGTGGTCTGTGCCCACTTATTTATTCTTTTCCGATGAGTACTTGAAAGCGTCTGGGTCCCCAGCGATAAGGTCGGAAGTTTTCCCGCGCACAATCCAGCACCAATTGTCTTCGTCGTCCTCCGCAGTGTTATCGGTGCGGAAGCGATGACCTGCGGCGATGTACTGCGCGAGGATCAGAACTACATCGCTGTTGCTCGGGAGGGTGTCGACGTCGAATTGCTGGAAATCTTCGAAGGGGCGGTAGTCTGCCAGTAGCCTGTTTAGTTTGTCCAGGGTGGTGTTGACGAATTTCAGTTTGAATTTGTTGACGGGGTCGTTGGGCTTTTTGCGAGAGAGTTCGGACATTTCGTCGAGGAAGGAGTGGAGTTGTTGTTCGAGTTTTTCGAATTCCCAGACGTCTTCTTTCTTTTCCATTTTTTCCTCCCATTACCCCAGCGGCTAAAGCCGCGTCATCGGTGCGGCGGTGATGGCACGACTGAAGTCGTGCCCTTCCCAATCTGCTCTTCCCGAGTCAATGCCCGAGGCTGCCGGGCTCTGCCCGGCCAGACAGCCGGGGCGGCTGTCTCCACGTGGCCATTGGCGAATGACACACGCGGGCGAGGGCCCCTTCGACTTCGCTCAGGGCAGGTCCGCGCCACACTTGCTAGCTGGGGCAGGCCCTTATGAACTCTACATATTTCTTCTTGAGTACGTCTAGAGGGTCGCGCTGTTTCGATTCGTAGAGGGTGACGATTTGTTCGAGGTCGTAGTCGTCGAGTATGAGGATGCAGCGGCGCTGGCCGGACCAGAGGTCGATGGTATTGCGGAAGACGCGCGGGAGCGGCATTTTGCGGGTGAAGAGTATGCCAAAGCGGCCGAACTCGACGGTGAGGTAGCGATTCAGTTGGTTGATGTGTTCGCTCTTGAGATCATTCACGTTTTTCATTTCCATGACGATCTGGCGGCAATCGTACTTCTCATGAAGTTCGGCCAGAAAGTCGTGGGAGCGGTTGTTGTAGAAGATGAGGTCGCGGATGAGGACACCCGATTCGGTTCGAGATTGCGACTTGGCAAAGTCGAGCTGCGGGTAGAAGGCTGAAGCCAGCAGACGGGAGAGTTCGCGCTCGTATTTCACGTCGTTCTCCTCTTTTAGGCCAGTGGGAAGAGCTTTTATGACCTTGAGGCTGTTTTTCGCGGAGGCGACGGGAATTTGGCTGAAGAGCGGATCATTCTTGCAGTCTTCGGCGGTGCGCTCCTTGGCCGCGACATATTCCTGCACGGCGCCGTAATTGTGGCGGTTGAAGGTGAGGACGGCTGGTTTCGAATCGTCCGACTGCGGGAGCTTTTCTTTCGGGAAGTATTCACTAACGTACTCGTTGAAATCGAGCCAGGGGCGGAAGCGCAGCCAACGCCTGGGGACAAGGATGATGGGCTTTCTGGACTCGGGATTGATGGGAAGCGATAGAGATTCCTCCACAAGCTTGTTTTCCCTGTAGCTATAGATTGAAGGCAGGGAGACACTGCTGACGGGGATGCCGTGGATCTGGCACTGCTGAATGGTGTAGTCGAGGAGGAAGGACTTCAGGAGATTGCAGGCGATGTCGCTGATGCGGTCGCGGGAGATGTGATCGACGAAGAACTGGATTTCCTCGAAGTGGAGGAAGCCGCGGCGGTCGTAGTCCGGGATGGTGCGAAATAAGTCGAGTATTTCCTCGGCAGTGGCCTCTCCTATGCGGCGGCCTTCACGGGTATGAGAGTGGCCGAAGCCGACTTCGTCACACTCGCTAAGGGTGGTCAGAATCTTGACGGCCTCGGCGTGTCTTGACTGTTTTTCCAGGTATCCGAGGTGGTTGAAGGAGTTGATCAGCGCGGTGTGGAGGGCGTTGTCCTGCTGCGATGGGGAGCGCCAGAGCAGGAAGGGATCGAGGTAGAGCGGGATGTCTTCATCCAGAAAGGGTATGGCAAAGTCGGCCTGGGCCTGCGAGATATGCACTCCGTAGTAGTCGGTCAGGCGCGGGCGGACGATGGCCATGGTTCATTCTAGGACATCGGTTGTGCGGGCATCCCGCTGGCTACTTTCTTGGCATTGACTGGAAAATTGCGAAGACTGCGCCTTGGGGGTCGGCGACTACCGCAAAGCGGCCTACGCCCTCCATCGTCATAGGCTCCAGGTGAAACTTGGCGCCTGCCTGCCTGGCCTTGGCGGCGCTGGTGTCGCAGTTCGATACCTTAAAATAGGGAAGCCAATGCGCAGGGCCTACAGGGCGATGTTTGGCCGGGGGAACGCCTCCGATATACTGCTCGCCATTTTTGATATGGAGGTAACCTGAGGAATCGTGCTCGGATTTTTCCAGCTTCCATCCCAACAGGCTGGAGTAGAATTTTTCCGCTTGCGCCGGATCGGGCGTGTTCAGATCGGCCCAGCAGAGCGTGCCATCCACTCCTGTAACTGCATTCGGTTGCTGCTTCGCCTGCCACAGATGGAACGTCGCTCCGGTGGGATCCTGCGCCACCGCCATCCTGCCCACATCGAAGACGTCGAACGGCGGGGCACACACCTTGCCGCCCAGCTGGGGGACGCGATTGGCAGCCGCATCCGCGCTCTCCACGGCAATGTAAAGACCCCAGTGTGGCGGTACACCCTGCGACTGCTGGTCTTTGCGCAGCGTGTACGCGGCGGCACCGGCGTCGCGGCCCGCCAGCTTGAACATGGTATAGACCTCTCCCGGCCCCATGGGCATGTCGGCTGGAGCCCATCCGAAAAGGTTGCTATAGAACTTTTTGGCAGCGTCCTGGTCGGTGGTGGCCAATTCAATCCAGCAGAAAGAGCCAATCGGATATTTGTCGATGTTGGTCATGGGCAAAAGTATAGCTGAAGCGCTGCTGGCTTCTGGCTTGAAGCAGGCCCGGCCCGCGCGCAAGCGCGGGGCTTTTGGTTTGCGGCGGCAATGCTCGTGTGGGGACGGGCGCCCTCGCCCGTCCAGGCCGAGCGAAGCTCGGCAGCGGTTTTGGCTTGGAGGATCGCCGGCGGGGTCCGATTCTTTCGCCCCTTCGGGGCTGTATCTTTCCACATCGTACCCAGGGCTTACGCCCTGGGCTGTAATCTGGCGCCGCTTCGCGGCTAGCGTTTCCAAACTGTGCCGCTCTGGCCTTACCGTTTCACGATGCTGCCACGTTTGGCGGCATCGCTGGATTTGGGGCCTAGTGCGGCTCCTCTTCGCACATTGGTTTCAGTTGGGGGTCGAGCAGCCACCAGGCTTCGCGGTAGGACTCGAAGCGTGATCCTTTTTTCTGGGACGGGCCGTCGTCGCGCCATCTTCCGTCGCTGTTTCGTTCGTACAATCAAGCCTTCCTCCCGGTACAGTCGATAGATGCGCTTGGCATTCACATGCCAGCCTTCGCGCCGCAGCAACACCGTCAACCGCCGATACCCGTAACGCACGTGCGTTCCCGCCATCTCCCGCAGGCGACGGCGCA
>JAIQFF010000213.1 GCA_020073395.1 Terriglobia bacterium
CTGGCCAAGTCCGAAGACGTAGCCGGCGCCTGGCGAACCTACGAGTTCAACATCACCGACGCCGCGCTGATTGGAAAGCCGAACGTGCTAGCTGTGCAGGTTTTCTCCCCTACCGATACCGACTTGGCCATCACTTTCGTGGACTGGAACCCCGCGCCTCCGGACAAGAACATGGGCCTGTTTCGCGACGTGAACATCACTACCAGCGGACCCGTAGCGTTGCGCTATCCCGCTGTGGTTTCGAAAGTCGATTCGCCGGGCAACGATACGGCGCATCTCACGGTCACGGCGCTGCTGAAGAACGCCGCCAACCATCCCGTCAAGGGAACGCTCAAAGGCCAGATCGAAACGGTCGAATTTTCTCAGGAAGTCGAACTCGGATCTGGCGAGTCCAAAGATGTAGCTTTCAACTCGGAGCAATTTCCTCAACTCAGTATCGACCACCCGCGCCTGTGGTGGCCGGCGCAGATGGGCAGGCCCGAACGCTACAACCTCACTCTGGAATTGAATCTCGACGGAAAGATTTCGGACCGGGCGGAAACGAAATTTGGCATTCGCGAGGTCAAATCCGAAGTGCTGGCAGCCAATCGGCGCCTGTTCTCCATCAATGGCAAGAACGTCCTGATCCGGGGCGGCGGCTGGTCTCCCGACATGATGTTGCGCGAGGATCCCCAGCGTCTGCGCGACGAGTTCCGCTATGTACAGGACATGGGGTTGAACGCGATCCGCCTCGAAGGCAAGCTCGAAACCAGGGAGTTTTTCGATCTGGCTGACGAGCGCGGCATTCTGCTCATCGCCGGCTGGTGCTGCTGCGATCACTGGGAGCACTGGGCGAACTGGAAGACGCAGGATTTCAGCATCGCGGAACAGTCATTGCGCGACCAGATTTACCGCCTGCGCGGACATCCCAGCCTGATCGCGTGGATGAATGGCAGCGACAATCCGCCCCCTCCTGACGTCGAACAAACCTACCTTAAAGTTGAGAAAGACCTGCTATGGACGAATCCGGTGGTGTCCTCCGCAACCGCCAAGCTTGCCGGCTTCTCCGGTGAGAGCGGCGTAAAGATGACAGGGCCGTACGAATATGTAGCCCCGTCGTACTGGCAGACCGACAAGACCGATTCAGCCCGCCAGTGCAACCAGGGCGGCTGCGGCGGGGCCTACGGCTTCAACACCGAAACCAGCATGGGCCCGGCAGTGCCGCCGATTGAAAGCATTCGCGCCATGGTGGGCAAAGATCATCTCTGGCCCATGGACGATGTCTGGAACTACCACGCAGGTGGCGGAGCATTCAAGGATCTACACGTTTTCACCGACGCTTTGAACGCGCGCTTCGGTCCAGCCACCAGCGCCGAGGACTACGCTCTCAAATCGCAGCTTCAAGCCTACGAAGGCATCCGCGCCATGTATGAGGCCTACAGTCGCAACAAATACACCTCGACCGGCGTGATCCAGTGGATGCTGAACAACGCCTGGCCCTCGATGATCTGGCATCTGTACGACTTCTACCTGCGGCCTGGCGGCGGTTATTTCGGAGCCAAGACGGCCATGGAGCCGCTGCATCCTGTGTACGGCTACGACGACCACTCGGTCTGGGTAGTCAGCAGCCAGTACGTGGACGCGATGGGACTGAAGCTCACGGCCCAGATCCTCAACCTGAATATGACCGAGAAGTTTTCCAAAGAGGTCGCGCTCGATGCCGCTGCCGACAGCACGGCCAAAATCCTGACTCTGCCCGACATTGACGGACTCAGCCCCACGTATTTCATGGTGCTCCGGCTGCACGATTCTTCCGGCAACCTGGTGGGTTCGAATTTCTACTGGCTCTCCACCAAGCCGGAAACGCTGGATTGGGAGAAATCGAACTGGTACACCACCCCGACCGCTTCCTATGCCGATTACACCGCCTTGTCCCAACTCCCCAAGGTGAAACTGACAGTTGCAGACCGCACCGAGCGTAAGGGGGAAGAGGCCATCACTAGCGTCACGCTGGAAAATCCCAGCAAGAGCCTGGCATTCTTCGTGCGTCTGAAAGTAAACAAGGGCAAGGGCGGAGACGAGATTCTTCCCGTGGTTTGGCAGGACAACTATGTCTCACTCCTGCCCGGCGAGAAACGCGAGGTAACGGCGACCTATAGGTCTCAAGACCTGGGGGCGGCCCAACCGGCGGTCGAGGTCAGCGGCTGGAACGTTGAATAGTTGACGGATCGCCGGATTTTCGAATTGTCGAATTTTGGCCTCAAACCCAGGGTTTTCAATTCGTCAATCCGTAAATTCGGCAATCCCGTCACTTCTTGCCCGTCACGCGGCGAAGTTCGGGTATGGCTCGTTCATGCTCTGAGTCGTCGATGAGCTGGGCCAACCGCTTTAGCCGCGTCTCTTCCTTCTTTGCGCTGATCACCCGCCAGCTTGCGGTCCTGCGATACCAGGGCGGTTGAGCCTGAAAATATTTCCACGCCTTCTGGTTGGCGCGGAACTTTTTTTCGTACTCCGCGCTCAGCCTTGCGCCCATCCTCTGCTCATACGCGTAGATTTCCGAATGGTCACCCGTGCGCCGCTCGAAAGCCTGAACGCCAGCGGGACGCATCAGCTTCAGGCTGGTGAGCTCGGCGACACGCTTGATATTTACCGCGCTCCAAACGCTTCTTGCCCGCCGCGGAGTGAATCGGATGACGTAGCTGCTCTCATCGAGACTCTTGCGCACGCCATCAATCCAACCAAAACAGAGCGCCCCGTCCACGGCTTCAGGCCAGGTGATGCTGGGTTTGCTCGAGCCCACCTTGTAGAAGCCTACCCATAGTTCCTCATGCTTCTGATGGTGCTCTTCAAGCCAGGCATGCCAGGCGGAAGGGGAGGGGAAAAACTTCGCCTTCATTGATTTATTGGGAATTCAGAAGTCCTCTCAAACCTCTTCCGGCGGCAGTTCGAAGTCAATCAGATTACCTCGGAAGCCTCGCGTCTTCCATGCTCCGAAGGCGATGCCAACCGCCATCCAGATCGCTCCCACGATTCTGGCCTTGGTGCTCAGGTTCCACCACAAGACCAGGCAGATGAAGAATCCCAGTACGGGTGGCAGAAAATTGGAGAGCTTCTTTTTCTCCTCGCGGACGAAATAGCGGACAAAGGCAGCGGCGTTCACACCCATGAAAGCGATGAGGGCCCCGAAATTCAGCAAGTTGGCACCCAGTTCATAGCCTGTGGCTGCGCCGGCAATCGCGGGCAGCAGAAAGGCCCCCGCCAAGGCCAGCGCGCCCACGAAGATAACGTTGTTGCGCGGAACACGGCGCTTGGGGTCAACCGCGCCGAAGAACTTTTTGGGCAGCGCATTGCTTCGGCCCATGCCGTAGAGCAGGCGAGCAGCACCCAGTTGCGCGCCCATGCCGGAGCCAAAGTTGGCCACCACCAGCGTGAACCCTACGATCGCGAACAATGGTTTCCAGGCACGGCCCGCGACAAAAGTATAGGCCGTGTCTACGTTGGGAAAGGGTTGCGAGGCCGGCCATACCAGTTGGGCGGCGTAGACCTCCAGAGCGGAGAGCAGGCCGATCACCACGCAAGTGAGCACTGTGGCCAGCAAAATATTTCGTCGGGGATTTTCCGCCTCTTCGGAAAGCGTAGAAATGCCGTCGAAGCCGATGTAGGTCAGCACCGCCAGAGAAGTGCCTCCCAGCACCAGCTTGGTGTTCCAGGTTTGGGGATCGTAAAAGGGCTGGGTGAAGGCGCCCGGGTCCTGCGCATGCCCGAAAACGTAGCGCGCCGCCGCCACGAAAAAGAGGGCGATCACCACTCCCATGCCGGCCGCCAGCCCCGCGTTTACCCGAGCAGAAGTCTTGACTCCCTGAATGTTCAGGAAGGTAAACACAGCGGCGAAGAAGATAGCCCAGGCCCAGTACGCCACCCCCGGAGCAAACACATGCGCCTGCTGGCTGATCCAGATGATGCAGATCATGGGATTCAGCATGTAGTCCATCACCATGCTCCAGCCCGTAACGTAACCCAGCCCGGGATTGATCTCCTGGCCGACGTAAGTAAAGGCCGAACCGGCGCTGGGATAGGCCCGCGCCATGCGGCCGTAGCTGATCGCCGTGAACAGCATCGCGACCATGGCGATGAGGATGGTGGTCACGACATGCCCATGCCCGCGCTGGCTCAGCACACCAAACACAGACATGGGTGCGACCGGTTGGATCACGATCACGCCGTAAAGAATCAGGTCCCAAAGGGTAAGCGATCGCCGGAGCCGCAGGCCGGAAGTGGAAGTAGTGGTGCCAGGAGTCGTTGCCATTCCCGCGTATTGGATTATGCGGAGGCGGCCAATGTCAACGATTAAAACGTTTCCGCACTAGCATCCTATTATCCCCTACTGCTCTCTCATCCTGAGCGTAGCCAGTTCATTCGCTTGCGAATGAACTGGCGGAGTCGAAGGACCCCCTATGCTCAAAGGGACGATTGTATTAAGAGATTTTTTCGGCTTAACGGTGAAAACCGTGCTTCCCACGTCATTCCGCTCATAGGGGTCCTTCGACTCCGCGGCTACTTCGCTTCGCGAAGCAGCCGCTCCGCTCAGGATGACTCACCGGGGATAGTCGAAGCGGTATCCCTTGGGCTCGTTCCCCGACAGATGACGCGTGTTGTAATCCAAAAAGTAGTTGACGTGCGCATCGTCCATCGGGAACGACCTGCCCTTGGGATAAGGATAAGTACCCATGGCGCGGAAGGGCAGCGGATGCACGGTATTGGCCTCGGCGGCGTAAAAATCCATGTCTTTCTCGTAACCATTGGCCACGAAGAAGAAGTCCCGCACCCAACCTTTGGGCAAAGCCGGGAGTTTTGCAGGATCGAAGTCGAGGACCACTTCATCGCCCGAGCCGAAGACGGCGAGGCGGTCGTCGTATCCCGTGAGCAAAGGACGCACGTCGCCGTAGCGGGTGTACGCGCCCGCGGGCCGTGTGTAAGGCCCGGTCGGACTGGTCTTCTCATACACGTACAAAACGTTGCCAGGCGGCCGGTTTTCTATCTTCAGCGGAAAACCGCGAAAGCGCAGATCGGCGCGCGCCAGGGGCACCGGAGTCAGGCGGGCATTCCCGTTCTGTTGCGCGCGATTGATCAGGATGTTGTCCCAATAAATCTGCAGGTTCGTAGTGATGCGGATGCGCTGCGTTCCCTGCGGCAGCTTGTCGGTCAGGTCGGCGGTCATGGTGCGCGGGCCGCCCGCAGGAAAACCCATGTCGTCCATCACGCGGACCCATTCTCCGCTGACGTCTTGCGCTTCTACGTAGGGCGCGACCGCCTCGATGCCGGCCTGATAGGCGGCAAACATGCTGGTGGCGGAGAAGTACTCAATTTCACCGTGCATCATCAGCCAGAGCGGGCCACCGCGATACGCCTCGCCCAGGTCAAGTTCGAGAGTATGCGCCTTGGTGAAGCCCTGGAATTGCAGGACGTCGAAATCGCCAAAGTAACGATGCGCCAGCAAGTCGGGCAAAACATTGTGGCCGTGCTCGTCCCACGCTCCCGCCGGCGGACGTGCATCCCGGCTATAGACAACCTTGAACGGCGGATACGGCGGAGCGCTGGCGAAATATTCGTTGGGGAAAACATCGTCCGCAGCGGGGTGATCCACTGCCAGGAGCTTCACCTGATCGAGATAGACCGCTTCTTCGAGCGGCTCCATGAAACGGAAACTGAGCTTGCCGTCTTTCTCGCGCACCGAGTTGCGGGGCACCTTGATATATTCCGTCGGCCGTGGAATATCGCGCTGGTTCGGCCCCACCCAGTGTCCGACCACACCCGCGCCCAGCATGTCTCCCACCAGTTCATAGCGGGACCCGTCCCAAACAAAAAGGGTTGGACAGGAACTGCCCCGCCGGTCCATTTCGAGGAAACTGTGGTCTTTCATTCCGGCGATCTGGATTTCATCCTGTATGACTCCGGAAGGCCACAGCATGCGCACCACGTCCGCCTCTTTGGCCTGGCCGAGTCCAACCACGAAGTCGGTTGAGTTCTGTCCCAAGTAACCGGAAGATCCCGCAATTTCAAACTTCTGGCGATTCGCTCCGGCGAAGACTTCGACCTTGGTGCCAATCGCGCTCTTGTTGTCGGCCAGCCCCTTGAAGGAAAGCCGCAGCCAGTTGTTCTTGTTGCCGCCTTCATTGCGGAGCAACACGGCAGGGCCGTGATTTTGCGTGACCAGCAAATCCGTGGCGCCGTCGCCGTCGTAGTCAGCGGTGACAATGGCGCGCGGGTCTTTGAGCTGAATCTTGTCCAGGCCGACATCGCCAGTGACGTCTTTGAATCCATCCGGCCCGAGATTGCGGAAGAGGCGGACTTCACCTTTGCCGTCGGCCGTCTCGCCGACCGCGACCAGGTCAATCCAGCCGTCGTTGTCGTAGTCGAATGCGGCCAGGCCCCAGGCGCGGGTCCAACCCGGCGCGGGAAGCGTCACAGGTTCGAAGCTCTTTCCCTGACGATTGCGCCAGAGCGTGATCCCAGTACCACCCCACTGCGTAAAGGCAAAGTCCATCCAACCATCGTGATCAAAGTCCAGCACGGCAATGCCCGCAGTAGGCGCGGCGAAAGCGCCCGGCCACACATCGCGCACCAGGAACTTGCCTTCACGCGGATTCGCAAAAACCGTCGGCGTCTTTCCCCATCCCGTCAGGACGATGTCCACGGCGCGATCGTTGTTATAGTCGGTCCCCAACGCGCTCACGCCGAGTGAGGATCCCGCAAGGCCAGTAGAATCCGTGACCTCGGTGAACGTTCCGTTAGCGTTGTTGCGCCACATGCTGGCTGTTCCCTCCGGGAGCACACCGGCAGTGAATGCATTCCGCAAT
>JAIQFF010000033.1 GCA_020073395.1 Terriglobia bacterium
AGCGGTACGGAAAGATTTTGCAGGCATAATTTTACATAATTTCCTATTTGCCGACCAGGACTAAGCCGCTGGTGCGGCGGACGATGAACTTTTTAGCGACATCAGAAGGAAAACAATGAGAATGAAACCAATGATGCCCAGCGACCAACTGATCGGGAACTTGCCGCCGAAAGCTTCATTCAGCCAGGCCATCTTCAGGCCCACGAACACGAGAATTGTTCCAAGCGCGTATTTGAGAAGGTGGAATTTCTGCGCTACACCGGCCAGAAGGAAGTAGAGCGCGCGCATTCCCAGAATTGCGAAAACGTTCGAAGTGAATACGATCAATGGCTCGCTGGTGATGGCAAAGATCGCCGGCACAGAGTCCACGGCAAATATGATGTCGGACACTTCAATGAATACCAGGGCCACCAGCAAGGGCGTCGCGTGCAGCTTTCCCACAACGCGGCGAAAGAAGTTTTGGTCGTCGACCTGCGATGTGACCGGAAGAAGCCTGCGCAGCAGACGGATAACCAGGTTCGCCTCTGGGTCAATCGGCTTTACGGGCGCGAACAGGATCTTCGTTCCCGTCGCTATCAGCAATACCCCAAAGAAGATGACTACCGCCTTGTATTGCAGAAGCACCGCACCAAGAGCGATAAAGATCACACGGAACACCAATGCGCCCAAGATGCCGAAGAACAGAATGCGATGCTGGTACTTCGCGGGAATGGCAAAGAATTGAAAGATCACGACGAAAACAAAGATGTTGTCCAGGGCGAGTGATTTCTCGATGAGAAAGCCAGTCAAGAACTCCAGAGTGGTTTGCCAGGCGAGGCTCCCGTCGATCGCGCCTGGGTTACCGCCCAGGCGTGAATCGAGCGGGAACTTCCACAGGCAATAGCCGTACAGAAGTGCGGCAAATCCGAGTGCGATGGCGGTCCAAACAGCACTCCACGTAAGGGCCTCGCTCGTCGAAACTTCGTGCGCGCGCCGGTGGAAGACCCCAAGGTCCAGCGCCAACATACCTAGTACAAATAGCGTGAAGGCGGCATAGAACCACCAGTACTCCACGAGAGGGAACAGTGATATTGCTGTCATGTTTGTTGCTGCCTCCACTCAATTCCTGGTTCTATTGCCGCGCCACCATGCCTTATGAGCGCGGAAGAGAAGCACCTCACCCGTCCTATCCTGCGCGTATCGCGCTGAATCTCGATGAAGCAGAGGCCGACGTTTGTCGCCGGCCCCGCCTGCACCAGTGGTCTAGCTCGTTGCACGTCCGGATAGAGTCAGAGGGTCAGCGTTGACGTGGCCGGATCTGTTCTTCTTGGCTTCCGACAACGCCGCGTGCACCATCATGTATTCGGTCATGTTTTCCAGCGTGATGAGTCCGACCAGCCGTCCGTTTTCGACGATGGGTACGGTTGCAGCCTGGGTATCATGCAAGCGCGTGAAGACCGAGTGCAAAGGTTCCATTGGCGAGGCAACGGGGAAATCCTCACGCATGGCCTCTCGCACGCTCGCATGGGCTTCGCCACCAGCTAAGGTAGCGATCATGTCCGAGCGCAGGAGCATGCCGACGACCCGGCCTTGATCTACCACCGGAAAGTCCTGTTGCCAGCCGTTCAGGATGAGCTTCACGGCCTGTGATAGCTCATCCCGCGGAGACAGGGTACGGAACTCCGGTATCATCGCGTCCTTTGCGGAAACGGATCCCAGCACCGACTTCGTCTCCGTCATGGCTGCCTCCTGTGCCGCGCCGATCCAGACGAAGAAAGCGATGAACACCAGGAACGGATTCGTGAACAGACCGAGAAATCCTAATACGAAGGCCAGTCCCTGGCCGACACTGGCTGCGATCCGCGTGGCCCTGGCGTATTCCATCCGCTTCGCCAGGAGCGCCCTGAGAACCCGACCTCCGTCCATGGGGAAGGCCGGGATCATGTTGAAGCCCACCAGAAACAGATTGGCGAACATCACCCGCTCGAGGAACGCCCCGTGGGTTAGCCCGATCTGCTGTACCGGTTGAAAATGGCCGGTCAGGAACAGGTACGCCGCCAGCAGGGCTGCGATCACAACATTGACCGCTGGTCCAGCCAGTGCCACCCAGAGTTCCTGGTTCGGTTTGTCCGGCATGCGCTCCAGGCGGGCCAGGCCCCCGATGGGCAGCAGCGTGATGTCCTTTGTTGCAATGCCAAACGTGCGCGCTGTTAAGGCGTGACCATATTCGTGCAGAACCACACACAGAAAGAGTGCGAGTATGAAAGCTACGCCTGTTAGTGTCGGGATCAAACTCTGGTACTGCATCCAGTGAGTGAGCGCAATCCAGCCCAGTAAAAGGACAAACGTAGCGTGCATGTAAACCGCAATTCCAGCGAAGGTTCCGATCTTCCAAGACCATTTCATTGTTGTAACCTCCTGTGAGTTAGGGATCAGCGAAAGGCCCCGCCTTCTCCGGCAGGGCCTCGGTTCGGACTAACGGTTCATCTCCGACGCAACCACGATGTTGTTCTTTACGCTGAACACCCCTGGGACTGAGCTGGCCTGCGTATAGGCCACCTGCTTGTCCAGTTTGCTCGTGACAACACCATGAAGTTCGACATTGCCGTTTTCCACCACAATGCGAATCGGTGCTTGCGGATCGATGGCATACTTCTGCAGCGCAGAGTTGCCATAGATCGAGCGGGCCAGCGCGATACGCAGACGGTCATCGTTGATCGAGGTGGGCGCCACTTCGATCTCATCGATAACGTCCTTCACTCCGGGCGTGGTCTCCACGATGGCAATGGCTGAGTCGCGGTCCGGGTAGTCCCGTACCTTGCCTGCCACCGTTGCAACTCCGTTCTCGACACTCAAGGTCAGATTGTTGAAGACAATCCCATACCCGATTCGGTCGTAGCGCAGTTTGTCCGAGAGCTGATCGCGCAGGATCTCATCGTGAACGCTGCTGGCGACCTCGATGCGGTTGCGGACTCCATCCGCGTTCTGGATTTTGCGCACCCGCTTCTCGGCATCTACCTTGTCGATGTACAGTTCCACATTCCCGGTCAAGGTCACGATGCCGTCTTCCACCGTGGCCGTGACCCCTTTGAATTTGTCGCGTTTGCCCAGTTCCTCTGACGCTTTGGCCCGAATCTGCTGGTCGTAGCGACCTTCACTTTTTTGTTGAGCGCTGACCGGTAGGGCCAGCGCTAGCAGCAACATCCACATCGCAATCGATTTCATGTTCGTATTCCTCTCTTTTTTCGATTTTGGGAACTCAAAAGTGCGGGTGAGTGCGGTTCCGGCACACTCACCCTGGTTACGGATGGACGCGATTACCGCGCCACCGGCTCCTCCGCGAGCTCGCTCAAACGCATGCGCGCTTCGTGATAGTCGATGATCGTGTCCACGTCCCTGTACAGCTTGTCTGAACTCTCCCAAATCCCGTGCAGGTTGTCCGTGTACTCGGTCTTGGAGATGCTTTTACGGTCCTCATTCACCCAGGTGATCGCCTTCTCTACACGCTGGGCTAGGTCCTCAAGATGTGGCCGCGCAGCTGCGATGGCCTTCTCCTGGAACAACGTGGCCTTGGGCTTCATACCCTCCAACTCAGCGAGCATCTTGCCCATTTCGTTGATGTGCTCCTTCATGACGCCGAGTTTGTCCGTATGCGTCTGCCAGCTCAGCTGTCGGTTACGCCGCTTTGATTCCAGCACCGCCGCGTCGCGCCGCGTTTCGATGGCCTTGCTTTCGAACTGAGCGAGCATGTCGTCAATCTTCGAGACATGCGAGACTTCGCCCATCGGGGGCACAATGACGCGGTCAATGACGTGAATCAGGCCATTCGAGGCCGCAACGTCCGTCTTCGTAACTTTGGCATCGTTCACCCGCACTACATTCTTGAGAACGCTGATCCGTACTTCCTGCCCGTTCACAGTCTTGGCTGAAGTGAGCTTCACCACATCGCCGGAGGTCACGCGTCCGGGTACGACGTGGTAGGTCAGGATCGAACGAAGCTGCTCCTTGTTTTCCGGCTTCAACAATACTTCCAGCGTTCCGGGAGGCAAATTGTTGAATGCTTGATCGGTCGGCGCGAAGACCGTAAAAGGTCCCGATCCCTTCAGGGTGTCAACCAGGTCCGCGGCCTTCAGGGCCGTGGCCAGGGTGTTGAACGTTCCGGCTTGGACCGCGGTATCAACGATGTCCTGCCGAGTGTGACTGGCGAATGCGCTGATGCTCATCAGCACGGTCGCCACGACTGCCATATAAACTCTCTTCATGGAATTTCTCCTCTTTTGAATTTGGGCGCCTCGCCCATCAACGATTGCGAGTATCGCCGCTAGCACCGCGGCCGAAAATTCCACGCGGGTAGCAAGCGGCTACGACTTTGGTCGTAGACGCTTTTCCGCGGGTCGTGCCGTCTAAACAAACGTGTAAGGAGGGTGACAGCTATGAACCTGATGACAGTAGGCGCAGTTCTCCTGATGTTGATGGTCCCTGCGGAACTTGCCTTGGCTGATTCAACAACTCGGCCACCGTTGCGGACGGTCGAAAGCGTGGATCTCAGCCGCTATATCGGTACCTGGTACGAAATCGCGCGCTACCCAAACCGTTTTCAGCGCGATTGCCAGTCCGATACAACAGCGGAGTACACGCTTCGCAAGGACGGCAAAGTTCAGGTGGTGAACTCGTGCCGTCAGAAGAGCGGAAAGACGAAGACGGCGCGCGGTACGGCCAAAGTTGCGGATAAGACGACGAACGCCAAGCTGAGGGTGACCTTCTTTTGGCCGTTCTACGGCGACTACTGGGTCATCGGGCTCAGCCCCGATTATCGCTACGCCATTGTTGGTGAACCGAACCGGAAATATCTTTGGATCTTGAGCCGTACGCCGGGCATGGACGAGAGGACCTTCGCCGAGGTTTTGGAACAAATTCGGAAGGCAGGCTACGATCCTGACAAGCTGATCAAGACACCCCAGTCGCCAAGTGCTGGTCAACCCGCAACTGACTCACTTTGGCACTAAACCGTGCTCAATGGCAAACAGGGCCAGTTCGAGGCGATTCGACATCCCAACCTTGTTGAAGATGTTAGTCAGATGGCGTTTTACCGTTTCCTCGGTGATGGAAAGTGAAGCGGCGATGTCGCGATTCATGCATCCTTGCGTTATGAATGAAATGACCTCGGTTTCGCGGGCGGTTAGGCCAAAGCGATTCTGCCATTGGGAAGCTTGGGGGGTCGCCACGGCTAACTGTTGCACGACCTGCACCACGTTAGAGACGCTTTGACTCTCGATCCAGTATTGCCCTCTCATGACGGCGTCGAGAGCCGGCACCAGTTCCGCTACTCTCTTTTTCAACACCACTCCGCGCGCTCCCAGTTGTAACGCCTCCAAGATCTGCTTGGCACTGATGGCAGAGCACAGCAGGACAGTTCGAACTTCCGAGCCAGCAGTGGTGATCACGCGCAGCGCCTCCAACCCGGGAAGGTTGGGCATCAGCAGGTCCAAAAGCAGGATGTCAGGGTCGGTTTCCTTGACGAGTTCGGCCGCCATCTTCCCATCCTCAGCTTCACCCACAACCCGGAACCCGCCCGAGACATCGAGGACGGATCGCACTGCTTGGCGCACGATGGGATCGTCATCGGCGATCAAGACCGTAACCACGGCCGGCTTGACGGTTGTACGCTTCATGAACCGCGTCTCTCCGGTTCTCCGCTCGACGCTTGGGTTTCTTCCAGCAGCATTCCTAGGCGCTCAACTAGCCCGACCGTCGCCGCGACGTCTGGTGTTGGACCGTCAAGCAGCAAAGCCTCAATCTCTGCGGCGCAGGAAGACGCTTCATTGAATCCAAACATCCCAAGCGAACCCGCAAGCCGGTGGGCTGCCGACAGAGCCCTCTCCCAGGAAAGCTGGTCGGGGGTGCCTGAACGCAAGTTTTCGGAGAAGCTTTCCAGCGTCGCCAGCCGTCCCAGCGCCTCAGGCCTGCTGTTGAGCCAGACTTTTTCCAGCACTGAGCGAACTTCGTCACTCTTTTGCGGAGCCATCGTGGCCCACATCCTTTCCGGCTGCACCCCAGCCGAGTAACTCGCAAACCTGATCGGGCAATTGCATCGGATCAAAAGGCTTAACGAGTACTCCTACCGCCCCTTTGCTCACGAGTTCTTGCCTTTTCGCCTGCACCTTCGCCGTCAGCATGATTACCGGAATCGAGGCTGTTTCGGGCAGCAGCTTGAGCTGGAAGAGGGTCTGTTGTCCATCCAGGTCGGGCATCATCAGGTCCAGAATGATGGCGTCCGGCCTTGCCTGTTGCGCCAGGTCCACCCCGGCCTTCCCCGAATCGGCCAGCATGACCGTGAAGCCGCCCACCAGCTCCAAGCTGGTCTTCGCTACTTCTCGAACATCGCGGTCATCATCGATCACAAGCACGGTTTTCGGCATCGTGGATCCAGAACGGTTCAGTTTGCGGCGACTGCCTCGGCTTCGGCAAGCGGCAACTGCACATAGAATGTGCTGCCCCGGCGGAGTTCGCTCTCCGCCCAGACGCGGCCGCCATGTTGCTCCACGATACTCCGGCAAATCGCCAGCCCCAACCCGGTGCCCCCCTTTTCACGCGCGTCGGAAGCGTCCACTTGCTCGAACCGCTCGAAAATTCTTTCCAGCTTGTCCTTCGGGATGCCCCGGCCTTCATCCCTAACCCGAAAGATCACGCTGCTGCCGCTTCGCTCGGCAGCAAACTCGATCCGACCGCCGCGCCGCGAGAACTTGATCGCATTCCCGAGCAGGTTGACGAATGCCTGCACCATTCGCTCCCGATCAGCTCTAATTGACGCTTGGCAGGGAGAAATCGCGATCGTTATGCCTTCGCCTTCGGCAACCAAATGTACGGATTCGACGGATTGCTTCATGAGATCAGCGATGTCGCACGTCTGCTTGTCCATCGCGATTCGCCCCGATTCGATGCGCTGCAGATCGAGAATGTCATCCACCAGACGGCTCAAGCGGTCAGCGTTGGTAAGGGCGATGTGCGCCATTTCACCAGCTTTCGGAGGCAGCGCGCCCGTGACGCCGCGCGCCAAAAGTCCGAGCGCACCTTTGATGGACGTGAGGGGAGTCCTCAATTCGTGGCTGACAATCGACACGAACTCGTCCTTCATCTTTCGCATGGCATGCTGCTCACTGAGATCAGCCGAGATCATCAGGTACCCGGCCAGGTCATTGCCTCCACCGCCTAATGCTGTCACCGCGAGCAACACCGGGAACCGGGTGCCATCTTTTCGAACATAGCTACACTCGAATTCGTCCGCCACGCCATATCTGGCTTTGGTGACTAGAGCCTGGTAGTCGCCCGGTACGGGCATGCCCATCGCCCGTGTCAATTGCTCACCGCGGGATTGCAACTCGCTAGTGTCGTGCACGCTTGAAACATTGCTTCCAATCAACTCTGCGCCCTTGTATTGAAGCCACTTTTCCGCTGCGGCGTTGACGGTCTGGATCACACCGGCTGTGTCGGTCGAAATCATACTGTAGGCGGCACTGTTCAGGATGGTGCGCTGAATCCGTTCCGCATTTTGCAGGGCAACGTGATCCTTTTCGCTCTGCCGGTTGAGTCGGTAGATTACGATCGAAGCAGCGAGCAGCAGTGCGATACCGAGCAGGCAGGTCAGGCCGACCGCGAGAATCGTGCTACGTGCTCGCTCCCTTGACTCCCGCTCTCGGTCGAGCAGATCGTTGCGTTCTTCGTTTTGCACGACCGCGATCTGCTGTCTTATCTCATCGCTGAGCCGCTTGCCCCGATCCGACTGCACGATGCGAACCGCGGCGTCAAAACCGCCTTCTGTCCGTGCTTGCACCAGCTCCTTCATCACATCGAGCCGCGCTTGGATGACGGGTTCGAGTTCCTGCACCTGGCGGGATCGGTCTCGATCAGGAGCAAGGTCGTGCCGAAGAACTTGCATGGTGACGTCCAACTGGGCCAGTGCATCGTCGTAAGGCCTCAGATAGTCGGCCTTACCGCTTAACGCATAACCCCGGCAATTGGACTCGGCATCGTCCAGAAGCACGTGCAGAGCCGTAAGATCCTCGATCAGTTTGTGGGCCTGGACCAGGCGCTGATTGGCGGCAATCAACTCTTGGGTGCTACGGTAGGACAACCAACTGACAGCCCCCAACGCCACCAGGCCGACGGAGGAGGCCGCCATTATCCAGAGGCGGATTCTGCCACCCATGAGCATGATCTTAATCGCAGAAAGGCAGAGTCGCGGCTTTTTCCTTCGAATTCAGAGAACGAACCGAAGTCTCGCGCTCATCCAAGGCTCGGTTCTCTCGTATAGATAACACCCTCCGACCGCCAGCGCGGCCGCCAGCCCCACGAGAAGCATAGAAGTATAGTCGCGGTTGGAGGCGTACGCCCCAATCAGGATGCTGGCCAGCAGGGCTGGCATGCGCGCCAGGCCAGTCAAGATTACAAACTCAGTCACGGTCATGCGGGACAAACCTAGGGCGTAACACATCGCGTCCTTCGGTGTACCGGGAATTAGGTAGGAGTGCGATACAACAAGAGTCGTAGATCCACCTAAGAACGGCTCCGCGCACTATTCTCAGCGGGATCTGTGCTTATTCGGTTCATATGTTCGTGGACCGTTGCCCCAGATGACGCCCACTGTCAGGAGATTGCCGTTTGGCCGGGACAGCGATGGGTGGTCGCATTACGGCAGGTGGCCAGCGATGGACAGGATATTGGAGGGCACCGATCAGACCCAAAGCCTTCAACCCGCCCGAAGTGAACCGCATCCCAAATCGGCAAGTGCTCAGGGACGCGACAGCCACGTCGCAATCCCACACGCCACATGAGCAAGTCAAGGTTTGCCGCATCCACCTTAGGAAGTTCGCGAAACGAGCCGTTGCTGGCCCAATCCGACGAATGAAGTCAAACTCCGAAATAACGGGCTAACCGGCAGTAATCCGCGCTGGACGAGGGAACGAAGACTTGCCGCCTGAGAATTTACTGATCAAGTGGCGAGGTCACGCTGGCTGCGGATTCAATGTGTCAACCATGTGTTTGCTCTTACACTTACAGATATCAGAGGATCGGAGCGTAGAAGTCTTCCGACTGCTTGGAGGAATTGCTCGTCACCATCTCGCGGATCCCGGCTTGCCCTTAAATGGCCCGATGACTTCAGACGTCACCCAGCCACCGTAGAACTCACCCGGCTGAGCCTGTACTCGCTCATCATTAACAAAACACGCGTCCACCCTGGCAACATAGAAAGCAAGATGACCGCTAATCGCTTCGTATCCGGGCGAAGGGCGTTCGTAGCTCCAGGCTGCGTTCGCTGAAAGCTTATCGCCCACACGCAACGTCCAGTAGGAGGCCAGACCCTTGAATTCACAAAATGTGCGAGGTGAGTCGGCGAGAAGTAAATCTGCACGGAGGTCAGCCCGCGGTATGTAATACACGGGCGGATGGCTGGTTTCGAGTACCCGCATGGCACGCTGTGTGTCCGCAACCACTTCTCCGGCAAACTGCACACGGATTCGTTTGGTTGTCGGCTCGACCTTAGGTGGACGCGGGTAATCCCAGACGGATTCGCGGGCCAGTGTCTGCTCTGGAAACTCTCGTTTTTCTCTTGGCGTCATGGTTCTTACCGATCTGCCGAGTATGGACTCGCCTTCAGAAGGGCTTACTCGCTTCTAACCAGGCACCCGTGCCCGAGACAGCTGCAATGTGGAGTCAGGGCTCAAATCGAGACTTCACAAGTCGTTCGGTTGAACGAATCAGGCATCGTCGCCGTCCCCGGCACTTCCCGCCGAACGGACCCAGCGGGAGTGCCGGGGAACTTAAGCGATCTAGTTCAGGTCGCTTAGCACAATGGCGGTTAGAGGCGCCCCTCCACCCGGCGCGTCGAGGGCGACGGCAGTACGAATCTGCCCGGCACTGATGGCCAGGCTGCCGCTGTCGATCGCCACGGTCTTGGTTCCAGTCGGGGTGATGAACACTTCGTAGCTTCCCGCCGGGACACTCAAGTAATCGGATGCGGCCTTGAACGGGATATTCGTCAGTGTCGGACTGACCGTGCTGATGTCCGTGCCGGGAGCTTCAACGTAGATATCAACGTTTCCGGCACTCGGCGAAGCGTGGACCAGCCGCAGTTTGATCTGTCCCGTGGCAGGCGCCGTGTTGTCATCAGTTAGGACAAGTGGCGCGATGCTCGCAACTCGGTCCACGGCGAGCACCGTGTAGTCCTTCTTGGCCGTAAGAGGTACGGTGGCGCTAATCACATTCGTGGTGGTGCCAGTAGGCCGCACCTCGATCTTTGTAGAACCGGCGGCCACAGTCAGATATTTTGAGGCTGCCTCATAAGGCACGTCTGTTAGGACGGTCTTGCCATTCACGGCAACGTCGACGTTGGGTGCGTCGGGCGAGGAGTGTACCACGCGAAGACGGGCACGCGCGTCGTCCCCGCATCCAGTGGTGAAAAGGGTTGCACTCGCGATGGTCGCGATCATGGCCAGAACAAGTAACCGTGGAAAGCGTGACATGTTGAGACTCCTATTTAGTTTTTTGTCCCCTGTGGGGGAGGGTTAAGCTGGGTAGTTGCCCGAATCGAATTGGCTTCGGCCGCAGGCCAAAGAAGCTGCGGCTGGAAACATCGGTCCCCAGCCGTAGGGTTGAAAGCTGCACCAGCACTACTGGGGCAGAAGCACGGAGTCGATCACGTGGATAACGCCGTTGCTGCACTGAATGTCGGTCTTGGTGACGTTAGCGCCGTCTACCATTACCTTGCCGCCCTGGACCATGATCTTCACTTCCTTGCCGTTGACTGTCTTGGCCTCACTCAGCTTGACCACATCCTTGGCCATTACATCGCCCGCGACTACGTGGTAGGTGAGAATAGAAACCAGCTTTTGTTTGTTCTCCGGCTTGAGCAGATCTTCCACTGTCCCAGCAGGCAACTTGGCGAATGCCTCGTCGGTCGGCGCGAAGACGGTGAAAGGGCCCGCTCCCTTGAGCGTCTCCACTAAACCGGCGGCCTGCAGGGCTGTGGCCAGTGTCTTGAAGTCGCCGGCTGCAACGGCGGTGTCCACAATGTCTTTCTTCGAACCGGCAAAAGCAGCGCTGCTGAAGCTCAACGTGAGTAGCAGGGCAAGACAGGTCATAACGTAAATTCGTTTCATTGGAATTCTCCTTAAATCGAACGTTTCAGTTTTCAGCTTGAACCAGCTGTCTTGGTTTCAGATTAAGAAAATCTATTTTCCGATTGAGATAAAAAACGGCCTGACGAAAGTTGTTTTCACAGGGGGCAAACCTGACGTCTCAGTGGTCGTGAGAGTAAAAAGACCGCATACCCGATGAATTTCAACCACTCCACCTAACTGCTCACGACCACGTTTCATTTGATTGTCTCCCTGGTCAAATACATTTGATTTAGGTGAATCCAGCCACCTCGCGGCTTCATCTACTTGGTACACGACAAACAGATTGCCGTGGCGGAGGAAAATAAAGGTGTTCACCAAGGCTGATTGGCTCATACTTGCGGCGGCTTTCTTGTCTTTCCTCTTTTCGGTTTCCCTTTGGTTCGGCGTTGGCATGAGCGCCAGCAAGGAGGCTGGCGTCTTCGTGGGCCTATGGGTTCCATCTATCCTCTCGGCCGGAAACTATTTCCGTCAGGCAGCGCGAGCGAAGCGAAATGTCTGACACCGCGATCTTCGTAGTCGGCGTGTTTAGCTTCTTGCTGTTTTCGGGGGGGCTGGTCTTTACGTTTCTGGAAGTTCGACGCATTGAAGAGGAAACGAAAGCTAAACGGCAATCGAACAAGCTGTAGGCGCCGATCCCACCGGTGGACAAGAACTGATGGTGGACAGGTGCGGTTGCTCATGTGTCCAGCGACTTAGTTCATGGAGAGTGAAGCGATGGATCGCTATTCTGCTACGTCACATCACGTCATTCATAGAACAGAACGCAAGGTGTGTATGGTCTGTGGAGGGAGCATCCTGTGGCGAAGACGGCTAGCCATTAATTGGGACAAGGTGATTTACTGCAGCGCCTCCTGCCGGCGCATTTCAGGGGCAAAGGCAAGAACTGCACACAACGGACAAGTAGAAGTCTACGATCACTCCGCGGTCGAGTCGGTGGCTTCGGCTGCGTGAGCAGCGCCTGTCTGATAACGGCGAATACCATTTGGTCTTTTCTGGAACCGTCACATGAGCCAATCGTATGTGGTTTTCGGGGCTTACGGAGGGATAGGTTCGGCGCTTTGCCGTCGCCTCGCCAAGAAGGGCGCGCATCTGCTTCTCGCAGGCCGAGACGAGGAGCGTCTGGCTAGTCTGGCGGAAGAACTTGGCGGTGAAACATTCTGCCTTGACGCCAGCAACTTGCGACAGGTGGAATCCTGCATGAAACGAGCAGTGGATTTGCACGGCGATGTAAATGGCGTAGCCAACTGCGTGGGCTCGCTCTTACTGAAGCCTGCGCACCTCCTCTCCGAAGAGGAGTGGGATGCGACCGTCGCCGCTAATCTAAAGTCAGCATTCGCCGTGGTCCGTGCTGCGGCGATCACGATGACCCAGAATGGTGGATCGGTCGTGTTGCTCTCCACTGCGGCTGCCCGCATCGGATTAGCGAACCATGAGGCAATCTCAGCAGCCAAAGCCGGGCTGGAAGGTTTGGCGCTCGCTGCCTCCGCCTCTTACGCCTCGAAAGGAATTCGAGTCAACTGTGTAGCGCCGGGTATGACGCGCACTCCTCTCACGGCCAAGTTGCTGCAGAACGAAATGATGGCCAAGGCATCGGCTGGCATGCATGCACTGGGTCGGATCGGTGAGCCGGACGACGTCGCTTCCGCGATCGAGTGGTTGCTCGATCCCGAACAGAGTTGGGTCACCGGCCAGGTGATTGGTGTAGATGGCGGGCTCTCCCGAATTCGATCTCGATCCTGAAGCGGGCTCTGAGTATCGGCTCCTTAAGGAACTGTGACAATCAGCGCAGCGCAGGGACTGTTGCCCGACTTCCAGTAAGTGTGGGGCACACTGGAATCGAAGTAGATCGCGTCGCCGGCCTCCAACTCGTAACCGTGGCCGCCGATCGCAACCACGAGTTCTCCGGAGAGCAAGTACAAGTGCTCAGCTCCCGCGTGAGTGTGAGGCTTCAGTTTCTCCTTCGCGATCTTCTGGAAGTCTGCGTAGTACGCGTTAAGCTTTCTCGGCGTCGCCCCGTAGTCCAGAGTTTCGAAAAAGTATGAGACCTCAGGTGTTCCCGGGCGTTCTGGAAAGCGCTGGCGATCTCGCTTCTTTGCCACTGCCACCACATGGCGCTTGCGCTCATCCATGAAGAAGTGATCCAAGCCCACATCGAAAACTGTTGCGATGCGTGCCAAGGTTGGCAAAGTAGGATAGAGCTTGCTACGCTCCAGCTTGGATAGCAGCGCCGCCGAAAGCCCTGTATGCCGCCCCAGTTCCACCAGACCCAGTTTCTTCTTGAGGCGTAGGGTTTTCAGTTTCTCACCGATCGAGTAGGGTTTTAGCCATCCCGCCACCGTCTCTTTGGAGGAAGCAGGCTCAGCCCTTTTTGCGCCCAGCAGAGGTTGACGTTTGTTCTGATTTCCGTTGATGCCGATTCCGGCCAATGCGACCTCCTGTCGTATCAATACAACATATTTTCTCTAGATTCAATTGATCTAACGGTGATCGGATGCAAATAAAAAGGGAAACGTCGCAACTTCTCCTTCTCGCGGCCTGGCGTTATGAGTTCGGCACGCCCCCATAGACCAAGACCTCGGTCCCGGCAGTGTCCACCTCCTGTCCGCGCTTCTGGTGTGCCTTTTGATTAGCGAGATAATCTCGCCTATGAAACTTGCACCATCATCCGGGAACTGGCTCCGACCAGCAATTCTTACCTGCCTCCGCTTTGATCTACTCATCCCTTGAATAGAGCATTTTCTCGAAGGTCATGTGCCACGATTTGCGAGGAATAGGGGAAGGGTGCCAGGCACCGCAGGAGTGGTCGGGAGAACCTGCCCGACCTTCCGCCCCTAGAATGTCCCGGGGTGCCCTCCGGCTGCGCGTCGCTGAACCACGTTCCCAATCGCGCCTATTCGGTTACGACGCTGGTCAGATCGACACTGCTGCTGGGTTACCCGGGTCTCACGCTGACACTCGCGGACCTGGAAGGCAGTAGGCGCGCAAGGTATCATCAAGTCTCTGGAGCTGGATGGAATCATCAACTGATTCTCGTCGCCCATCGCTGGTTTTGCTGACTGGAGCCACAGGCTACATCGGAGGGCGCCTTCTCAAGGCTCTTGAAAAGACTGGGTGGCCAGTTCGTTGTCTGGCCAGACGCCCAGAATTTCTGCGGCCGCACGTCGCTCCCAACACCGAGGTGGTGAAGGGCGATTGCCTCGACCGGGCTTCCCTCCCACCGGCTATGGCCGGAGTGCACACCGCGTATTATCTGGTTCACTCGATGGGCTCCTCAGGTAAGTTCGAGGAAGAGGACCGTCAAGCGGCCAGCAATTTCGCTGCGTCCGCGCGCCAAGCGGGTGTGTGCCGCATCATTTATTTAGGTGGGCTCGGTGCAGAGGAGCACGCGCTGTCAGCCCATTTGCGAAGTCGTCAAGAAGTAGCGGACATTCTACGTTCCTCTGGAATTCCCACGGTCGAGTTTCGCGCTTCGATCGTGATCGGCTCGGGAAGCCTCTCCTTTGAAATGATTCGCGCTCTGGTGCAGCGCCTGCCGGTGATGATTTGCCCACGCTGGGTTGCCGTGAAGGCCCAACCGATCGCGGTCGAGGATGTAATCGCCTACCTCTTGCAGGCCCTTGAACTGCCCGCTGGGGAGGCCGCGGTATTCGACATCGGCGGCGCCGACCAGGTGAGTTACGGCGAAATCATGAAAGAATACGCACGGCAATGTGGCCTTCGTAGATGGACCATTTCGGTACCGTTCCTGACGCCTCGTCTTTCCAGTCTGTGGCTGGGTCTGGTCACGCCGATCTATGCCCGCATCGGGCGCAAGCTCATCGACAGCCTGCGCAATCCGACGCTCGTGCGGAATCCATCAGCGCTGAAAGTGTTTGATCTCAGGCCCAAAACTTTAAGAGAAGCAATTGAGAGGGCCCTCCAGAATGAGGACCAGGAATTCGCCGAGACGCGCTGGTTGGACGCACTGTCGTCGGGTGGGAAAACGCCGTCGTGGGGTGGTGTGCGCTTCGGCATCCGGCTTGTAGACTCTCGTACGTTAAGCGTCTCGGCTTCACCGGCAGCAGCCTTTGCTCCCATCCGGCGAATTGGGGGAGCGAACGGCTGGTACTTTGCTGGCCTTCTGTGGTGGTTCCGCGGTTTTCTGGATCTTCTGGTCGGCGGCGTCGGAATGCGTCGGGGCCGACGCAATGCCGAGACTCTGGTGGTGGGCGATGCGCTGGATTTCTGGCGAGTGGAGGCGTTCGAGCCCGATCGTCGGCTTAGCCTGGTTGCCGAGATGAAAGTGCCCGGACGCGCTTGGCTCCAATTCGATGTTGAGCCGATCAGTGCACAGCCAGATTCGCAAGGATCAAATATCCGCCAGACCGCAATTTTCGACCCCGCGGGTCTGGGCGGTCTTGTCTACTGGTACGCGTTGTATCCGGCCCATCGCTGGATTTTTGCCGGAATGCTTCGTGCGATCGCCGCCCGAGCAGAGCTTGAGCCAGGCGCGACTCCCCAAGGCGGATAAGCATTCTGACTACGGTCGTAAGGTGCAGTCGTCTCTTCTGCACCATGAAGGGGATCGCAACTTCGGAGCCGCTCTGACTAAATAAACGAATGACACCACAATGGATCATCTGAATGAACTAGCCAATAACCCTCGCGTAACCGTACGGCGTTCAGGGCCGCCCGCTCCGGCTGGCACTTGTGTCGTTTACTGGATGCAACGGGCGCAGAGGGGCTTGGACAATCCCGCGCTGGACGTGGCGGTTGAGGCAGCGAACGCGCTGGCGAAGCCTGCCATTGTATTCTTCGCGCCCGTTCCTTTTTATCCGCGCGCCAACCTTCGCCACTACCGCTTCCTCGCTCAGGGCATTCCGGATATCGCGGAGTCGCTCAAGAAGCGCAACATTGGCTTCGTGCTGCGGCGATTCCCAGAGCACAGCCTAGTCAAGTTCTGCGACGAAGTTAGGCCGTCGCTTGTGGTGGGCGATGAGAATCCGATGCGGGAGCCCGAAGCCTGGCGTCGCTCGGCGTCGAAGAAGCTCAGCCTCCCACTCTGGACCGTGGACGCTGATGTAATCGTGCCCTCGAACCTGCTGCGGAAGGAGCAGTACGCGGCGCACATCATAAGGCCGAGACTGCAGGCCCAGCTCGGGCGTTTCCTAGTCCCGCTGAAAAATACAAAAGCAAAAGTAGCGTGGAAAAAGCCGCAGGCGTTGCAGTCGCTCGACTCGGAGTTTGAAATCACGCAGGGCTGGCCGCTGGACACCTCGGTTGGTCCGGTGTCAGGCTTTCGCGGCGGCACGAACGAAGCGCTGAGACTTCTGAAACACTTCATCAAGCACGGACTGTCCGCCTATGGCACCAACCGCAACAAGCCGGAGGTGAACGGAACCAGCCAGCTTTCGCCCTATTTGCATTTCAGGCATATCGGTCCGCTTACCGTCGCGCTGGCCGTACAGAAGGCCGACGCACCCAAGGCGGACAAGGAAGCATTCCTGAACCAGGTAATCACTTGGCGCGAGTTGGCGGTAAACCTGGTGCGATTCAATCCGAATTATGACAATTTCGAGTGTGCCGAGCCGTGGGCACACCGCACACTGGCCAAGCATGCGAAAGACAATCGCCCGGTGCTATACAGCGAAAAGCAGTTGGAGCATGCAGAGACGCACGATTCGCTTTGGAATGCGGCGCAGATGCAGATGGTCAATACCGGCTGGATGCACAACTATGTGCGGATGTACTGGGGAAAAAAGCTTCTGGAGTGGAGTCCGTCGCCGGCACAGGCCTACCAGATCGCTGTGCGGCTGAACGACAAGTACGAACTGGACGGTCGCGACCCCAATGGCTACGCAGGGATTGCGTGGTCGATCGTAGGAAAGTTCGACCGCCCTTGGTTTGAGCGGCCCGTCTTCGGGCAGATTCGATATATGTCCGGCGAGAGCACTGGAAAGAAGTTCGACAGCAAAAAGTATATTCAGCAGAATTCGTTGCCATATTGGCGGCTTGTGTCACGCAGAGTCACAGGCAGGATATTGTAGATCGTGAGTATGAAACTCAATTGGTGACGTTATGTTCTTAAAACTCTATTGCATTGCCCTCCCGATTTTCTTTGCAGTGGATATGGTCTGGCTCGGCCTAGCCGCGAAGAATTTCTACGCCAAACACATCGGGTTCCTGATGAAGGCTAACGTCAATTGGGCGGCGGCCATCCTCTTTTACCTCCTCTTCATAGCGGGCTTGGTGGTGTTCGTAGTCACTCCGGCCCTCGATAAACGTTCATGGGTGCGTGCGCTCCTGTTCGGGGCGTTGTTCGGTCTCATTACTTATGCGACCTACGATCTCACGAATCTCGCCACGCTCAAGGATTGGCCCCTTGTGGTAACGGTGGTGGATTTGATTTGGGGTACCGTATTGGCAGCTTCCGTATCCGTCGCAACCTACGCCGTTGCGACGAAGATTGGTCTATGAACTACTATCTAACATTGGCATTTGTGCTCTGGGGATACATGAGTCTGTGGTTCCTGATCTCATTGTTCAGGAAAAGGAATGACGTAGCCGATGTGGCGTGGGGCTTGGGCTTCGTGCTTCTGGCGTGGACATCTTTCTTTCTATCCGGCGGGTCGGGAACGCGAGGCGTACTGGTAGGCGTTTTGGTGAGCGTATGGGGCTTACGTCTTGCATGGCACATCCATGCGCGCAATCGAGGCAAGGCGGAAGATTACCGCTACATGGCCTGGAGACGGCAATGGGGCAGATGGTTTTATGCACGTTCGTACGTGCAGGTGTACCTGCTGCAGGGCGGGCTCCTGTTCCTCATTGCGTTGCCGGTGCTGATCATTAATAGAAGCGCGGGTAGGACGCTTGGGCTTCTTGACGGAATCGGCGTAGCTGTTTGGTTCGGTGGCTTCGTTTTCGAGTCGGTGGGAGATGCCGAGCTCGCACGGTTCGCGAAAAATCCGCTTAACAAGGGCAAGCTGCTGCAAAGAGGACTGTGGCGGTACACCCGGCATCCCAATTATTTTGGAGAGGTTGCCCAGTGGTGGGGCATTTGGCTCGTGGCGCTCGGCGTTCCGGGCGGTTGGTTTGGGATCATCGGGACCCTCACGATCACCGTCCTAATCCTGAAAGTTTCGGGGATTCCCATGCTAGAAAAGAAGATGGCCGAGAATCCGGATTTCGCGGAGTACGCAAGAAGGACGAGCGTGTTTCTTCCCTGGTTTCCAAATGGATAATGGTGGCCGGAACCGAAAAGGGATTTTCAAATCCGCCGTCTTTACTTCCAATAGCCGTCAATTCAGCGAATGCACGCGACAGTTCTCGGCACTAATCCGGAGCCATTTGTTCCGGTTTGCTCGTGATCCAGGAGTTTCTGGTATCGATTCACGCAAGCCGGCTTATCAGTGCTGATCTCCCAAGCATGCCTTCGCCAGCACTTGTCCGAGATGATGGATAGGATCGATAAGGGACTGGAAGACGTGAAAAAATCAGCTAGCCCGCCTTCGGGCCGCGTGATGTAACGATTCCCCAGATGGACCACCCCGAGATGGAAGATGGAGAAGTGCCAATTCGGCATGACTCGACGAATCGCCCGTCGCGTAGTAATTCAGGCTGCACCAGTGGCGGAAGATGACCGATGCCGGTGCCCGCAAGCAGTGCGGGGGCTAGGCCAGGTTGCTACAAGGCAGAATGCGATCAACGAACTGAAGCGAGCCTCGATCGTGATGCGCGCCGAAAGCTATCGGCGGCGGCTCTTCATTCTTTCGTCGTCCTCATTTGTACCGTAACTCTGAATCCCGGTAGTCCGGTCAATGCTTCGCAGTCTGATCGAGCTTGAATAAGACTGGCTGTATTTCTGAAAGTGCGGCGGAGTCTCCCTTCGCCAGATCCGCTGTGATCTGATCGCGGGTGGCCAGGGTCTCACGCAGCAAGTTGCGGAGTGCGGGATCATCCGTGCTGCTCACAATTCGCTGAGCTTGATCAAAAAACTCTTTTGAGTGCTCCCCGGCCTTACCGTAGTTCTTTTGCACGGCCTCCAGATACATTGTCGTGGCTGTGTCGCGAAGCTGCGACAATTGTTCGCTAGACTGACATGATCCTAATTGTTTTGTCGAGGCAGACAGTTCCTGCTGTACCCGCTGCAGCTTGGCATACTGCAGGATGAGCCCAGTAAGAAATCCAGCAATCAATAGCACGAACCAGAGGACGAGTTTACGTCGCATTGATCTTTCCCTCCACTACTTTCAACCTCGGCGAATACGTGTCTGTCCACGGCAACTGAAGTGCGGGAGTTCGCTCAAACAAGTCTCTGAAACTTGCTGGATTGGCCCCAGACTCGTCAGATCTGCCCAGTCTTGTTGCGGCTATATCTTCTTGAGCCACAGTGGGTGGAGCCTCCTCATACGGCCACCATCATCCCATTTGACGACAGCGTCATCTTCGTTCGTTCGCTCAACGTTGCCGAATTTTCCTGTAGGTTTTCCGAAGTTGCCCAAACCCTCGACCCGATCTCCGGGATTCAGTTCCTGGGGGGGGCAGGGGGCTCGGCGAGCGGCGGCTTCTTGGCACGGTCTGAGTCAGGCGTTGCGCCGGGGTACGCCAGTGGCGGTTGGCGAGGTTTATGCAGTTTTGGTATCGGGTTATTGGTGATATGGGTCATCGTCCATTGTTTCTTTTCCAAGGGGCCAGAGTAGCGCCCTTCGCTGCGACTGCTGATCTCCCCGATCAATACAGCATAAGCTGGAAAGAAATGGTCGGCTGGTCGAAACTGCACAGTTCTGACACCCTTGGCGAAGTGGCTAAGCATTGTTCGGGTTGATGGAAAGAGCACCGCTGCGAATCCAGAACGCTGGATGCGGCTCTCAGGCGAGCTAGTCGTGCAGAACGACACTGAGAAGTGAACTGTGGACTTTCAACCCACTCCCGGCATCATAGTCGATGAAACCTAACTTCCTGAATCTGTTCATGAAGAAGCTGACCCGCGACCGGGTTGTGCCAACCATGTCCGCTAGGGTCTCCTGACTGATCTTGGGGATTACAGTCTCGGGCTTGCCTTCCTTGCCGAAGTGAGCAAGCAACATCAGAATCCGAGCTAGTCTCTTCTCGCTGGAACTAAACATTTGGTCAACCAAGTCTGCTTCGTATCGGATGTTCCGCCCCAACAAATATGCCGTAAACAGGTCGGACAATGTATTTTCGCGGTGAAGCGCAAGCATCATTGCCTTCTTTTCGATTCGCATGAGTTCGCAATCTGTCATCGCGATTGCAGAACCCATGCGTAGAGGCTGACCTGCAAGGCTACCTTCTCCGCAGAAATCGCCCGGATTCAATATGCCGATCGTAGCTTCCTTACCGTTCGCCGCGACGACGGTGAGTCTTACCTTGCCTTTCTGTACGTAGAAGACCGTGTCAGCGGCGTCCCCCTGTGTGAAGAGTGTTTGCTTCTTGGGAACCAGCACAATCTTCCGGCCCTCACCGATGGTGGCGAGGAACACCTTCGGGTCGAACTCGCGTTTCTTCTTAGTCGCACTAGTGCGTACCAGTCTTTGCAGTTCATGTGGAATTCTGCCGGGTGGCAGAACGAAATCAACACAGCCTGAAGCCTGAGCGCTGAGAGGCATGCCATCTACTTCGGCAGACATGTCCTGAGCAAAGGTTTTTCCTCCATTTGCCTTGATGTGCTTGCATCCCTCAGTACCCTCGGCACCATAGCCAGAGAGGATAATGCCGATCGCACGCTCCCCCATAGCCTCTGCTAAAGAAATAAGCAATAAATCTATCTGCCCGTTCATCCTGGTGCGCGGGGAGGCGACTTTGAAGGCATAGCCGTCAATTAGAAGATCCGCGTTCGGAGGAATCACGTAGACGCGATTCGCCCGGATCGGCATCGCCGTGGAAGCCAGCGTTACCGGCATTTTCGTGTGGCGCGATAGAATTTGAGCTAACTGGCTACTGGCCGTGGGATGGATCTGAGAAGCCAGGACAAAGGCCATACCCGTATCAGACGGCAGGGAGTCCAGGAGCGCTTTAGAGGCGTTCAGAGCTCCAGCTGAGCCGCCAATGCCGACAATGAAGTTAGGATTCAATGTCTTCCACGCCTACGCCAGAATCGCCCGGCTTTCCGTCAAATACTTTTGCCTTTCTTGATCACTGTTGCTTCACAGTAATACTTTTCCCAACCCTCATTTTCTGATTGGCGCCTGCGGTAGCATCAGCATCCATTGGAACTAGTTGAATTCCCTCATCACTCAAGATCAGTTTGTGGATGTCGCTGGAGTGGCCCATGCCGCGAGACTTAACAATGTAAAGCCCGCGAATGCGTCTCTTGCCCTCATTTTCTTCCAGTTCTCGCACCACAATCCAGGTGTCAATTAAAGACGAGACACCGATTTCGCCGCTAGTGTCATTTTGTGCGGTCGAAGAAACCAGGCTTGTGAAAAAGCCGGTTATGCCCTTGGATTTCAAAAGATCAATCATGCGAGTAAGCATGGACTGAAGTTCAAGTTGGTTTCCTTGTCCAATCAGGCTGGTCAGGGGGTCGATGACAACAGCGTGCGGTTTGAACTCCGCAATGATCTTGTATACCTCGAGTAAATGCATCTCCAGACCAAAAAAGGAGGGTCTCGTAGACACAACCTTCAGGAGTCCTTTTTTCATCAATGGTTCAAAACGGAAACCTATGGAGCTCATGTTCTGAATGAGTTGCCCTGAAGATTCTTCGTAAGACAAGAAAAGGCAGCGTTCTCCACGTTTACACCTTTCTATCGCGAAGGCAGCCGCCAGGCTTGTTTTTCCAGTGCCTGCCGTACCTGAAGCGAGTACCGTGCTGCCTCTGGTAAAACCCGCACCCTTGAACATTTTATCCAACGATGGAATTCCCGTCGAAACTCTCTTGGCTGTGCCCGGTTGATCGAGCCCTGCGGAAGTGATGGGAATGACGGAAAGTCCGCCTTTATCGATCACGAAGGGATATTCGTTGGTTCCGTGATTGGACCCACGATATTTGATGACACGAATTCTACGGGTGGAAATTTGTTCCCTGACTCTGTTGTCCAGAAGAATGATGCAATCGGAGATGTACTCCTCCAGGCCATGACGAGTAAAAGAGCCTTGTCCCAGCTCGCCGGTAATGATTGCCGTAACTTGCTTTTCCTTAAGCCATCGGAAAAGTCTTTTTATTTCTAAGCGAAGGATGCCAGCATCTGTGACGCCCGCAAAGAGAGATTCAATGGAATCTAAAACAACCCGTTTGGCGCCAATAGAGTCAATCGCATGTTCTAAACGAACGAAGAGTCCTTCCAGATTAAATTCACCTTTCTCTTGAATATCCTTGCGCTCCAAGAGAACGTATTCGAGCAGAATCTTCTTTTGTAGAACGAGCCCCTGCAAGTTCAGGTTGAGGGAGGCCACGTCTTTGTAAAGTTCCTCTTCTGTCTCCTCAAAGGACATGAAGACGCCTCGCTCGTTGTAGTTGACCGCACCGTTAATCAAGAAATCAATCCCCAAAAGGGTTTTCCCGGTGCCGGTGCTTCCACTAAATAAAGTGGTTCTGTTTTTCGGAAGCCCGCCCTCTGTAATTTCGTCAAAGCCCTTGATGCCAGTGAGGCACTTGTCTAATCGATTGTGATTGAAGGCAGTGTTTATCTTAGGAGTTTTAGGCATAGAATAATCCTTGGCCCGGTTTGGACCCCAAGTTGTCGGTCGGGTCTTACCCTGAGTTCCCCCTGCCCTCGGCGGCGGAAAAAGGTCTTCCCCGGTATTAGAAAATAGACGAGCGCATTCGTCTCACCGATTCAACTAGCTTAGGATGTGATGTCCCGCCAAATTGCCCGCACCGGCGCTGTAGCAATTGAACGGATACACGTATCCCGTTAGACATGTTGACAGAATTACGCTCGCCAAGGATGTTCACTTTTGCTCACAGAATTCGGTTCCCTATTCCCAGAGAGGACTGCGCTTGCGCATATTTAGATTTATGGAGTTGTGGTGTGCGGCCCTCGAATGCCGGCACTCCGGAAAGCGGCCCCTCGGCGGACACTAGAATGGCAATACGATGTGGGAGGGGCACACAAAACGGGAGTACACGCCGTACCAAAAACCAGATGATTGGGTGTTTGCGAGTCCCGCTACGTCCGGCAAAAACTTGTATTTGGGGGCAAACTATCATGAGGAGTTTTATCCACCCTGGTGCGATGAAGATCGGAATCGCACACATCGGATGGCATACGTTCCGGCATACGTATTCGACCCGGCTAAGGGCAATCAACGCAGACATCAAGGAAATGCAAGAATTGCTTCGTCATGCTTCCAGCCGAGTGACATTGGATACGTACACTCAAGCGGTCACAATTCACAAACGAAGAGCTCAGAGTAGGGTCATTCGCCTGTTTCGCGCACCTGCGGTTGCAGCCGCCTGATCTGACTGAATTACATGTGCCTTTTTGTGCCTACAAAAACAGCTCCGGATGCCCGAAAACACTGGCGATTAGGCAAACCGGGTCAGAAATTTGGCGACGGAGTTGTGCCTTTCTGTGCCTGCGCCAAAACTGGCCGTTCCCCGTAAGCTCTTGAAAAGGCTTGGCGTCCCCGACGGGATTTGAACCCGTGTTACCGCCGTGAAAGGGCGATGTCCTAGGCCAGGCTAGACGACGGGGACCACAATGATGAGGTGGGAGCCTGCGATTTAGCTTTGATGTTAACAGCGCGGCTGGAACAGTGTCAAAACAACCGACTGCGCTGGGGCCTCCTTACGGGTTGCGCGTTTCTTGCAGAGTCATTCGAACCATGCGCTGCGAACGGAAAGGGTCCGATTGTCCTGCTTCACTTTCATTTGCGGGGCTCGCACCTCACGATTTGTTTCGGCCAGCCTTCGCGTGACTGCGTGGGACAATTTACAATAAACGGAGACCTCGTCGACGAGTCTGGCATGCCTGATCCTCTCTACCTGAGCCTTTGGTTTTCCTCCTTTGAAGCGGACGACATGCTGCCTCACGCCCTCGCCGTGATGCGCCAGTTCCCGTTTTCGGTTGCCCGGCCCGGGATCACATATTTGGCCCTCCACCCCGTCTCCTGGAATGAACCAACCATTCTCGAACGGCGATTTAGGCCTGGAGTTTCCGCCGCGGAAGCTGTGCTCATCGCCTCTGACCTGTTGCACGAAGACTACGCTTACTTGTTTGAGGCTTTTTGGGACTTGTGGGTACTGGCCGAAAATGGAGAGTGGACGCTGCAGCCGTCCCCGGTGAAGTTTCTGGTCCACGGCCTGGAGTTTGATGACAGGATCCACCAGCAGGAAGGCCACATCCAGGTCGACCTTGGGTTGGACTCGCCCTTCCTCCAGGAAGACGTGCCCCTGACCGCCGAGGCCGAGGCGAGGGTGCGCGCCAACGTGCAAAAGCTAGTTGAGTTCAGCAGTAAGGTGGAAAAGAATTCCGGGGCCAATGCCCGCCTGCTGTGGTCGGAATCGGAACAGAACTTCGCGCAAAAACTGGTTGCCCGCTTGCAGAAAGTGCAGTAAACCTTCAAACCACAGAGGACGCAGAGGAAAACGGCTGAATTTCCTCCGCCCCCGCCTGCCGGCAAACTGCTACTTCGTTCTTCCGCCCTCGACCTTCAACTTGTCCGCTGCTGCTGCTTGCGCCGCCGCCAGGCGCGCGGTCAGGACGCGGAAGGGCGAGCAGGAAACGTAGTTTAGTCCGACCTGATGACAGAACTCGACTGAAGAAGGCTCGCCGCCGTGCTCTCCGCAGATGCCGACTTTGAGATCGGGCCGGGTTTTCCGTCCCCGTTCCGTGGCCATCCTGACCAACTGGCCGACGCCTTCGCGGTCGAGCACCGCAAATGGGTCCTGTTTGAGGATGCCTTCCTCCAGGTATGTGGGCAGCACCTTGTTGACGTCATCGCGGGAGAAGCCGAATGTGGTTTGCGTGAGATCGTTGGTGCCGAAAGAAAAGAACTGGGCCTCCTTCGCGATCTCATCCGCGACCAGCGCGGCCCGGGGCAATTCGATCATTGTGCCCACGAGATAGTCCACTTTTTTCTGCTTCTCCTTGAAGACTTCCTGCGCGACCCGGTGGACGATCGCACCCTGGTTCGCCATTTCTTTTAACGTGGCAGTGAGCGGGATCATTACTTCGGGATAGACCTTGACGCCGTCCCTGGCCACCGTCACAGCGGCCTCGAAGATGGCGCGGGCCTGCATCTCGGTGATCTCGGGATAGGTAATTCCCAAGCGGCAACCCCGATGTCCGAGCATGGGATTGAATTCGTGCAGATCTTCCACCCTGCGCAACAGCGTCCGCAGTCCCTTCAGCTTGGGAGAACGTGGCTTGGTGGCCTCGAGCACGGCGATCTCGACCATCAGGTCCTCGCGGCGCGGCAGAAACTCGTGCAGCGGCGGATCGAGCGTACGGATGGTGACCGGGAAACCGTCCATGGCGCGGAACACGCCGATAAAATCCGCGCGTTGCATGGGTAGAAGTTTCTTGAGCGCGGCGCGGCGGTCTTTTTCGTTGTTCGCGAGAATCATGGTCCGCATGTGCGGCAGCCGGTCTTCGGCGAAGAACATGTGCTCGGTGCGGCACAGGCCGATGCCCTCGGCGCCGAAAGCGCGGGCCTGAATGGCGTCACGAGGAATGTCGGCGTTGGCGCGGACCCTCAGTTTTCGGAACGGCTCCGCCCAACCCATCAGCTTCATGAGTTCGGGATCGTCAGGCCTAGCCGCAACCGTGTTGAGCTTGCCCTTGATCACGCGGCCGGTGGTGCCGTCGAGCGAAATCCAATCGCCTTCTTTGAAAACCTGCCCCTTCACGCGCATCTCTCGCGTCTTTTCTTCGACCTGGATATCGCCCGCCCCCGCTACGCAACATTTGCCCATGCCACGTGTGACCACGGCGGCGTGGCTGGTCATACCGCCGCGCGACGTCAGAATGCCGACTGCGACTTCCATTCCGTGGATGTCTTCGGGTGTGGTCTCCGCCCGAACGAGGATGACCGGATTTTTCCGGCTGTGGCCGGCCTTCTCCACTGCGTCGTCTGCAGTGAAAACGATCTGGCCGACGGCCGCGCCCGGCGAAGCGGGCAAGCCTGTAGCCAGCACTTCAATTTTTCCGCCCTTCTCGTCCAGGCCGGGAACCAGGAAGTCGTAAAGCTGGTTGGGCTCGACGCGGAAGATGGCTTCTTCTTTACTAATGAGTCCCTCTTCCACCATCTGGATGGCGATCCGCACGGCGGCGCGTCCGGTGCGCTTGCCATTGCGCGTCTGCAGCATGTAGAGCTTGCCTTCCTGGATGGTGAATTCGAAATCCTGCATGTCGCGGTAGTGCTTCTCCAGGCGGGTAGTGATTTCACGCAGTTGGTCATAAACGCCAGGCATGATCTTTTGCAGTTCGACGATCGGAACCGGGGTGCGGATGCCGGCCACCACGTCTTCGCCCTGCGCGTTCATCAGAAACTCGCCGTAGAACTCCTTCACTCCGGTAGCAGGATTGCGGGTAAAGCCCACGCCCGTGCCACTGGTGTCGCCGAGATTGCCGAAGACCATCGCCTGCACGTTGACCGCAGTGCCCAGCATGTCGTCGATATTGTTGATGCGCCGGTAGTGCTTGGCGCGATCGTTCTGCCAGGAACGGAACACGGCATCGCGCGCCATCACCAGCTGTTGGTGCGGATCCTGGGGAAAGTCATTCTTGGTGTGCTTCTTGACGACCTTCTTATATTCCTCGATCACTTCCTTCAGCGCCTTGGCGTCGAGATCTGTGTCAAGCTTGGCTTTCTTCTGTTTCTTCTTGGCATCGAACACTTCGTCGAAGGCGGGCTTCGGGATGTCCAGCACTACGTTGCCGAACATCTGGATGAGACGGCGGTAGGAATCAGAGGCGAAGCGAGGATTGTTGCTGCGCTTCGCCAGGGCTTCGACACTCTGATCGTTGAGGCCGAGGTTGAGAATTGTGTCCATCATGCCGGGCATGGAAAATTTCGCGCCCGAGCGCACGCTCACCAGCAGCGGATTCTCGCCCTTACCGAGCTTCTGGCCCTGCAGTTCCTCTAGCTTCTTGAGCGCCGCATCCATCTGGCGTTCGACTTCGGCGGACACGCCGTTGCTGCGCATATATTCCCGACAAGCCTCGGTCTGGGTGGTGAAGCCCGGAGGCACGGGTAGGCCGGCGTTGGTCATCTCGGCGAGACCTGCGCCTTTGCCGCCGAGATCGTCTTTCATCTTGCCGTTGCCGTCGGCCTTGCCGCCGCCAAAGAAGTAAACGTACTTTGTGGCGGGATTCTTGTCGGTGGTCTCAGCGCTGGTTTCGGGGAGAGTTTGCGTCGCCATAATAGGTGTTCGTCCTTTATTGTTTCGAAGATTCGTTTGATTCTTTGCCCTCGGTCACCATCTCTGCGAAATCGGCAACGGTCGAGAATTCCTTTAGCAGGGTCTGCAGAAGCGCCAAACGGTTGGCCCGGATGCGCTCGTCCGCGACCATGACCATGACCTTGTCGAAAAATGCATCCACCAGTTCCCTTGCCATCGCGAGTACCGACAGGGCCTGTTGATACTCTCTCTTTTGCCGGTGTGCTTCAACTATGGGAGCGTAAGTCGAAACGTAGGCAGCGAGCCTCGTTTCTTCATCAGCCGAATCCGGCAGGGCCTGAAACTCTACAGCAGGCTCGATTCCGGCTCCCTTCGCCTGCTTCAGGATATTGCGCATGCGTTTACAAGCCGCCGCAATGGCCTGGAATTCGGGCATATGCAAAACGCCCTTCAACGCCTGCGCCCGGGCCACGGCATCTACCACATCGTCGGAATCCGGCGCCAGCACTGCGCTCACCACGTCGTAGTTGAAGCCGAGAGCGTCGCGCAAGTAAAACTCCAGACGTTCCCGCAGGAAATGGCTTACGGTACCGTCGAAGTCAACGGCGACGACGAACTTTTTCTCGGCGGCCGAGCCGCGATAGGCTTCCCGCGCATCCTTGAATAATTGGCTGAGACTGACGGGCAGCTTGTGCTCTGCGATGGTCTTGACGATCCCATTGGCCTGGCGGCGCAGAGCAAACGGATCCTTCGATCCTGTCGGCTGAAGTCCAAGCGCGAACATACCCGCAATGCTGTCGGCCTTGTCGGTGATCGAGAGTACAGCACCCTCAACCGTCCGCGGGACGGAGTCTTCCATGGACTGAGGTTTATAGTGGTCGTAAATCGCGATGGCAACGGCTTCGCGCGCATCGGCTTTCATGTCAGGATCGAGTTCCTGCACTCTGGCATACAACCCGCCCACAATGCCTTGCAGTTCCGTGAACTCTTTCACCAGTTCGGTCGTGAGGTCAGCCTTCGCCAACAATGCCGCTTTATGAACTACTCCAGGGCGAACTGCGATGCCGCCCTGGCGAATCTTCTCGCACAACCAACTGCATACCCGCTGCACCCGCAGCACCTTGTCCCAGTAGCTGCCGAGATCCTTCTGAAAGGTGACGGTCTTGAGCCAGGTCGTCCGCTCGCGCAGCGGATGCTTCTGGTCAGTCTGCCAGAAGAAGCGCGCGTCGTTGAAGCGTGCCCTCAGCACGCGCTCGTGCCCGTGCCGGATGATGCCGTCGGGATCCCCGTCGGTGTTCAGCACGGCCAGAAAGTGTGGCGAGAGACTGCCCCGCGAATCCTCGACGGCAAAATACTTTTGATGGTCGCGCATGACCGTGACCAGAACTTCTTCGGGCAGTTCCAGAAAGTCAGGATCGAACGAGCCCAGGATCGCCGCCGGCCATTCGGTGAGGTTGATCACAGTGTCGAGCAGTGATTTGTCTTCGCGCCAGCGCGCGCCGGGAATGGTGCGAGTCGCGGCATCGAGAGTCTTGCGAATCTGCTTTTCTCTCTGCTCGCGACTGAGGACCCTGGCCTTCTCCAGCGCCTCAATATACGAGATGCCTGCGCGGGGAATCGCAACCGATCTATCAGCCAGGATTCGATGTCCGCGCGATTGATTTCCAGCGCGAACTCCAGCGAACTCCAGCGGGATGACCTCGTCATCGAGCATGGCCACCAGCCAGCGCACCGGACGCACGAAGCGCTCACTAGGCTTGCGCCAGTACATGTTCTTGGGCCAGTAGATAGAAGCGATCTCTTTGGGCAGGGCCTCGGCCAGAATCTCAGCGGCGGAGCGCCCCTTCCTGGTGACTACTGCGGACAGGTACTCGCCCTTCGGAGTTGTGGTGCGCTGCAACTGGGAAACATCCACGCCGGCTTTTTTCGCGAAGGCATGTGCGGCGGGCGTGGGTTGGCTATCCTTGAAAGCCACGCTGAACGATGGGCCGGTAACTTGCTCGACGACGTCAGGCTGCGCAACCGGAATATTTGCCGCCAGCACCGCGAGGCGGCGAGGTGTATCGAGATAGGCCAGGGCAGCCGCGGGCAGCAGCCGTTCGCGGTCGAGGAGCTTGTGTAGGCGTTCGCGCAGCTCCAGAGACGCCGCGTCGATCATCCGCGCCGGAATCTCTTCGCAACCGATTTCGAGTAGAAAATCTGGCATTAACCTTAATCCCTGTCAATACTCACGCAGTTGTGGGCGCTACTTCCTTCTTCTTTACTTTCTTCTCCACCGTTGGTTCTGGCTCCGATTTCGCCGGCAACTCTCCGCGCTGCTGATCTACAAAGGCCTTCGCGATTCCCACCGCCAGCGCCCTCACCCTCGCAATCACGCCTACGCGTTCGGTCACAGAAATTGCGCCACGCGCGTCTAGGATATTGAACAAGTGAGAGCACTTCAGGCAGAGATCGTAAGCTGCGAGCAAGGGAAAACGCTGTTTGTCGGGTCCAAGTCCATCGTTCTTCTCTTTCGCGAGTGCCGCATACTTCTCCAGCAACGTTCTGCACTCTCCTTCGCACAACTCGAAATGTTTCCAGGCCTTTTCCACCTCGGCCAACTCGAAGTTGTACACGGAAAATTGCAGCTCATCGGCCAGTCTTACGTCGCCGTAGGTTGTGACACGCCCGGTTTCGGGATCATGGGCCCACACGATGTCATAAATCGAATCTTTATCCTGTAAGAACGAGGCGATGCGCTCCAGCCCGTACGTGAGTTCGGCTGAAATCGGGTCCAGATCGACACCGCCGCACTGCTGGAAGTAGGTGAATTGGGTGATTTCGAGGCCGTCGAGCATGACCTGCCAGCCGATCCCCCAGGCGCCCAGGGTAGGCGACTCCCAGTTGTCTTCTTCAAACTTGATGTCGTGCTGGCGTAGATCAATGCCCATCGCGCCCAGCGATTCCAAATAAAGTTCCTGCACATTTTCCGGCGGCGGCTTCAGGATGACTTGCAATTGCATGTGCTTGAACAGGCGGTTGGGGTTTTCTCCATAACGTCCATCGGCCGGACGGCGCGAAGGCTGCACGTAAGCGACCTTGTAGGGTTGCGGCCCCAGTACGCGCAGAAAAGTTTCCGGCGCCATCGTGCCCGCGCCAACCTCGACATCATAGGGCTGTTGCAGAACGCAACCGCGCTCCGCCCAGAAGGTCTGCAATCGGAGGATCAGTTCCTGGAAAGTGAGCGGATTGGGTTTGGGGCTTGGCATGCAACTGTTTGCTTGTGATTCTTCAGTTCTTAGTTACTGGTTCCCAGTTCTTGGCGGAAACGAGCTAGGAGCTGATCTTCTCCAGCATTCCCGCAGTGACCAGCTTCTTCTCAATGTGCCTCTGCAGCGTCTGTATCAGAAACTTGCGCAGATCGCTTCCCTGCTTCTGGGGCCAGGGCGTTCCCGCAAAACCTTCTACCGGGGCGCGAAACATCCGGGCAGCCAGCGCCCGCGATTCTGCGGATATCTCGGATGATGCCAGGCGCTTGTCCTCGGTACACATCAAGCCGTCGGTCAAGGCATGAAAGAAGGCCCGGCTGCCGTTCAGGGTGCGTCCGCAAACCATGCACTCGCCGAGATCGGGCAGATAGCCCATCAGGCGGGTCATCCACAGCTCAAAATACGTCACCGGCATCCAGACGTCGGGCCCGCGTAATCCCGCGAGCACCGAAAGCGCCAGCCGAAACGCAGCATCATTGGCTTCGCGATCCGGCAGCAACTCGTCGAGCAACTCTGCCACATGCGCCAGTGCGACCGCCCGCGGGTAAGTTACCTCTGTCGCCAGCGGTGATTCCAGCACCTCGCAGGAGTCCAGCCGGGCCAACTCCTGCCGCTCGCGATCTTCGTAAAAAGCCCGAACGTAGGTCAGCGGTTCCAGCGCGCCCCCAAACCGCCGTTTCGATTTCTTGGCTGAGCGCGCCACGCCGCGAACTTTCCCTTCCGCTCGCGTGAACAACGTGACCAGCAGATCGGCCTCGCGCAAAGGGTACGTGCGCAGGACGATCGCTTCCGACTCCTTCAGTGTCATGGAAGCCCAGCAGGTTAACGATTGATTGTAATGGAGTAGTGCTGAGATGGGAAGGCGGAGGCCGGGCGTCGGGCCTCGGACTTCAGCTCTCAGACCACATCGGGCCTCGGACGTCGGACTTCGGACCTCAAATTTTCGAATCGCACGGTCCGGCACAAACAACAAGAGCTCCAGCAATACGCCGGAGCTCTTCATTTCAGAAATTGACAGGTGACGCCTGATGCCCGAAGTCTGATGCCCGAAGTCTGACGTCCGCCTCTACCGTCCGAAATACTTCGCGTTACGCTCGGTGAATGACGCCCACTTTTCCGGCAGATCATCCAGCGCGAAGATGGCCGATACCGGGCACACGGGCACACAAGCTCCGCAGTCGATGCACTCTACGGGATCAATGTACAGCATCTCTTCTTCGGCGTACGCCGGCGAATCTTTCTTAGGATGAATGCAGTCCACCGGGCAAGCGTCCACGCAGGCGGTATCCTTGGTTCCGATGCACGGTTCTGCGATCACGTAGGTCATTGTTCTTGTCTCCCTGGCCAGCCAAGCTGTGCTGAACTCGTTATATTAACAAGAATGCACGCTGTGGGTGCAACTTTTGGAGGTTGTTTCGATTGACGACGCGAACCCATAGAGGCGGGCATCTTCGCCCGTTTGAGCTGACACGGGCGGGGACGCCCGTGCTCCATCGCCGCAACTTGCTAATCCGGGTAAATTCTGCAAAAATAATGGTTTGTCTCAGCCTGCCTGAAGCAATTAGGAAAGGAACATAAGCTCTTGCTAATGATTCGTCTGTCGCGCACCGGTGCGCGCAAACAACCGCAGTATCGGGTAGTGGTCATCGAAAAGGAACGCGCGCGCAATGGCCGTCCGGTCGAGGTGGTCGGGACATACAACCCCCGCACCAGCCCGGCCAGCATTGAACTTAAGCGCGAGCGCATCGACTACTGGGTATCGAAAGGCGCCAAGTTGTCGGACCGGGTCAGCAAGATCGTCTCCCGGCCGGCACCGGCCAGTGCCGTTCCGGTTGCCTGATCTCGGGTTGCGCCTTCCGGCAAATTCCACCGCATAGAACTGGATATCCCTATGAGCGAGCCAACCGGGGACATGCGAGTCCTGATCGAACAGATTGCCAAAGCTCTGGTCGATGATCCAACCCAGGTCTCGGTCAATCAGGTCGAAGAAGACGGAGAGTCCGTGCTTGAGCTTACGGTTGCCCCGAACGATCTGGGCCGAGTGATTGGCAAGCAGGGACGCACCGCACGCGCCATGCGCAACCTGCTGGGCGCGGCCGGTTTGAAGTTCAACAAGCGTTTCGCGCTGGAGATTTTGGAATAGCCGACGAGTTCATCACGCTGGCGCGCGTTCTCAAGACCCAGGGACGCCGTGGCGAAGTCGCAGCCGAACCGCACAGCGACGCCCCGGAGCGGTTTCAACCAGGCATGCGGCTGTGGGCCTTGCCTAAGGACGGAGACGGGCCCCGGCGCGAGTTAAGGATTGAGGAAGTGTGGCCCCACAAAGGTCATCTGGTCCTGAAGTTTGAAGGTGTTGATTCGATTTCCGATGCCGAAAGCCTGATCGGATGCGAGTTGCAGGTCCCGGCCAGTGAGCGATCGAAGCTGGAGGCGGGTTGGGTGTACGTCAGCGATCTGGTGGGATGCGAAGTGTTCGACGGCGATCGCGAGATTGGCCGGGTCCAGGATGTACAGTTTGGAGCGGGTGAAGCACCCCTGCTCATCGTCAAGGCGGGAGCGAACGAGTACGAGATCCCTTACGCGGAAGCGTATTTGAAGGGCGCCGACCTTGAGCAAAAGAAGATTTACATGATTCTGCCGGAAGGCATGCTCGAGCTGAACGCTCCCATGACGGCCGAAGAGAAAGAGCAACAAAAGATCAGTAACAAGAAGCTGTCATCCTGAGCGGAGCAAGTGCTTCGCGACGCGAAGCACTTGCGGAGTCGAAGGACCCCTACCTTCTTGCGATGCGATGGTTAAAAGGGGCCCGGGCCGGCTGTCGCCCGCCACCAGACGGTGGCTCAGCATGGCATGGTTTTAGGGTCCAGCGATGAAGATCGACATTTTAACGATCTTTCCTGACTTCTTTCGCGGACCACTGGATTACGGCATTGTTCGCCGGGCCCGCGAATCTGGCCTGGCGACGATCGAAGTTCACGACTTGCGGACGTTTGCGCACGACCGGCACCGCACCGTGGATGACCGCCCTTTCGGCGGCGGCGAAGGCATGGTGCTGAAGCCGGAACCGATCTTTGAATGCATTGAAGGATTGAACATCCAGGGTCGCGCGGAGCGGCTTGCACCCGGTGCGAAGCAGAGCGTAGTGCTGTTGTCGGCACAAGGTCGGCCCTTCGACCAGAGCGTGGCGGAAGAACTCGCAGCCCTGGAACGAATTGTCCTGATCTGCGGCCGTTACGAAGGCGTGGACGAGCGCGTGGGACAGCATCTGGCCGATCGTGAGTTGTCTATCGGCGACTACGTGCTGAGCGGCGGCGAGTTGGGTGCGGCGGTGATTCTGGATACGGTCACGCGCCTCATTCCCGGCGCCCTGGGTAACGAAGCTTCGGCGCGGCAGGAGTCGTTTTCGGCGGGGACGGCAGTGCAACCCGGCGGCGCCGATTCCACCTGCGCATCGGGTGGATTGCTGGACTATCCGCATTACACCCGGCCGGCGGACTTTCGCGGAATGCAGGTGCCTGAGGTTTTGGTATCAGGCAACCACGAAGAAATACGCCGCTGGCGCCGGCGCACGGCTTTGGAGAAAACCTGGCGCAATCGGCCTGACTTGTTAGATGGGGCCGCGCTGGGCGACGAAGATAGAGAATTGCTGGCCCGCATCACGGGCAAGGAAAACTGAGCAGTCCAAGATTCTGTCACCGGGGGAACAAATCGTGACCAACCTGATCATCGAAAAACTTCTGGCTAAGACCAAACGCACCGACATCCCTGACTTCGCGCCTGGCGACAGCGTGCGGGTACACGTGAAGATCAAGGAAGGCGACAAGGAACGCCTGCAGGCATTTGAAGGCGTGGTGATTGCGCGCAGCCGGGGGCCGCAGGCCAGCTTTACCGTGCGCAAGATCAGCTTCGGCCACGGGGTCGAGCGCATCTTCCCGCTCCATTCCAAAGTGGTGGACAAGGTGGAGTTACTGCGCTCCTCCAAAGTCCGCCGCGCCAAGCTGTATTACCTGCGCAGTCTGAAGGGCAAGGCGGCTCGCTTGAAGGATGTGGACCGCGAGCAGGCCGTAGCTGAAGTGGCCAGTACTTAGCGACGTCGGACCTCGGACGTCAGGCGTCGGCTGAGAGGCCCGAAGGCCAGGCTATCTCTGGATCTCGAACTGCAAGGTATCTTCGAGATGCTTCTCAGCTAACTTGCGGATCAGGAACTGCAGCATCTGGCGCTCGCCCTTACGGATCTGGCGGAATTCGATTCCGAGTCCTACCTGCGGTTCCGCATGCTTGACCTGACCCTTTAGCGTCAAATTGTGGTCGTCCACATGGAGCGTCACTTTCAACTCGGTGCCGGCGGGCACCATGTGCTTGGTCAGCACCAGGCAGCCAATCTCTGACATATTCTTCAAGACGACATCGGCTTTGAAAGTGTGGGAGCCCTGCTCTACCAGCTCCGCGGTTCCTTCCAGACTAAAGCGCTCGCGGCGGCGGCGCCGCTCGTGGGACGCAAAGGTACGAGGCCGCTTCGCGTTTCCATCCAGCAGGACAGGCTCATAGACCTCCACCATGTCTTTCAGTTCGGCTTCCCACAGTGTCCGGTCCGATTCCACGGACTGCAATCCGATTTGACCCGCCAGCTCCGAATTCGGTTCGCCCACCCAGACCACGCGGCAGAACGCCTTGTTCTTGCCCCGTTCGATGGCAATAACTTCTCCCGCTTCCTTCACGCAGCGCAGGCCTGTGACCCGGGCGCCGTGCTCGGAAATATCATAGGTGCAGGCAATCTCAAGACAGGGCTTTTGCGCGTCATCCCAATAGGTGACTCGAATAGGAAGAGCCAACTGGATGCGTTTTTTTTGGCGCTCTGCTGCTGCTTTGGAAGTCTGTTCTTTCAAAATGAATCCGGTGCGCTGACGGTTCTCTAGACTGACGCTAGCAACGCACAGCGCGGCCGTCAATTTACCCCGGTAATGGTCCCTGCTGGTTACCTTTGGGCCTATGAATCCACGGCAGTTGGGCAAGTGTGGGTCGGACACTCTTGTTCGACGCCATTTCGGACAGCAGTGTCCGACCCACACTTGCAGATCGGAGGCAATGCGCTTGCTGCGAGTAGTTTTCCACATTGCCCCACAAGCACCGACTGGGCGAAGATGACCTTATCTTTACTCCGTGCCGCAAAAAATCACGTCCGCGCCCGGGAAACCGCTCTCCGCTTCCGCCGCCAAATTGCGTCTGCTGAAGAAGCTGCACTGCACCCTGAAGTTCGAAAAGAAGGCATCGCAACTGGGTGCGCGCTTTATCGCTGGCGTGGATGAAGTCGGACGCGGCTCGCTGTTCGGGCCCGTGGTCGCTGCTGCCGTCATCCTCGATCCCGAATATCGGGTACGAGGCCTGCGTGACTCCAAGCTGTTGCCGCCAGAGCGCCGTACAATCCTGGCAGAACGAATCCGCGAACATGCCCTGGCTTGGGCGGTAGCGGCGGTCGATGCTGCCCGCATCGATCAGATCAATATCTACCAGGCCTCGCGTCTGGCCATGCGCGAAGCCGTCTTCGGACTCGATCCGGGGGCCGACCACTTGCTGGTCGATGCCTTGCGCCTGGATTGCGAACTTCCGCAACAGCCGATTATTCACGGCGATGCCCTGTCGGCTTCGATCGCGGCCGCGTCCATCCTGGCCAAAGTGGAGCGCGACCGCATGATCGTCGAATGGGACCCGGTCTTTCCGGTTTACGGACTGGCTTCGAACAAAGGCTACAGCACGCCTCGACATCTGGCGGCATTACGAGAACATGGACCCTCTCCGCTTCATCGCCTGTCATTTGCGCCGGTATGGAATGCGCCCGTGCCACAAGATGTATTGGCGTTCATGCTTGAGGAAGATGAGGAATTCGATAGCGCCGACCTTCGGCCAGCCTGATGGAGTGGGCGGGACGCCCACCAATAGGCAGCGGGACGGCGGCGCTACATCGAATATACAATCCCTGACATGCGGCGCATGATGGTGGTAACCGCCCATCCGGATGACGAAGCCAGCAGCTTTGGCGGGTCTTTGCGGGTATATAGCGAGCTGGGCGTGGAAACTTGCGTTATTTGCCTGACCTCTGGGCAGGCGGCCACGCATCGCGGCGGGGCGCGTAATGACCAGGAACTGGGCGCCATGCGACGCGAGGAATTTGCCGCTGCCTGCAGAATTCTGAGAGTCTCGCGCTGGATCGCGCTCGACTATCCCGACGGCCAACTGCACCGACTGGACCTGCAATGTGTGGTTTCCGATCTCACGCTGCGCATCCGGGAGTTTCGTCCCCAGGTCCTGCTCACGTTTGATCCTTCGGGCGGGGTAACCGGGCACACCGATCATACGATGGCATCAGTCTTCGCCACGCTTGCCTTCCACTGGGCAGGACGGAGCAACCGCTTTCCTGATCAATTGAACGGCCCGGTCACGCCTCACCGAGTCCAGAAGCTCTACCACACCACCGCCGACTTCACTCTGCCTGGGCGGCAACCTATCACTCTGGCCCCGGCCACGGCCGTGGTCGAGATTGGCAACTATTTGGAAACCAAACTTGAGGCTTTCAGGGCGCATGTCAGCCAGCAGCCTCTGTGGCCGATATTCGAGGAGTATGCGCGCAAGCGCGGGGAGCGGGAGATGTTCCATCTGGCGGCGGCAGTGAAAGCTGAGCTGCTGACGCCGGAGAGCGACTTGTTCGCGGGCGTCAGCGAAGAAGTGTCTTAGCAGTAAGGGGCGGTCGTCAGTCTTCGGTCATCAGTCTTCCGGAGACACACCTTCATTCGCACAGCGTATTACACGTTCCCGACGGCTGAAGACTGAGGACTGACGACTCCTACCGCGGCTTGATGATTTCGGTTAGAACGTCGGGTTTGGTTTCATCCCGCACCAGGTGAGGAAATTTCTCTCCACTGTGATAGTCGAGCTTGTAGGTTTTGTAATATTCCGTGTTCTCCACCAGCAACTCAAGCCCTGCGTTGCTGTTCTTCGCTGCCCGCAACGCGTCCCCCAGCACGTCCTTTGAGAACTTTCTCCCATTGACGGCAATCAGTTTCATGCCCGGCCCGATTCCCGCCTGCGCTGCAGGCATTCCTTCAACCGTATCGGTAACCAGTCCATCGCTTTTCAGCCACAATCCGATCGAGTATGCGGCGTTCACGGCGCTCCTTTCACCCTCCTCAGCCTGTACCAGCGGCGAACGGGTTTCGTCGTAAACCAGTTTCCAGCCGCTGCCCTCGATGCCGCCCAGGGGAGCGCCCGGCCCGTGGTTGGTCAGGCGCTCGGTCCAGAATCCGCGCCAGTTGTACGGCGCAACCTGGTTCAGGGTGTTGACGATATCGCCGAACGTGTAAGT
>JAIQFF010000214.1 GCA_020073395.1 Terriglobia bacterium
CGGCAGAGGTTCCCGTTGATGCCCGCGCGGATTTCGCTGTCGGACGGGTTGGGATGGTGCTCCAGCAGATCATGCGAGCACATGATCATGCCGGGAGTGCAGAAGCCGCATTGCAGGCCGTGTTCCTCCCAGAACCCCTCCTGAATGGGGTGCAGCTTGTCGCCGTCGGCCAGGCCTTCCACCGTGGTGACCTTGCGGCCGTCGGCCTGCACGGCCAACACGACACCACGTGCAGACAGCGCTTGTAGATCGTGGCCGGCATTCCAGCGATGTGTTGCTCCAGTTGCTCCACAGAAATGTCGCGCAGAGCACGCGCGTTCGGATACCACTCGCTCAAGATCCGCACTCCTTCATCGCACTCGTCACGGCGGCGATTGTAGGCGCCGTTGGCGTGTTCATGCTTCACCATGGTGTTACAGATCACCAGGCGCACGTTCTCGGGAATGGGAATCAACTTGTATTCAAGGGAGCGGCAGTCCAGCAGCAAGGCGTGTCCGGCGCGGCCGAGACAGGAGACAAACTGGTCCATGATGCCGACCCGTGCGCCGATAAATACGTTTTCCGCTCGCTGGCACAACTTAGCGACTTCGGGCAGTGAAAGGCGCGCGCCATTGAGGCTCATCAGGGCCAGTGCACTGGCCACTTCAATCGCGGCCGAGGAACTCAGACCCGCCCCAATGGGCACTTCACCTCGAACCAGCAAGCTGGCGCCCGGGGTCGGATGCCCGATCTCAGCCAGCATCACCGCAATTCCCAGAACGTAGTCTGACCAGGCGCCCTTGCCATGGCTGGGCAGGTTATCCAGATCAAATTCAAATTGCTGGGAAAATTCTTCCGATCGAATTACCAGCTTCCGGTCCGGCCGGGGAGAGATGGCCACCCGTGTAGAAAAGCCGATGGCACAGGGCATCACGAACCCGTCGTTGTAATCAGTGTGTTCGCCCAACAGATTGACTCGTCCCGGGGCACAGAAGATGCGGGGCGGCGACCCAAATGCGTTCTCAAAATGCTGAGCTAATTCTGCCGACTTCATATCGTTCCGAATGCAACCATGACTAAGCGCAAAACAGGGCGTGAAATCCGGGTTGGGAGTATGAAATACTGCATTTGTAAGCGATTACAGACTGCCACAATAGGCGGCCTGAAGCTCCCTGTCAAACCCCTTTTGTGTATTGTTTTTCCGGCGGCCGCCAAGCTTTCGGGTACATTGTAACTCAAGGTTCGGAGGCATGTTATTGAAGCTTACCGAAGATCCACATCGCAGATTTAACCCTCTCACCGGCGAGTGGTTACTGGTATCTCCGCACCGCGCCGGCCGGCCCTGGCAGGGACAGCTGGAGAAGGTCTCCACCCAATCTGAACCCGAATATGACCCCACCTGCTACCTTTGTCCGGGCAACGCCCGGGCAGCGGGCGTGCTCAATCCGCGTTACACCGGCACCTTTGTTTTTGACAATGACTTTGCCGCCCTCAAACCCACGGTTCGCGACGACCGCCTGGACATCGAAAACCGGGGATTGCTGGTCGCGGAAGGCGAACCCGGGCTCTGCCGGGTAATCTGCTTCTCCCCTCGCCATAACCTTACCCTCGCCACCATGTCGCCAAAGGACATCGAAGGCGTTGTCCATACCTGGACCGCCCAATTCCATGAACTGGGGGCGATGCCGCAGATCAACCATGTGCAGATCTTCGAGAATCGTGGCTCTATGATGGGAGCAAGCAACCCCCATCCCCACTGCCAGATATGGGCCACCCATTCCGTTCCGGACATTCCCGGGAAAGAACTGGCTTGCCAGGCTGGCTACTTTGAAAGACATAACACGTGTTTACTGTGTGATTACGTCCATTTGGAGGACCTGCAGAAAGTTCGCCTGGTTTGCCAAAACGAGGGGTTTGTTGCTCTCGTACCCTTTTGGGCGGTCTGGCCGTTCGAAGTCATGGTGTGCAGCCGCCGCCATCTGGGAACTTTTTCGGAGTTTATGGAGAAAGAGGTCGGCTTGCTGGCTGAGATACTGCAGCAGATGACGTCAACTTACGACAAGGTTTTTGACGTCCCATTCCCGTATTCCATGGGCTTTCATCAATCCCCCACCGACGGCAACCCGCATCATGAATGGCACTTTCACGCCCACTTCTATCCTCCTTTGCTGCGCTCTGCGACCATTCGAAAATTCATGGTGGGATTTGAAATGCTGGGCATGCCGCAGCGCGACATCACTCCGGAAAGTGCGGCGGCACACTTGAAATCATTAACTAAGAAGGTGTCATCCTGAGCGAAGTGGCTGCTTCGCTTCGCGAAGCAGCTATGCAGTCGAAGGACCCCTATGAACGGAAAGCCCTGTCGTTCGCAGTCGCGGAGTACGGCAAGTCTTAGTGCGCGGAAACAATGGTGATTGCCCGGGGCAGGGGTCCTTCGACTCCGTTAGTCCGTTCGCGAGCGAACGGACTAACTCCGCTCAGGATGACAGTGGCGTTGACGATGGCTGGAAGTAAAACACGTTGACAAAAACGCAGTCAGCCTGCAATCGTTTACACCGTTTGCCGGAAGTGCGGGCTTTCAATTCAGCTCACGATTCACGAGGGAGAACTATTCATGTTGAGGACCATCGATTGGACCATCATGATCGTGTATTTCGTCTTCGTGCTCGGGATCGGAGCTGTGCTCAAGCGCTACGTGAAAACCAGTACGGACTTCTTTCTGGCCGGGCGCTCCATCCCCGCCTGGGTGGCCGGCCTGGCCTTTCTTTCCGCGAACCTGGGGGCGCAGGAAGTAATTGGCATGGGCGCTTCCGGGGCCAAGTACGGCATCGCCACCAGCCATTTTTACTGGATTGGCGCTATCCCGGCCATGGTGTTCGTCGGCGTGTTCATGATGCCCTTCTATTACGGCTCGCGGGCGCGTTCTGTGCCCGAATATCTCCGCCTGCGCTTTGATGAGAAGACTCGCGGCCTCAACGCCGTTTCGTTCGCCGTCATGACTCTGTTCTCGTCAGGCATTTCCATGTATGCCATGGCGAAGCTGATTCAGATCCTGCACATCTTCGACGCTCCCTTTGCCTGGGTGGGCCTGCCCCAAGCCTGGATATTTCACTTGTCGCTGGTCATCTCGGCGCTGGTGGTTCTGGGATACATCCTGCTCGGCGGGCTGACCAGCGCCATCTACAACGAGGTAGTCCAGTTTTTCTTGATCGTCGCCGGATTTCTTCCTCTGGTCTGGTTGGGCTTGAAGAATATCGGAGGCTGGCACGGGCTCAAGGCCAATCTTGATCCCTCGTACACTCATTCCTGGCTGGGCATGAGTAATCCGCACACCAACCGCCTGGGCGTGGAATGGTTCGGCCTGACCATGGGATTGGGCTTCGTGCTGTCATTTGGATACTGGTGCACGGATTTTCTGGTGATCCAGCGGGCCATGGCTGCGAACTCCATGAATTCCGCACGCTGTACTCCACTCATCGCGGCCTTCCCCAAGATGCTTTTCCCGTTTCTGGTCATCCTGCCGGGATTGATTGCGATTGCTCTGCCCACGCAGAACCTGGCCAATCTGGCGGGCACGCATGCCACCACCATCGAAGGACGAGGCTTGATTCCGGCCAAGATGGATGCGTCAGGTCAAGTCATCCGGGACAAAGACGGAACGGTCGAACTGGACTACGACCTGGCCACGCCCAACATGTTGCTGCACTACTTCCCGACTGGAATCCTGGGCCTCGGCCTGACCGCGTTGTTGGCTAGTTTCATGTCCGGCATGGCGGGAAACGTAACCGCTTTCAACACCGTGTGGACGTATGACATCTACCAGTCGTACATCAACAGGACAGCGAGCGATGAGCACTACCTCTGGATGGGCCACATGGCCACCATCTTCGGCATAGCGCTGTCCGTGGCGGCCGCCTACATGGCAACCCGATTCAACAACATCATGGACATGCTGCAGTTGGTGTTCGCCTTCGTGAATGCCCCACTGTTCGCTACCTTCCTGCTGGGCATGTTCTGGAAGCGGACCACCGGCCACGGAGCCTTCACCGGATTGCTGGGAGGCACAATGGCAGCCGCGCTGCACCATGTGCTGACCCTGCCCCAGGGAGGCGTCCCGGGCGTGAAGGGCGGATGGATCGCCACGCTGCATGTTTACCCCAGCGAAATGGCGCAGAATTTCTGGACCGCCATTTATGCCTGGACCACCTGCTTTGTGATCACAATCGTGGTGAGCCTGCTGACCCGCGCGCATGACGAGAAGGAACTCGCAGGCCTGGTGTACTCGCTCACCGAACGCCCGACGCAACACGGTCTGCACTGGTATCAACGGCCCGCGGTGTTGGCGGTGGTAGTACTGGCGGCCACTGCTTTGCTGAATATTGTTTTCCGATAGGAGAAAAGATGGGACTCGATATTCGATTGCCAATTGGTTTCCTGTTCTCCATCTTTGGCGTGTTGCTGATCACCTTCGGAGCGCTGGGCGACAAAACTATTTATGCGCGCTCGCTGGGCATCAATGTCAACCTGGAGTGGGGAATCGTCATGCTGTTGTTTGGCGCGCTCATGCTCTTCCTGGGTCGGCGCGGAACCAAAATCTGAACCGGCCTGCCACGAACTTCAGCCTCGGCACCAGTCAGGAGCACAAAATGGACAAAGCTCGATCACACCGATTGACCCTCGCAGTCTGGTTCGCCGTTGCTGCTCTTTCGTTGGCAACCGCGCTGCAGGCGCAGACGCCGCCACCTCCGCCCATCATGCTAGGAACGGCGTGGTATCCGGAACAATGGCCAGAGTCGCGATGGGACGCCGACCTCACGCTGATGCAGCAAGCCGGAATCCATATGGTGCGCGTCGGCGAATTTGCCTGGAGCCGCATGGAGCCCCGCGAGGGCAACTACGATCTGGACTGGCTGGACCGCGCTGTCGCCATCGGCGCAAAGCACGGCATCTACACCGTGATAGGCACTCCAACCGCTGCTCCGCCGGCATGGCTGACGCAGAAATACCCCGAAACCCTGCGCATCGATGAAGCGGGGCACCGCGTCGAGCATGGAAACCGGCAGCAGTTCAACTTCGCCAATCCCAAGTACCGCGAACTGGCACGCAAGATCGCCGAGCAGATGGCCAAACGTTTCGGCCACAATCCTTACGTGCTGGGCTGGCAAATCGATAACGAGTACCAGGACATATCGTTCGACCCCGATACCAAGATGCAATTCCAACAGTGGCTCAAGGTGCGATATGGCACGCTGGACAATCTCAACGCGCGCTGGACCACCGCTTACTGGAGCGAAACCATCTTCGACTGGAGCCAGATTCCGATTCAGACGCAATACGGCAATCCCGGCCTGTTGCTGGCCTGGAAACGCTTTGTCAGCGATACCTGGCGCAGCTATCAGAAGAACCAACTGGATGTCATTCGCGCCAATTCCGATCCCAAACAGTTCATCACCACGAACACGATGGGTTGGTATGACGGCTTCGATCACTACGTCGTCGAGAAAGATCTCGACCTGGCTTCCTGGGACGACTACGTCGGACAGGGACACCTCGATCCCGCCAGAAACGGCTTTGCCCACGACCTGACGCGCGGATTTAAAGGCAAGAATTTCTGGGTCATGGAGACCCAGCCAGGCTCGGTAAACTGGGCCCCGGTCAACAACTCCCTTGATAAAGGAGAAGTCCGGGCGATGGCCTGGCACGCCGTGGGACATGGCGCCGATGTCGTCAGCTACTGGCAATGGCGCAGCGCGTTGAATGGCCAGGAGGAATATCACGGAACGCTGGTGGGAGCGGACGGAACGCCCGTGCCCTTCTATGCCGAAGCGCAGCAGATTGGTCAGGAGTTTGCCAAGGCCGGTCCGGCGCTGGCAGGAACCTCAGTCAAATCCGAAGTTGCGATCCTGCACTCCTATGACAGCCGCTGGGCCATCGATTGGCAGCGCCACAACACAAACTACGATCCTGCCGTAGAACTGGTCAGCTATTACGGACCGCTGCGCGCAGTCAGTCAGTCTATCGACATAGTTGAACCGGTCGCGCCGCTCAGCCAATACAAGCTGGTTGTCGCGCCCGGACTGAACGTGCTCTCAGATGCAGCTGCGAAAAATCTTATCGAGTATGTCCGCCATGGCGGACACCTGGTTCTGGGCCAGCGCTCTGCCATGAAAGATGAAGACAACGGGCTGCGGCCTCAACGACAGCCCGGCCCGCTGGCCGATCTCCTGGGTGGGCGAGTTGAGCAGTACTACGCGCTGGTCGATCCGGTTGCGATCGAAGGAAAGTTTGGCCCGGGACAAAGCAAGCTCTGGGCTGAGTTGCTGAGCGCGAATGATAAAGACACCGAGGTGCTCGAAACCTACGGCAAGAGCAACGGCTGGCTCGATGGCAAACCCGCAGCCATCACTCGAAGAGTGGGGAAAGGCCGAATCACTTACATCGGCGCCTGGCTCGACGGCTCCGTCATGACCGCGGCGGCGAAATGGATGGGGGAAGTGAGCGGCGTAAAACCCGCGCTGGGCAAGGTTCCTGACGGGGTCGAAGTGTATCCGCGCTACGGCGACCAGGGGGTCGTGTACATTCTGGTCAACTTCTCGAAAGTTGAGCAGACCGTTGCACTACCGTCGGCCATGAATGACGTGCTCCAGGGCGGATCGAAACAGTCGGTCAAGCTTCCCGTCTACGGCGTAGCGGTGCTGTCGAAATAATAGTGCCTGTGTGGGTCGGACACTCTTGTCCGACGCCT
>JAIQFF010000215.1 GCA_020073395.1 Terriglobia bacterium
GCCGACGTGCTGGAAGCCATGGCCCGCGACAAGGACTGCTTTGTGGTAATGACCCTGGCGGGGGCGATGACTGTGGCCAAGCAGGGACTGGTGATCACGGAATTGATCGATCGCGGCATTGTGAATGCGATCGTCTCCACCGGAGCCCTGATGGCGCATGGACTGGTTGAAGCCACCGGACGGGCCCACTTCCGCTACAACCCCGAAGTCTCTGACGAGGACCTCTACGAGCAGGGCTACAACCGGGTTTACGATACGCTGGAGCCGGAAAAGAACCTGGACGACGTGGAGAAGGTGATGTTTGAAGTGCTGGAGCAATGGGACCCCAGCGAAATGCTTTGTTCGTACAAGCTCAATCACGCCATTGGACAATACCTGGCGGAAACTGCCAAAGGACAGCGCGGGATATTGAAATCGGCGTTCGAAAAGGGTGTACCGGTTTTCGTGCCCGCCTTCACCGACTCAGAACTGGGTTTGGATGTCGCGCTCTCCAATCGCATGCGGGAGGCGGCGGGCAGGCACAAACTGCGCTTCGATCCGTTCGAGGACCTGGAACATTTCGCGTCCACTCTGTTGCGGCAAAAACGGTTGGGGATTTTTACCATCGGCGGAGGCGTACCGCGCAACTGGTCGCAGCAGTTTGGGCCGTTCATCGAATTGCGCCACCGGCGCATGGGGGAAAACGTTCCGCTGAAGCGCTATCACTACGGGCTGCGAATATGTCCCGAGCCGGTCTCTTGGGGCGGGTTGTCGGGGAGTCCCTATAGCGAAGCGATTTCTTGGGGAAAGTTTGTGCCACCGGCCGAGGGCGGAAAATTCGGCGAGGTGCTTTTGGATGCGACGGTAGGACTGCCGTTGATTGTGGCTGCGGTGCTGGAGCGGCTGGGAAAGAACGGGCAGAATCACAAGGCGAAGAAGGAGAAGGCGCTGGCGCGGAAGTAGAGGTACAAGCGCGCGGGCGAGACGCCCCCGCGACAGCCGGCGAGGACGCCGGCGCTACCAAAGACGACGGCCCATTCGTTTCTCACGATGGGCCGTTTTGTTGTTTAGTCGAAGATCAGGACAGCGGAGGCGATGACCGTAGTCCACAGGCCGCGCTTGTCGCCAACCGCGGACTGGGTGACGTTGGCGGTGCGGACGATTTTGTTGGAGATGCGATAGCTCTCTTTTTTCTCGTCCCAGGATCGGTCAGGGTCGAACTCCACGTTCAGCGTGGTGGCCAGCATTTCAGCGGCGAGTTCTTCGGCATAGTCGCCGGCCGCGTCTTCGGTTTCGCCGAAGGAGTGGTGCTCGCTGAGGTAGCCGTAAGTATTGCGATCCGCGGGAATGGCAACGCCGATGCTGGAGGCCAGCAGGCGGTGTGGTTCGTGAGTGGAGTTCTCGGCCACGACCGCAAAGACCACTTCGCCCGGGCTCAGGTACTTCAGTCCCTGGGAGCGCGGCACGAGCTTGCATTGCGGCGGAAAAATCGAGGAGACTCGAACCAGATTCTGGGCGGCGATGCCGGCGTCCCGCAACGCCAGCTCAAACGACGTAAGACGTTCGCGGTGTTTTCCGACCCCCTTGGTGAAGAAAATCTTTTTGGGGACCATGTCTTTAGACAATTCGAGTTTCCTCCGGCAGTACTTTGGGTAAATTCGCTAAAACATAACATAGGGAGTTGGGCGGACAATATGAAAATCCAGGTAATTTGGGAAAAAACGTCTCCCACGTGTCGAATTGAATACTTCCAGCAGCGGCACGCCTTACTTGGCTGCGGCGACGGAGAGTACGGCGATGGTATCGCCATTGGCCTCGCCGGTGACTTTGGCCTGCTTGTCGGCTAGCTTGTCGAGTTGATCAAGGGAAGTCTTGTCGCTGGTGTCGAGCGCGTACACCTTATCGCCTACAACCAGCGCATACTTTGAACCTTTGCGTATGCATGCACGGGTGCATTCGGCAGCATCACCGCCCATCATGTGGTTGGCGCCGCACATGGCGTCGCTGACCCTGCCGGTGAAGGCCTGCGGCTTATTGGCTGCGAGAGCGGAAGACATGGACAGAGTTGCGCCCAGCAACGTGGTTGCGAGGGCGATGGCGAATCTCGAGGGAGTCGAACTCATTCGAATCTTTCTCCTTAGGGTTGGGCTTTGCGTGCACTTCTCTTAGATGCCGAGAGGGGACGAAGCTATCTTTACTCTACAAAATAATAGCGAAAAGATGGGTGCTCTTGGGCGCTTTCCAGCAAGATCAGAAGGTTCTAACCGCAAAGGGCGCAAAGGAAACCGGTACCGGAGGCACTATCTCCTGGGATCGAAGTGCAGTGAGACGTCCACCACCTTCTCCTGGTCTTCCGGGGTTTCGTGGACCGTAATTTTCCATTGGTCGGCCGGATATTGGCCGCTAATGGAGTCCAGGAACAGCCGGGGATAGCCGGAATCGTAGGTCTCGCCCGCTAACAGCCTCCATGCCGCCACCATGCGCTCAGTGGCTTTACTGTCCAGGCCGCGAACTTCGAGGTCCCCCATCTTGTAGATGCTGCCTTCCTGAAACTGGAAGACGTAACGCACCGTAGAATCGCCATCGTGTATTTCAGGAAGCGGGCGGATCTGGATCCCCATGTAGCCGCGCGTCCCGTACAGCTTTTTTAGAGCTTCCACGTCCTGATTGGCCTGTACGGCGTTGGCCGGTTGACCGGGCTGCAGGTGGATAAGCTCACGCAGCTTCTCGACCGGAAACACATCCTTGTAGCCGGAAAGCTGGACCCCGGTGACTTTGTACTGGCTGCCGGGAGTGATGAGAAAGGTGACGTCCACGAACGTTTCCTCGGGCGTCTCCTCGGCCACCTTAGGCTGGGGCGTGGCGACGCTGGCTTTGAGGTAGCCGCGCGCAAGAAATACGGGAAGAAAAGTTTTCTCCGCCTGCGTCATGAGCCGGCTGCGCGAGTAATCCTGACCTGAGAGCTGCCGAGCAGCGGCTTCGAGCGCAGGCAGCTCAGCCGGGCTGGCCCCGCTGAAACCGATTTTGCGAACGCTGATGGGCTGGCCGGTAATGCTGAACTCAAAGGCCTCCATCGGGCCGTCCTCCGGCCCGGCGCGAAGATAATCGACGCGACCGTGCAGCTCGAGTTCGATGGCGAGTACCTGCAAGGCCTCGGAAACCTGGTCGGCGAGGTCACCGGTCACCGGGAGTTGGCCCTGGAAAAGAGGCACGCGGGTGCGCAGCTTCTCGAACAAATCCTGATCGGAAAGCCACACGAAATTCTCAAAGCGGACGGGCACGAAGGGATTGCTGTCGGTGACTTGCAAGGCAAGTTTCATGCCCTCGGGACCGAACTGGAAAGTGTAGGCGACATCGCTGAAGGCGCCGGTTTCGCCCAGGCGCCGAGTCACGCTTTTGAAATCATCTTCGCTGACGGTCTGGCCAGGTTGCAGGCCGGTGGCGGCGATGATCTGGTCCGGGGGGTAGCGATTGGAGCCGGTGACCTTGACAGAGATGAGTTTTGACGGCGAGACGGGTTGGGAAGGCTTGCGGGTCTGGGCCGAGAGCAGGGAAGCGCAGGCCAGTAGAAGGGCTGAAAGGGTTCGTGTCACTGTCCGGGATTTTAACCCAAGAACACGTCGGGGCGGGCGCCCTCGCCCGCCCGCGGAGCGCAGCTCCGCAACCAGATCGGGCATCGGACGTCGGACCTCAGACCTCAGGGTTCGGTTCGCAGCTGCTAATTCTTATCCTGACCACTCAACTGCGCCCGGTTTCTGAAGGCGTGATTGAAGAGCTGAGGTCTGAGGTCTGATGTCCGCCGTCCGTTGCTCGCCCGCCCGGACGAGAGCGTCCGGGCCTACGTGGTTCGAGGTGCGGTGAGCGCTCGAGTCGTTTCTAGCGCTTCGCGGCGGCGACGGAGTCCACGTTCTTGATTTTTACCGTGGTATCGATGAAGGCGAGGGCGGCCCGGCTGAGGGCTTTGTCTTTGCGGAATACAAGAGCCAGGTCACGGCGAATCGGGGCCTCCGCCATCGGGATGGCGACCAGCACCTTGGCCTGCACATCTTCTTGAACGTTGGAGCGGGCGATGAAGCCCACGCCGACGTCGGCGGCTACGAAGCGTTTGAGCAGTTCGCTGGAATCGAGTTCCATGGCGTACTGCGGCTTCAGTTTGTTTTCGTGGAAGAGATCTTCCAGAGCGTCGCGGGTGTGTCCGGCCTTGGGCATCACCAGGGGGAATTTCGCGACTTCACCAATGGAAGCAGATTTCAATTTCGCCAGCGGGTGCTGGGGAGGCGCGATGACCACCAGTTCGTCGCGATGAATAAGGACAACCGTCAGTCGCGGGTCGGTGACCGGCATGGACATGAAGCCGAAGTCCACCGAATTATCGATGACTGAATCCAGGATCTTGCCATAATCGGCGCGTGTGATGTTGACCGCCACGTCCGGGTATTGCCTCTTGAACTCAGCGAAGACTTCGGGAAGGATGTGCAGGCAGGTGCCTTCGTTGGCGCCCACGATGATCTCTCCCCGGGGCACGCGTTCAGTTTCGGCGATCGCGATCAGGACCGCCTTGCGGGCTTCAAGAATCTCCTCAGCATATTTCTGGAACAGCTTGCCAGAGGCGGTGATGGAAACCTTCCCGCCGGAGCGGTCGAGCAGCTTGGCGCCGACTTCTTCCTCTAGGGCGCGGATCTGCGACGAGATGGCCGGCTGCGTGCGGAAGCGCTTCTCGGCGGCACGCGAGAAGGAGCTGTGGCGCGCGACCTGGAGAAACGTTTCTAGCTGTTCAAAGTCCATGAAAGCCCTCAGCCCTCAGCCTTCAGCTTTCAATCCCCGGAACCCAGGCGTTCTGGAGCAAGGGTCAGCGTCCGAGGTACTGCATGCTGATTGCTTTAACGCCGCGCCGCGTAGTTGTCTGAAAACTCAGCCTGTGGGGCATAAAGCTTGGTTATCCCGGCCATAAAAACAATATATTTCCCCGCACAGGCTGCGGCCCGTTACAGTTACGTCCGGCATTACACAATGCGAGATTGTAGCAGGCGGGTTAACTTCCCTTAAAATGCGACACTTAGCGAGCGGCACCGCCGCATGAAGTCGTGCGCTTGCGCTGAGGAACGAATCTGAAAGGAACTATTCATGGCTGACCCGAAAACCGTTCTGGAGTTTGTGAAAAAGAACGGGGTCAAGATGTTCGATCTGCGTTTTACCGATTTGCCCGGACTGCAGCACCACGTTTCCTACCCCATTGACCAGTTGAGCGAGGCCTCGTTTGACGAAGGCTTTGGTATGGACGGTTCGTCGATTCGGGGCTGGGCGGCGATCCACGAAAGCGACATGCTGCTGATGCCGGACCCAAACTCTTTCATCCTCGATCCTTTCACTGAAATAGCGACGCTGGTGATGGTGTGCGACGTGGTGGATCCGGTGACCAAGCAGCGTTATGACCGCGACCCACGCTACATTGCGAAGAAAGCGGAAATGTATCTGAGTTCGACCGGCTTGGCGGACACGGCCTACTTCGGAGCGGAAGCGGAATTCTTCATCTTCGACAACGTGCGCTTTGATCAGCGCGAGCAGCACGGCTTCTATTTCATTGACGCGGAAGAAGGACGCTGGAATTCGGGCCGGGTGGAGAACAATCTGGGATACCGCCCGCGTTACAAGGAAGGCTATTTTCCGGTGCCCCCCACGGACCACTATCAGGACCTGCGCAGCGAGATGGTGATGACCATGCAGAACTGCGATCTGGAGGTGGAGTGCCACCATCACGAAGTGGCGACCGGAGGGCAAACCGAAATCGACCTGAAATTCGATTCGCTGGTGCGCTCGGCCGACCACATGATGCTCTACAAGTACATCGTGAAGAATGTGGCCAACCAGTATGGCAAGACGGTGACGTTCATGCCCAAGCCGATCTACGGAGACAATGGCAGCGGCATGCACACCCATCAGTCGCTGTGGAAGGGCGGCAAGCCCCTGTTTGCCGGCGATGGCTATGCCGGCATATCGCAGATGGCGCTGTGGTATATCGGAGGCCTGATCAAGCACGGTCCAGCGCTGGCCGCCATCATTGCCCCGACCACGAATTCATATAAGCGCTTAGTGCCGGGATTCGAGGCGCCGGTGAACCTGGCCTACTCGCGGCGAAATCGCTCGGCGGCGTGCCGCATCCCGATGTATTCCGCGTCGCCGAAAGCCAAGCGGGTGGAGTTCCGCCCGCCGGACCCGAGCTGCAACCCATACATGGCATTCGCGGCAATGATGATGGCCGGCCTGGATGGAATCGAAAACAAGTTGGACCCCGGCCAGCCCCTGGACAAAGACATCTACGACCTGGGGCCGGAGGAGTTGGCCAAGGTTCCGTCCATGCCGGGTTCCCTCGAAGATGCCCTGGACGCGCTGGAGCGCGACCACGCCTTCTTGCTCAAGGGCGACGTATTTACCGAGGAACTGCTGAGCACCTACGTGGAGTACAAGCGCACGAAGGAAGTGGACGCGGTGAGATTGCGACCGCACCCGTATGAGTTTGCGCTGTATTACGACATCTAGCATCCGCAATGCTCTGTCATCCCGACCGGAGCATAGCGAAGCGAGCGAAGTGGAGGGTCCTGCTGTTGTTTGGCCCTGCACGCTAAGCTCGAGAGGCCGGCTAGATTTCGTGAGAAAAGAGGCCAGAAAGCTCAGCCGCAACGACATGCAATAAACCGTAAAGTGTGGCCGCCGCCAACAGCAGGTCCCTCCG
>JAIQFF010000216.1 GCA_020073395.1 Terriglobia bacterium
GGCAAGATTTATCGACCATGTTTGCGGTCGCGTTGCAGCCGGCATCGTTCGGCTTTATCTAATTGATGGCGGGGAATAGGCGGCGTTAGTTGTTCTACAGCTCTGGGGACAGGGCCGATGCACTTACCGGAGTACGCGCTGGTTGAGATGGTCTTTGAGATGCCGGAGGAGATTTCCGGCCAGAAGCACCGCACGGTTCTCTGCCAAGGCCGGGTTCTCCGTCGCGACGAAGTACGCGATTGCAGAGCCGTCGGCTTGGCTGCGTCTATCCTCGATTACACATTTCTCCGTCAAAACTGACCGAGAGTTGATACCGGGACAGCAGATCCCTCCCCCTTTCGATAACGCGAGTGCATTATCCTTTCGCGGCGAAGGGACCATCACTCATAGAGAACTTAGGAATTCGAGGATGGCCTCTTGATCACTCTGAGACAGTCGCTGAAAGCGGTGATTCACGTCGCCGGCTTCTCCGCTATGTCGCAGTACTGCATCTCGAAGAGTGGATGATGTTCCGTCGTGCATCAACCGGTTACGGAAGCGGACGCCCCACAAGGGTGCCGTGCGTATTTTGTCTTGGGCCGCTTGGAAATCGTCGAGCGAAAAGTTCTTCCAAGTGATCTGATACATATTCCGCCCATAGTGTTCCTGCATAGGCACGGCGATCCCGTCGCCGGTTCCTATGTTGTGCAAAAGAAAATCTGAGAATGGGTAGAACGTTTTTCGTCCGAGCGCTTCCGGAATCGTAAATGTGCCCCCGTTGGCCTTCGTCCCAGCGGGCGCAGTGGTCAATGTGCGCACATGGCAGGTGGCACAGCCAATCTTGTTAAACAACTCGGACCCTCTCTCAGCTTTCGAGGTTTGCGCCAGCTGGGAATCGCGGGCAGGCGCCTTCGAGGCCCGGATGAAGCGGGCAAAGTGATCAATATCGTCTAGCCCGTCTGGGCCGGGCGGGTCGTTGGGTTCAGCGGCAGTGTTGCACAGCTTCGTCACCTCGTCGGGGAACAGACGGGTTGTGATGCCCATTTCATTTAGGTATGCATCTCCCGAGAACGATACCAGGCTTGCATGCTGATCCTTCCAGCCGAATCTCCCAACGCCGGTTTCCCCCGGAGCTTCGACGATTGGAACGTACAGCACCTGTCCGCAGATCTTGCGATGTGTGCCCTTGCACTGCTTACGTGCCAGTTCAATGAAGGTCTGATCGGCGACGGCTTCTACAAAACCGTCACCCAAAAGACCTAATGCTACCCGTGTCGTGCGGATGGACTCGGTCTCGGGCACGTGCTCCTGGATTTCAGTGCCAGCAAATGCGCCGTTCGGGCAAATGGCGCGATCATTCACCAGGGTGCGGCCGGAAACGATTTCTGTTCCGTGCGCGATCGAGATATCCGGATTGTGAAAATGGTGGTCCGGTCCCTGATGGCCTACCCGCAACTCCGTCATCTGGCTCGTTCCACCCGAAGTTGGGTTCTGGTGACATTCCCGGCAGGATTGCGCGTTGTAGAGGGGCCCAAGGCCATCGCTCACACCCTCAGTTTCATCGAATTTGTCTTGATCGGCCTGATGGGTCATGTCGTCTACCAGGCCATTACTCTTGTTATCGAACCCCGTGGGTGCTTCCGAATTTTGTGGGCCGGCGGAAGCGAGAGCAACGGTAAGAAGTGCTACAGCCAGCAGGAGTTTCATTAGCTTCTCCCTTGATGGCGAACGGGTCCTGGATCGTAAATATCATCTGCCGCTGCCGCATACAAGCCCAAAGCAAGGGGCCCGGGTCAATCGGATCGGATTCGTGCGAGTGCCATTAGGGCCCGTTCCATTCGCCCTGGTCTGCGCCCGAGCGGTGTCTCCCGTCCGCGCCGATCAGAGCTGATCTGCTCGGCTTGCGGCACTCCCACACCGCTGTGATTCATACTATTGGGTGTTCTTAGCACCCATCGATACGGGGTAAAGCCGGTCGCCGCGGCCTCGCGCTGCAGGAGAGCGGGGAACCGGAATGCGTGCACTTGGGTATGCACAGGCATGTCGGTACCGGACCGCGCACGGCCGAGGGGCGGGCGCGCTGGAAGCACGGCCTCTATTCCGCCAAGTTCCGAGCCGAGCAAAAGCGGGTGCGCGAGCTGCTGACCCAGAGTCGAGAGCTCTTGAAACAGATGCAAGCGGGCTGAACCGGCAGCGGCTTCACGGTGCATGGGGTTCATCCCGCATTTTGTTGTGGGGTGTTCGGTTTCCGCAGTTTACGGAGTCTGGGTCGCGAGAAAGTGGGGTGGAGCGGCGCCGCAACCTACAAACGAAAACGCCAAGACTCGGTTAAGTCATGGGACGTTCGTCGAACGGCCCTCCCCGAAGTCTGCTCACGCAGCGATATGGGCGGCTGCGCTTCCTCCGTATCGAACCTAGCTCTCGTTCCTATTTCGTGTCTTGGCTGGATTCTCTGGTCCCCACTTCGCGCCCAAAGACTCCTTTGCAGGACGCAACCTTTTTTCTTAGTCTTTCTCTTAGTCGAGGAGCGGACTGGTACCGAGATCTTCGGAGCAGTCCGCAGATGGGTCCTCTTGACTTTACCTCCGCTCATGCCGTCCGCGTACCTAGAACAAAATGCAGGATCAGAGAGATCACAGCGAACACGAGAAGGAGGTGAATCAGTCCTCCCGCTACGTGAAAAACCGTAAAGCCGCCCAGCCAAGTTATCAGTAGAACCACAAACAAAATCGTCCAGATGCTCATTTTGTTTCTCCCTCACTTTTCAAATAAGAACCTGAGTAAGTCGGCGTTTCGAAGATCCGGAGGGCGACAACCATCTGTCCCCGCCCGCCGGCCCACGATCAGACGCTATGCAACGTCTCGACGGCTGGCCACGGTGCTCTTGTCACCGCGGGCCTCGCCAGTCGAAGAAACGTCCTGAGCGCCAGAGCGTTCCAATATTTCCTCCGCTCTTTTTGTCTCCTCAGAACTGTCCGAGTGTACGGAGAGCAGAATGCCTCCGTCTTTCACGCGGCCTTCGTAGCGCTTGGCCTCGTATTCCGGTATCCCCATGCCGATCAGGGCACCGGTAAGACCGCCTACCGCGCCGCCCACTCCAGCTCCAGCCAGGGCAGCCATAATCGGTCCAGCTGCGATGAAGGGTCCGAGTCCCGGAATTGCCAATGCGCCAATACCGGCCAGCCAACCCAGTCCGCCGCCGAGTGCGGCTCCAGTTCCTGCCCCTGTTGCCGCCCCTTCTGGGGCTTTCGTTTCTTTCTCGTGGGCGAAATCCTTAGTGCCCTGTTTATCTGGAAACAACACGGACACATCGTTATTGGAAAACCCTGCTGCCTTCAGTGCCTCTACGCCACGATCCACGCTCGAACGATCCGGGTAGATGCCAAATACTGCTGTCTTCTTGCCTCCCATATTTTGCCTCCAGTTTTGATGATGAATCATTGCTTGGGTTTGACTTCCAACTGGCTAGTCACTTTGTCCTTACCAGCGATTTCGGATGCCTTGGCTTCTACAGCTGTCTTTTCTTCCTCCGAACGCACTGGACCTTTCAATGTGACCATTCCGTCCTCTGAGATGATCTTCACGTTATGGGCGTATGTGGACAGGGATTTGTCCTGAACGATCGCCCGGCGAATCTGCTGAGTGAGTTCTCGGTCAGATTGGTTTTCTTTCTGTTGATCTGCCGTGGACTCCGCCTTGTTTTTGTCCCGCTGATTGGTCTTCGTGTTGTCGGCAGCTGGCGGTGGTGTGGCCGATTCCTGCGCATTGGCCAACATGCATGTTCCGGCCAACAAGCTGGTAAACAAGCAAACCTGAATTGTTTTAACTAGATATCTCATGATTACCTCTAACTTTCTGGGCGGCTGATAATGTTTCAGCGCGCTCGATCCGATTCCATCCTGGATTCCCCATAAACTTGGCCCACGAATACCTGACTGCTATCAGAAAGGACAGAATGACAGTCCCACTCGTGTCTCTTAGAGATTTAAACTTAGCCGAACCCTCGAAAAAGGGCACTCGGGTATGTACTCTAGCTTGAGGTAAATAAATACCTACAGCGTTTGTAAAGCGCCCGGACAACCCTGGGAGGAATCTCATCTTCCGAACTAAACTGCTGAGTCGTGCCAGAGCGTTTACTTACATCAAGCTGATTTTTTCTTGAGTGTCGGCTTCTTGGCGTCTCTTGTGCCGCGAACCTTGCGCGGGTCAGCACTCCTGCCATATGACCGTTCGAGGTTTTCAACCCCTGTTCGAGTGTTCGAGTTCGGGATTTTCCACGATTTTCCACTTTCCGCCCTCGTTCCATGGGCCGCGAGCATCCGTTTCACCGTCGTCTTCGACTCCGGTCGAATCATTGAAGTACTGATCGATTAACACAGCAGTGGGAGGTATCTTCTACAGCGATTCTTTCGCCGAACTCCACAGCAATCCCAATTGGCAAGGTCTTCTGGTGCGAATTTAATTTCCATCACATGGAGAGCCAAGGAGGCGAATTGAGCCCTTAACAACTTGCAGGCGGCGTACAGTGCGGCACTATCCAGAATCGGTGGCCTTCGAAGAACTGGGAATCCTACAGAGATACGAGCCCATATTCCAACGTGACTCAGCGGGAAGTAGGAAACAAGCGGCCAAAGAGGCCGCTAGCGCCTTGAGCGCCCTTTGGAAAGTGGCGGAATCGAGCAAGAGCTAAGGCTCGTACATAGCCTTCACTGTCTCAAATTTCATCGAGGCCGCAGCACAGCGAAGCGTGTGATGGAGTACCCAAGGGCGGCGCCAAGAAAAACATCGGAAGGGAAGTGCGAACTGCTGGTGATCCGGGAAAAGCTAACCGCAGTGGCGAAGCCGTATACCGCCCAAGGGACCCAGCGGTGCGTGTGGTAACGCGTCGCAACCACTGTAGCTACGGCAAAAGCGCCGGCGGCGTGTCCGGATGGAAAACTGCTACCCTTGAAGGGTGATTTACCGCCACTGAAAAAAGTGTCGTTGAAGGGAGCGCCCGGCGCCACATCGGACGGACGCTTTCTGCGCGTAATTGCTTTGATCACGAGATCTACCACCGCGCTGTCGGCGTATGCCTCTCCTGCAAGCAATGCCGTCCCCACCTGATACGAGTCGTGCCGCATGTAGCCTGCAATCATCAGGGATGCGGGCAGGAGTATCACCTCCGCACTTGTGATCGGGGCGTCGAATGTGTCGTTCACGTCATCAAGATTTCCCGCATGGGAACGGAAATAAGGCATCGCGTGAGGATCGGCGACGATCAACCCAGCGGTCCCGCCGACGACGGCAAGTGTCGGGAGCCAATAGTGTCCCTTCGCCAATTGAGCAGGGAACAACAACCAAATGCCTTCTTGATCGTGGATAAAATCCTTCGGCAAACTGCGCCATGACACCTCCCGATTCGTGGGAGAATCCGCGCTTTCTCCCTTTGCTTCCTTTGCATGGGATGGACTATCCGGCCACGGAGAATTCGTGCTCTGCGAATTCGCAAATTGGGGCCCAAACACCACAACTGCAAACAGTATGACCAGACGTCGGAACAACTCAACCATAGCGAACCTTCGATGTGGTTCGGTGATCGAAAGTAGGCTGTGGTGCCCTTTTTGACTGGGATTCTCATTGCTTTGCCTGGCCGGGGAGACGGAGTGTATGTACTTTAGCGCGCTGTTTGCTTTTGTTTTCTAGATTGCCTAAGTCCAAGCCGAATGCGGGATGGTCGTAGGTGCCCGAGATCTTGACCGGAGCCAGGTAGCCGTCAGGCTTATTTTTGAAAAACGGATCCAGCACTTTTAGCATTAGCGCCTTGAGTCCGTGAGTTGTCTTGGAAACCTCGGCCTCGGTTTTCAAAGTTCCATGAAGATCAATTCTCTCGCTGATCAAATTGTAGGTTCCCTGCATCTGTGCCAATGCGCCAGGCACCCCGAAGGAAAGATTGGAGAACGTGGCGATACCATTTCTGAGGGAAACGTGACCCTTCAAATCGGAAAGAACGTTCCGGGGATCGCTGTCGTCGTCAGTCTTAGGACTTTTATCACCCAGGGCGCCCTGGCTTAGGCTATTGACCCCCTCTTGTGTATCGGACTTGGTAAAACTGCCAGCATCAATGCCGAAATCACCCTGCAACTCCACTTTTGTCAGAAACGGCTTTTGTCCGGGCGGGAGGGAGACTCTTGCGTTAAAGCTGACCATGCCGGACATCGGTGCCTGCGGTGCCTGGGTGAAGAGTAATAGAAGATCCTGAATTCGCCCGTCGTTGCTGCCCATCGTGAGCAGGGCTGTCTTGCCCGCCTGACCGGCTTCCCCGGCGACTCTGCCCTGAGTCCAAATGGTGGTTCGGCGAAAAGTCCCATTTACACTTTGCAGGAATACATCTCCGTTCTTAGCGTTCACAACGGCATGGAACTGAGCCCGCAGGGGGGCACGATGCGAACTTCGCGTTACGGCGAAAAGCGGCACGTCAGTACTTCCCTCAACCTTAATCTGTTCCAATGTGCCGGTATATTTTCCCGTGGAAGCCAGTATTCCGCTAATTCCGTGGAAGGCACCCAGGTCCGCGTTTTCAAAGCGATAGTCCCCTGACACCGCAGTCTTGCCTACGTCGTCAGCGTTCCACGGACCGAACTTCCCGGTAGTGGTGATTTCTCCCGGCGGTTCCGGATTTGAAAGCGTTGCT
>JAIQFF010000034.1 GCA_020073395.1 Terriglobia bacterium
TACTTCATGGATTTCTGCATGACCGAATCCTGCGGCAAGTGCGTCCCGTGTCGCGTCGGCACCTACCAGATGCACCGCATTCTGAGCGCCATTACAAACATGACGGCCACGCCGCAGGACCTGGCCATGCTGGAGCAGTTGTGCGATCTGCTGAAGCACACCAGCCTGTGCGGTCTCGGACAGTCTGCGCCCAACCCGGTGGTGAGCACGCTGAAGTCGTTTGCCGGGGAATACCAGGCTCACATCGAAGATCACAACTGCCCCGCTGGAGTTTGCGGCAAACAGCCCGTGGGAGCCGGCCTATGACCCTGGCTGCCGCGGTAAAGACGCTCAAGATCGATGGCCGCGATTGCAGTGCCCGGCCTGATGAGACCATTCTGGATGTTGCCCGCGAGAATAAGATTTTTATTCCCCGCATGTGTCAACTCGAAGGTCTCTCCACCGTGGGTGCGTGCCGGCTGTGCCTGGTGGAAGTGAAAGGATCGAACAAACTGCTGCCTTCCTGTGTGACTCACGTGGAAGAGGGCATGGAGGTCACAACCACTTCAGAACGGCTCGATCAGTATCGCAAGATGATCGTCGAGCTCATGTTTACCGAGCGCAATCACATCTGCTCGGTCTGCGTCTCCAACGGACATTGCGAACTGCAGACCATGGCCCAGAAGCTGGATATTACGCACGTTCGCTTTCCCTATCGCTACCCGCAGGCGGAGGTGGATGCCTCGCATGACCGTTTCGTCATTGACCACAACCGCTGCATCCTGTGTACGCGTTGTGTTCGGGTATGCGATGAAATCGAGGGCGCGCATACCTTGGACATAATGGGCCGCGGGATCGAGTCGCGGGTGATCACGGATCTCAACCAGCCCTGGGGATCGTCGGAAACCTGTACCGGTTGCGGCAAATGCGTCCAGGTTTGTCCCACAGGCGCGTTGGTTGAACAGGGCCGTTCCGTTGCCGAGATGGAAAAACGCCGCAACTTCCTGCCTTACCTGACCCTGATGCGTGGGGAACACGAGTGAGCAAGAAACGTCTCGCGACAGTCTGGCTCGATGGTTGTTCCGGATGTCACATGTCGTTTCTCGACATGGACGAGCGTCTGATCGCTCTCTTTGCAAAGGCAGACCTCGTGTACAGCCCGCTGGTGGACGCAAAGATCTTCCCCGAGAACGTGGACATCACCCTGGTGGAGGGCGCGGTCAGCAGTGAGGAAGACTTGCACAAGATTCAGACGGTGCGAGCGCGGACCAAGATTCTGGTTTCGCTGGGTGACTGTGCGGTGACGGCGAATGTCCCCGCCATGCGCAATCCTTTCGGAACAAAATCGGTTTACGATCGGGCTTACTGCCAGAACGTGGCTCTCGATCCGGGGGTTCCCGATCAAGTGGTGCCACCCCTCCTGCCCTATGCGCGTCCGGTCCACGAGGTTGTGGCCGTGGATGTCTATGTTCCGGGCTGTCCGCCCTCTGCCGACGTGATTTTTTACGCCGTGACTGAATTGCTGGATGGCCGTCAACCGGCTTTGAGTTCTATGACGCGATTTGGAGCCTAGGAGCCGCATTGGAACAGCGCAGAACCATCGTCATCGACCCTGTAACTCGAATCGAGGGGCACTCCAAGATTACGTTGCATCTTGACGATCAGGGCCGGGTGGAAGACGCCCGTTTCCACGTGACGCAGTTTCGCGGTTTCGAGAAATTTTGCGAAGGACGTCCGTTTTCCGAGATGCCGTCTCTGATGGCGCGCATTTGTGGTATTTGTCCGGTGAGCCACCTCATTGCGTCGGCGAAGGCCTGCGACGCTCTTCTGGCGGTGAGAATCCCGCCCACCGCCGACAAATTGCGCCGCATCTTCAACCTGGCCCAGGTGGTGCAATCGCATGCCTTGAGCCTCTTTCATCTGTCTTCGCCCGACCTGTTGCTGGGCATGGATGCCGATCCGGCCAAGAGCAATCTGGTTGGCGTTTTGGAAAAGGATCCGGCCCTGGCCCGCGACGGCATCGAATTGCGTAAGTTTGGCCAGCAGATCATTGAGCGCCTGGGAGGAAAGCGCATTCACCCGGCCTGGGTCGTGCCCGGCGGTGTAAGCGAACCACTGAGCGGGGCGGACCGCGACGCCATCCTGGAATCGGTCCCCGAAGCACTGGCTATCGCCCTGCGCACCATGGAGTGGTTCAAGGGGACCATGGAGCGTTTCCGCGAGGAGATCGCCACCTTCGGCAACTTCCCGACGCTCTTCATGGGTATCGTGAAAAAGGATGGTGGGCTGACCTTCTACGATGGCGACATCCGAATCACCGACGCCTCCGTCAAAGTCGTCGCCGATGGCCTTGATCCGGCGCGCTATTTCGATTACATCGGGGAAAAGGTTGAATCCTGGAGCTACCTGAAGTCGGCTTATTACAAACCCCGGGGATTCCCGGATGGAATCTATCGCGTGGGACCGCTGGCCCGCCTCAACGTAGCGGACCGATGTGGCACGCCCCGCGCCGACCAGGAACTGGCGGAATTTCACGAACTGCAGCGCACCGCCGTGCTCAGTTCATTCCACTATCATCACGCGCGGCTGATCGAAATTCTCTATTGCATCGAGCGCATGGAGCAACTGCTTACCCATGCTGAAATCCTCGATAAGCATGTCCGCGCCATCGCGCGTCACAATGCGTTGGAGGGTGTGGGAGTGGCGGAGGCGCCGAGGGGCACGCTGTTTCATCACTACAAGATTGACGAACAGGGACTGGTCCGTTGGGCCAACCTCATCATCGCCACCGGTCAGAATAATCTGGCCATGAACCGGAGCGTGCTGCAGGTCGCGAAGCACTTCGTGCACGGAGACCGCTTGACGCCTGGCGCGCTGAATCGAGTGGAAGCCGTCATCCGGGCCTATGATCCCTGCCTGAGCTGCTCGACACATGCTCTGGGACAAATGGCATTGCGCATTCAGCTGCTAAGCCCCATCGGGGAAGTGCTGGATGAAGTCGTTCGCTCCTGAGCAGGGAGCGCGTGAAAATCCGATCATCCGCTTATGACGCAGGTCCTCATTGTCGGCTACGGTAACCCGCTGCGCTGCGACGACGGCCTGGGTTGGAGTGCGGCGGAAGCGTTGTCGCGAAGCCTGCCGTTTCCAGAAATTGAAGTTGTCGTCTGCCATCAACTCACTCCGGAACTGGCTGATAGCTTGAGATCTGCCGATATCGCCTTTTTTATTGATGCCGCTCACGATGGTCAACCCGGAGAGCTGAGCTGCGAGGGTGTGACTTTACAGCTAGGGATCATCCGTTCTCACCAGATGTCTCCTGCTCACCTGCTCGCCCTGGCTCAACAACTCTATGGTGCAACGCCACGGGCCTTTACTGTTTCTTTGTGCGGCGAATGTTTCGACCACGGTGCGACCCTTTCCTCGACGGTGGAGACCGCTCTCCCAAAGTTGACGGCCCTGGTGGAAGGCTTGATTCGACAGACCATCGCGCAACCTTGCTGCTGAGAGTAAGGATCAAGAAGGCTGCAACTTATTCGCGCTGCCGGCGCCTCTGATCGGTCTCGGCCGCTACCTCCAGCCGGGTTACGGCCCGCGTGAGAGCACGTTGTGCACGGGCGAAATCGACTTTTGGGTCAGCGCTGTTAAGCCGCTGCCGGGCGCGCTTCCTGGCTTCCTCTGCCCGTTCCACGTTGATTTCTTCCGCCCGCTCCGCCGTCTCCGCCAAAACGCTCACCCGGTCAGGCAGCACCTCGGCAAAACCCCACGCAACCGCCAGATAGTGCGACTCTCCATTTTCCCGGTAGCTGATCTCGCCGATCCCCAGTTCGGTAATCAGGGGTGCGTGACCAGGCAGTATTCCGAGATACCCGTCCTTTCCAGGAATCTGCATTTCCTGGACCCTCTTCCGAACCAGCAGTCTTTCTGGCGTGACAATTTCGAGTTCGAACGTATGCGCCACTAATTGTCTGTTACCGGAAAAAGCCTGTCCATCTTGCGCCGTGAAGCACCGCGGTCAGGCTGCAACGTCAAGCTCTGTATCGACTATAAGCTCCTGTCTCAAAGTATGCACGATCGACAACGGAATGCGGACAAATCTCGATTTCCCGGATTTACGGGCGATCCCTTCAACTACAAACCCATCGCCGTCAGGAAAGGGATCCGAAACCAGATGGAACTCCTCGCCATACAGTCTCACCCGGCGCTCGCTTGCATAACCGAGTCCCCTGAGTTTCTCGCAAATGACGAATTGCTTATCGCTGTGTTTGCTCATGGCACAAACCCCGCTGTCCTTAGGTTGTCAGACACCAGATTGCAGAAACATGTCTCGTTTCCTTAGCCGAAACGACTTAATATTGTTGTGAGTCTCCATGCTCAGGCTTCATGGTCTTCCGGTCGATTAGTCGGCTCGCGGCCAGGTATGCCATGACCCATCGCTAGAACAGATGAAATGTAACGTTAACCGTCGTTTCTACCTCGATGGGCTCGCCGTTCAACAGGAACGGCCGGTAACGCCATTGGCTGACCGCCGCAATGGCAGCTGGCGCCAACATAGGATGTCCGCTCACAAGCTGGAGCTCCGTGATCAGGCCCTCTTTACTGATAATGGCTCTCAACACCACGTCGCCTTGTATCCGGGCTTGCCGGGCCAGAGTCGGATAGGCGGGTTCGATTTTCTGAATCAGCATTCCCCGGGTCACTCCCTGCGAAACCCGAACCCGTTTGGGCGGTATCGAGGGAGCTCTCAGGACCGCAGCCAGGGTCGAAGTCTGGTTGACAATGCCGCCAATTACCCCACCAAGTTGACCACCAGGAATTCCTCCCGCGACTCCTCCCACCACACCGCCCGTTGTGGACAAGGGTGGAGGCGGCTCCTCTTCACGGATCATCTGCACCTTCTCCGGTATCCGGGTGGGAGTGCGTAACTGTCCGTTCAGCAGCTCGCTCTGGATCTGGCGGACAACTTTGGCCACCGCCTGCGCCGCAGGCGGGGGTGGCGGAGGCGGAGGCGGCGCTATCAGGAATGTCAGCAACTGCTGTTTAGGGAGCACGTCGGTGAACATGAGAGGCACAACGATCAGGACGCCGATCACCAGGCACTGAAATATGAAGGAGAAGATGGCTGCAAACTTGCGGCGTTTACTTTCCTGTTCGCTTGCGTCCAACAGGCTATCGGCAAACAACGGTCGTTCTGGTAACGGGCCGGCCCGCGGAACCTTGACCGATTCTCGAGGCTCGCCCGGGCTCTTAATTTGGGGCTCTAGGACCTCAGTTTCTATCGGCATGATGCCCTCCAGTTAGACGCCCTTGCATGCCCTATTCTCCATTCAGTGCTAAATGCGGCGCGGTGCCTGAGGTCACCCCTTTTTGTGATCGCAATCACAGTCAAGGGAATGATGAGCTGCGAGGGGAGAGGGCTCCGTTTACCTGATTCTTTCCGAGGCGTTCAGACGGTCCGCGAGCGGAGGGTTTCAAGCAGACAAGAACCAATTGCCAATGCGAATGGCGCAGCGCGAAAGGAGGTGCGCCCAAGCAGAGAGGGTAAGAAGAAGGCTTTCGCGAGAGCGCGGAAGGGACGACCAGGCCTATGCTCTGGTTCTTCTATTATTCATGCGTCGCAAGTTCACTCGGCCGCAATCTGCCAGCCCTTGCCAACCTTCTCCAGAGCCAAGGTTGTCTTGACCGGTTCGGAGTGATAAAAATTGGCGCCGTATTTTTCGATCAGGGCTCCACGTTCCCAGGTATTGAAGCTCTTGACCAGCGGGCCCGATGCATCAAAGATCTCGCCTAATTGATTGGGTTGCCAAGCCCATGTGAAATCCACTGTCGCATGGCTCGGATTGTTCATCGTGATTTTGGAGATTTCGACCAGCTTGCGCTCGGCAATTGGCACCACGTAGGTTTCCGTGCCGTCTTCTTCTTTGGTCGTTCTTACGCCCGCGATCCCCTGAAATTGCTTTTCACCCAGAGGAGTCAAGTTCACCGGGGTAACACGACCCTCGTCCTTCCCCAATTTCAATAAACCAGCCTTCTCCAAAAGACGATAATTTGGATCGTGTGGCTTCACCGCCACACTGGCGGCGACTTTCCCCACGTGAACCTGAATTATCGCCGGCCTTTGTGCATCGACTGCGTTGATCACCATAGTGGCCTCTTGTGGTGTGAGGACCTGCATGTTCTGCCACAAAAAGTATCCCGCGACACCGACTATCGCCAGGATCAGGGCCACGATCAGCAGCAATGGGATCGAGGAAGCTTCGCGTTCTTCCATTTCAAGTTCCTGTTCAAACATCGGAGGTCACCACCTTTTTTTATAGAGTTCTTGCTCCACCCACTTATCACCGTTTGCGATCTACGACCAGTTCCGGACGCTCCCTTCGGAACGTCTCGGCGATATGGCAGCTCCAGCAGACCGGCTTACAGGTCGAGAACAACTCTGGAAGACGCTCAGGTCGGACGCGTTTCCACTCAATCGTCTTGTGATCGGGTCCGACGAGGGCCGGGGCATGATCAAGATGATGAAGCCGTCCAAAGCGCCGGTGGCAATAGACACAATCCTGACCTTCATACCAGTTCGAAACGACGTTCCAAAGCAGGCAATTCTCCGGGTCGGCCTCAATCTGGCTCAGACACTCCTGGCCGCAATCACGACGCTCCGGCCAGCGCGAGCACTGATCCAAGCGAAGATCCGATTCACCGATGAAGATCCGGGTGGCCGCTCTTCCCGCTGCCACATCCACAGCCTCTTTCACGAGCGTCTCCGGACAGGTTATGAGCCGCTTGCCACGGTACATGAAATAGGTCTGCAGGGCCGGGATGATACGGGTGAGAAACAGGCCGACAGCCAAAGCCACGAGGGCGATAGCGAAAAGGGTTAATGTCGTCATAAGTGCCTCCACCCGGGAGGCTCAGCTGGCCAAGTAGGAAGCTCGGAGCTCCCGGACATCCTTGCGCCCCCATTGTCGCGTCCTGATGAAGGAACCGCAGTGCTTTTCATCACCGAGAGATGTGATTGGCCTCACCGGCCCTGGCTATGCGGGGAGCCTGTCGAAGCCAGCCATGAGGTTCGCGGCCCTGCTGGTTATGTCATGCTTTGGGCGACCTGACCTCTGAGGCAAAGGGGCTTGTTCGGGCAGGATAAGGATATCAACCCAGGGCCGGGCCGGTATACAATCGTTGCCGCTTTCAGAGTCAAGAAAAATTCGAAATTCACTACCCGCCATGTCGTGCAAGGAGAGACCAATGCTCGTGCGAAGAATCATCCAGGTTCTGATGGTGGTGGCCGCATTCGCGGTCACGTCAGGAGCGCAAGAACAGCCCAAGAAATCCATCCAGCATGTGCCCATGAAGGGTACGTCAGCAGCTTCGGGTAAAGAGATGTACATCAGTTACTGCGCCGTGTGCCACGGCACAGACGGCAAAGGCAACGGCCCTGCGGCCGAGGCACTGAAGACCCCGCCCTCCGACCTCACCATGTTGAGCAAGAACAGCGATGGAAAGTATCCCGCACTCAAGGTCGGCTCAGCCATCCGCGGCGATGCCGCGGTAGCAGCGCATGGCAGCAAAGATATGCCGGTCTGGGGGCACCTGTTCCGCACAATCAGCGGGGGCCACGAATCTCAAGTGGACCAGCGGGTTGCCAACCTGATCAGCTATATCAAAACTCTACAGGCACAATAGCAGCGGCCGTGGGATGCTGGCCCCCAATTCGCCATTGGGATCACCGCCCCGAAAAGGGCTGTCGTGGTCGTACCGCACCTCCACGACGGCCCCGTGGCGAGTCCTGACGATTGCGAGGATTCCCCCGAACGCAGGTGTCTTCCCCCTCGCTCACCCCTGCAAATACTCGTTGTCACATGCAACTGTCGTCGGGGCCGTTTCTTTCGGCTACCACTGCGTTTGACCGCGAGGGGGGATTCATCGGAACCCGCATGGAGTACTTTGGCCGGATTGGATCACAGCTCGATGTGATCAAGCGCACTTGCAGGACGGCAATGCCTGGTTTAGTAGTAGGTTCTGGCTCCGAAAACGAGGAAGGTGGAACGTGGCGAACGTCAATGTGAAAAGAGGAGTGATTGGAATCCTGACCGGCGGCGGCGATGTGCCCGGCTTGAACCCCGCTATCCGGGCCCTAACCATTCGAGCAATTCGAGAAGGTTATGAAGTGGTGGGATTACGTCGCGGGTGGGCCGGCCTAGTCGAAATCGTGCGCGAGAAGGACTACGACAACAGCGACAATTTTCAAACCCTGTCCGAAGAGCTGGTCAATCGGGCGGGACGCACCGGTGGGACGTTCCTGCATACCGCACGCACTAATCCGAGCAAGATGAAAAAGTCCAGTGTCCCGCCGCATCTGCAAGGCACCTACAAAGCCGAGCAAAACGACTTGACCCCCGAAGTTCTGAAGAATCTGGCCTGGCTTGGCATTGATTACCTGATCCCGATTGGCGGGGATGACACCCTGAGCTACGCCGTGCGCCTATACCAGGAGGGAGTGAAGGTGGTTGCGATTCCCAAGACCATGGACAATGACGTACCAGGAACGGATTACTGCATCGGCTTCAGCACCTGCGTGACCCGCACCATTGCCATGGCCAATAGCTTGCGCACATCCGCCGGCTCGCATGAGCGTTTTCTCGTGCTCGAAGTTTTTGGCAGGTATGCCGGCTTCACCGCCATGCTTCCAACCATGGCCGGCGCGGCCAATCGCTGTGTGATCCCGGAACACAAGTTCGACATTGAACGCTTGACCGAGTTGCTGGCTTCCGACCGCCACAAGAATCCGAGCCGCTATTCGGTTGTTCTCGTCTCCGAGGGGGCGATGTTTCAAGGCGGGGAAATGGTGTTCGAGCGTGAAACCACCGATGCTTTCGGTCACAAGAAGCTGGGCGGTATTGGTGACCTGGTTTCCGAGAAACTGAAAGAACTCTCTCCCAAGTACAACAGCGGCAAGACGATTGACGTAGTGAATCAAAAACTGGGTTATCTCGTCCGTTGCGGCGATCCGGATGCCATTGACTCGATTGTGCCCATGGCTTACGGAAATCTTGCCCTCGACTTGGTCCTCGGTAAGATCCATGGACGGCTTGTAGTCCTGAAAAATGGCCGCTATGACAACATGCCTATTGACGCAGTGATCGCTTCGAAAAAAGTGGTGAATATAAAAGAGCACTACAACATCGAACGATTGCGCCCGCACTACAAGAGCTTTGAGATGAAACCGCTCTTCATCATGACCAGCGAGTCGGGCTAATCCATGCACGCGTAGGCCCGGACGCCTCGTCTGGGCAGGCGAGCAAGGCTCGCCAGTGGATTTCTGCAGGTCGGACGGCGGATTTTCTCCCGTATATCGATTGGCCGGGCGTGGTCTGGCCGGGTGGGCGGGACCCGTCGCCACTCACTTCACTTCACTTGCTCACCGTGAGCGCCACACCGAATCTTGAGCCTGAAACTTCCATTTCCTGTGCGTCCACAACCGCTATCGCGGCGGCGCTCACGATCTCCTCGACCTCAGCCCCGAATGCCACTACGTGGACCGGCTTGCTCATACCCATGAGGACGGGGCCGAGGGTTTCGGCACCGCCGATCTTTGACAACAGCTTGCAGGCGATATTGGCCGAGTTGAGATCGGGGAAGATCAGCACGTTCGCCCCACCCTTCAGCGAACTGAAGGGGTACATCTGCTCCAGCATAGCGGGTGATACTGCGACGTCGGCCATGATTTCGCCGTCCACCACCAGCGCGGGATCGGCTATGTGCAATAACTCCACTGCCTTGCGAACCTTGTCACACAAAGGATGTTTGGTTCCGCCGAAGCTGGAAAACGAAAGCATGGCCACCCGTGGCACCACGTCAAAGCGGCGCGCAGTTTCCGCCGTGCACAAGGCGATTTCCACCAGGTCCTCGGCGGTGGGCTCGATGTTCACGCTGGTATCGGCCAGGAAGTACAGGCTGCCGGTACGAGTCACGATGGGGTAGCAGCCTGAAATCCGGTGCAGGCCTTCGCGCACACGTACAATTTGCAGCGCAGGACGGATGGTGTTCGGGAAGTGCTGGGTAACTCCCGCCACCAGTGCATCGACGTCTCCCATGTGCACCATCATGGAGGCGAAAACATTCCGGTCCTTGAGCAGGGCGGGCGCTTCAGCGAGGGTGACCCCTCGCCGTTGCCGCAAACGGTAGAGTTCCTGGACATAGTCTTCGCGCATTGATGACCCCGCTGGATCTATGATCCTCACGTCTCCCAGGGTCAGTCCCAACACGGCTGCGCGAGAGTGGATAATTGCCGGGTCGCCCAGCAGCACCGGAATTGCAATTCCTTCATCCAACAGGCAGTGCGCGGCGCGCAGGATCCTGTCATTGTCTCCCTCGGGAAAGACCACCTGCTTTGGTTTGGCCTGAGCCTTGTGGATCATCATGCGCGCCACTTCATGGGCTTTTCCCAGCCGACTCTCCAGTTGTTCGCGGTAAGCCTCGATGTTCACCGGCTCCTGTGCCACTCCGCTGCGCATGGCGGCTTCGGCAACAGCGGACGCCTCCCACACCAGCACCCGCGGATCGAAGGGCTTGGGAATCAGGTAGTCAGGACCAAACGTCAAGCGCTCCACGCCGTAAGCGCGGCAGACGGAGTCGGGCACATCCTCTTTCGCAAGAGCGGCCAGGGCGCGCGTGGCGGCAAGCTTCATCTCTTCATTGATGGCGGTGGCTCGCACGTCTAACGCGCCACGGAAAATGGAGGGGAAGCCGAGTACATTGTTTACCTGGTTGGGATAGTCGGAACGTCCCGTGGCGACGATGACATCATTCCGGCTGGCCTTTACTTCTTCGTAGGATATTTCCGGGTCGGGGTTCGCCATGGCGAAAACGATAGGCCGCGCTGCCATGGATTGCACCATGTCGGGCGTGACTGCGCCTTTCACGGAGCAGCCCACGAATACGTCTGCACCCCTCATCGCCTCGGGCAGTGTGCGCAGTCTGGTCTCATGCGCGAAGCGGTCCTTGTGGCGGTTCATGCCTTCTTCGCGGCCCTTGTAAATGACTCCCTTGGTGTCGCACAGGATGATATTGTCCCGCTTTACCCCCAGGCGAACATAGTGCTCAGCACAGGCAATGCCCGCCGCTCCCGCGCCGTTGAACACCACCCGCACTTGCTCGATATCTTTGCCCACAACTTCGAGAGCGTTCAGCAGAGCCGCTCCGGAGATGATGGCTGTGCCGTGCTGATCATCGTGAAACACCGGGATCTTCATGGTCTGGCGCAGCATTTCTTCGATGTAGAAGCACTCCGGCGCCTTAATGTCCTCAAGGTTGATGCCACCGAAGGTGGGCTCCAGGAGCTGGCAGACCTTGATGATTTCGTCGGGATCGCGCGTGTCCAGTTCGATGTCGAAGACGTCCACGTCAGCGAAGCGCTTGAAGAGGACGGCCTTGCCTTCCATCACCGGTTTGCCGGCGAGGGCTCCGATATCGCCCAGGCCGAGCACCGCGGTGCCATTGGTGACTACGGCCACGAGATTGCCGCGGGCGGTGTACTTGAAAGCGTCGTGCGGGTTCTGCCTGATCTCCAGGCAAGGCACGGCAACCCCAGGGGTGTAGGCCAGGCTGAGATCGCGTTGGGTACGACATGGCTTCGTCGGTGTGACTTCGATCTTTCCCGGACGCGCCCCAAAATGATAGTCGAGTGCTTGCTCCCTGGTGAGCGACATAAAGTTCTCCTTGGCCGTGCATTCTGTTGAGCATTCCGCTTCTTTTTCAGATCCCGCTGCAAGGTGCGCCGGAATAAGTGATCCTAGCGAGGCACAGCCAGGGCATTGCGTTTGGCCAGCGGAACGAATTCACGCACTTCGTGCCCGGTCCAGATCTGCCGCGGACGCGCAATCTTCTGTTCTGGGTCGTTCAGCATCTCCTGCCACTGCGCCAGCCACCCCACCGTCCGAGGAATGGCAAACAGTACAGTAAACATTTCGGGCTTGAACCCCATGGCCTGATATATGATGCCGGAGTAAAAGTCCACATTGGGATACAATTTGCGCTTGATAAAGTAATCGTCCTCCAGCGCAATCCGCTCCAGTTCGAGCGCAATGTCCAACTTGGGATTGCGACCGGTTACTCCGAACACCTGCTCGGCGGCCCATTTGATGACCTTGGCGCGGGGATCGTAGTTCTTGTAAATCCGGTGCCCGAATCCCATCAACTTCCCATGTCCATCTTTGATCTGCTTGATGTAAGCCGGCACGTTGTTCTTGGAGCCAATCTCATCCAGCATTTTCACTACTTCTTCGTTGGCGCCTCCGTGCAGCGGTCCCGCCAGGGCGGCGGCGGCCGCCGCGGTGGCGAGATAGGGGTCAACATGCGAACTGCCCACGCACCGCATCGCATTGGCGCTGCAGTTTTGCTCATGATCGGCATGCAGGATAAACAGAATGTCCAGGGCCCGTGCCAGTATGGGATTTGCCACGTACTTTGGTTCCACCATCTTCCACAGCATGTTCAGGAAGTTCTCGACATAGCTCAGATCGTTGTCCGGGTACACATAGGGAAAGCCCAGACTGTGCCGGTACGCCATGGCAGCCATGGTGGGCAGCTTCGCCACCAGCCGCTTTACCTGCAGCAGGCGGTTAGCCGGATCGTGGATGTCCCTCGCCTCCGGGTAAACCGTCGCCAAAGCGGCCACGGTGCTCACCAACATGGCCATGGGATGGGCGTTGTAACGAAAACCCTCCATGAACTTCTTGGTGGTTTCATGCAGCATCGTGTGATGGGTGATTTGATCGACCCAAAGCTTCAGCTCTAGCTTGGCGGGCAGGTCGTGAAACAACAACAGGTAGGCAACCTCAAGGAAGCTGCAGTGTTCAGCCAGGACCTCGATGGGATAGCCCCTGTAACGCAGGATGCCGCGGTCGCCATCAATGAACGTGATCGTGCTGCGGCATGAAGCCGTATTCATGAAGGCCGGGTCATAGCTCATGATTCCGAAGTCTTCAGGACTGGTCTTGATCTGCCGCAGGTCCATGGCCCGGATCGTGCCGTCTTCGATGGGCAGCGTGTAGTTCTGTTGTGTGCGATTGTCGGTGATGGTGATGCTGTTTTGTGCCATCTGAAATCCCCCTGACCACGGGCCGTGGGTTGAAATCGGAGTTTCCCTAGATCGTATTTCCCGATCCGCACAAACAAGACTAAGAGGTCTTAACCAAGATCACAGTGTGCCTTGTCACGAAGTCTGGTGACGCGGGTCACAAGAGATCGATGGCGGGCGCCAGGGGTCGTGGGACGCGGCCGCGTGGCCTCAATAGGCGAAGCCGTCCGCCTGCGCGACTGCGCCGGCATAGGCTTGATGGTTGACGAACTCCCAACCGGCGGCGAGGGCTAGGCGGTCGATTTCAAGCAAGGCGCAGTCCTTTACCTTGGCTTCGAGGACTTTCAGGGCAGATTCGCGAGTCAGGCAGTTGGTCTCGGCCAACATCGCTCCCAGCATCACAATGTTTGTGGCCTTGGCGGAGCCGAGCTTGTCCGCGATCCGCGAGGCGGGAACGCTGATCACATTCGCCGTGGGGAGGGCAAGGTCCTCCGGCAGTTTGTCGCCGGAGTAAAGAATGAGTCCTTCCGGAGCCACCTGCGGCGCGAACTTGCGTAGGGCAATCTCACTCATCGCCACCAGCACCTGGGGGCGCGAAACCAGAGGCGAGCCAATACGTTGGGTCGACAGGCATACATGACAATGGGCGCTGCCGGAGCGCATCTCCGGTCCATAGGAAGGAAGCCAGCTGACTTCCAGACCTTCACGCATGCCCATCTCGGCCAGTAACTGGCCGAGCAGGAGCACACCTTGTCCGCCAAAGCCGGCCAGCTTGATAGCAAGCTGCTCAAATCCATGCGGGTGTGGCGCCGAGAGGCCACGTACTCCTTCTTTTCGGATTTCAAGCACCTCTGAGACCGGGCGCTGCGGGGGAGCTGAGTCGGGAGGAAGTTCCAGCTTCCGGTCCCGGAAAACGTTCAGCGGAAACGAGGGAATCATTTGTTCCGCCACCCAACGGCGCGCATCCACGGGGTCCTTTCCCCAGATCGTCGGGCAAGGCGAAAGAATCTCGACAAACGAAAAGCCCAGGTTATCGCGCTGGTTTTCGAGTGCTTTGCGAATCGCCCTCCGCGCTCTCATGATGTTCTTGTTGTCTGAAAGCGCCACACGCTCGATATAAACGGGAGCTTCAAGCGTGGAAAGCAGTTCTGACATATGCAAGGGGAAGCCCTCGTTGGCGGGTCGGCGTCCCCAGGGCGAAGTTGTGCTCTTCTGCCCCACCAGCGTGGTGGGAGCCATTTGGCCGCCGGTCATGCCGTAAATGGCATTGTTCACGAAGAAGACTGTGATCTTCTCTCCCCGGTTCGCGGCATGGATGATCTCGGCGGTCCCGATGGCGGCCAGGTCACCGTCCCCCTGGTACGCGAGAACCAGTTTTTCCGGGCAAGCTCGCTTCAATCCTGTAGCCGCGGCGGGAGCGCGTCCGTGAGCCACCTGCACATTTCCAACGTCAAAATAGTAGTAGGCAAACACCGAACAGCCCACCGGGCTCACGAAAATGGTCTTGTCTTGCAGGCCCAGATCTTCGATGGCCTCAGCAATCAGCTTATGCGCGACGCCATGCCCGCATCCCGGACAGTAGTGTGTCTGGTGTTTCAATTCTGACTTGCGCTCGTAGATGTCGTAGAACACCGGCGATTTGGAATGGACGACTTCGTAACCGTTGCTGCCGGCATGTTGTTCCGTCGGACTGCTGGTGGTTTCGTCCGCCATCTCTAGCGCTTCGCCTTCCATGACCGTATCCATAAGGTACCTGCCAGTCACACACGTACGGACATCTGCTTTTCAATTTGTTCGAGTATCTCTTCGACCGATGGCACGTTGCCGCCGACCCGGCCATAAAACGCCACTGGCTTATTGCTTCCCACCGCCAGTTGCACGTCCTCGAGCATCTGGCCGTTGCTTAATTCAACCACCAGAACGCTTTCCGCCCCGGCGACTATGCTTGCCAGTTCCTTCGAAGGGTACGGCCAAAGCGTAATAGGACGGAAGAGTCCCACCTTCCAACCTTGCTTTCGTGCCTGTTCCACGGCGGAGCGCAGAACGCGCGACACGATGCCGAATCCAACCAACAAGAGTTCTGCGTCATCGGTTTCGTACTGTTCAAACAGGGTCTCGGATTGCTGCGCCCGGATATATTTTGCCTCCATGCGGCGCTGGTGCTGTTCCAGGTCGTCAGGTTCCAGGTAGATCGAGGAGACCAAATTCTGGCGCGTTTCTGGAGTCCCCTTCACCGACCAGGGCTTCTCTGGAACAATTGCCTCCCGAAACTCAAGGTCCAGCGATTCCATCATTTGTCCGACGAAGCCATCGGCCAGCACGATAGCAGGATTGCGATACTTGTCCGCCAGCTCAAAGGCCAACATGGTGAGCTCAGCCATTTCCTGCACCGAAGCCGGCGCCAGAACGAAATTGCGATAGTTGCCGTGCCCTCCTCCTTTCACGGTGGCGAAATAATCGCTTTGCTCGGGCGCAATGTTTCCCAGACCGGGGCCGCCGCGCATCACGTCCACGATCACGCAGGGAAGTTCAGCCCCTGCCAAATAGGAAATACCTTCCTGCATCAGGCTGAGGCCGGGGCCAGAGGAGGCGCTCATGACACGGACCCCGGCCGCAGCGGCGCCGTAGACCATATTGATCGCGGCGACTTCACTCTCCGCCTGGAGGAAGGTTCCTCCAACCTGCGGCAGATACAAGGCTGCCGCTTCGGTGATCTCGCTGGCGGGAGTAATGGGATAACCGTAGAAGGCGCGGCAACCGGCGAGGATTGCGCCCTTGATCACGGCTACATTGCCCTTACACAGCCGGCGCATGTTGCCCTCCTCGCGATCCCGCGACTGTCTTTGGGGGCGCTGCCAGGCGGAAGACTGTGATCGCTCCCGGCTCCGGGCAGCAATAGAAGCAGATGCCGCAACCCGTGCAGCCGTCGCCGGCATACACTGCCGGATGCACTCCATAGGCGCTCAGCTCATCGGCCAGTGCCAGACACTTTGGCGGACACGACTCGACACATAGCCCGCATCCTTTGCACTCTTCAATGTTGATTTCGATGTTGCCGCGCGCGAGACCCGGCATGGGGGTCACCTCGAGACCGCTTGCATTACTTCGGGATGCTGCAACCATTTGGTTCTCTCGCAATATTCGTACAGCTCGGGGCGAAAGGTTGGCTCCGCGATTTCGATCAGGGCCCGGGCCCGCTCCCGGATTGACTTTCCGTGCAGATAGGCAACTCCATGCTCGGTCACGACATAGCGAACCAGTCCGCGCGATGTAACCACCCCAGCCCCGGGGCTGAGCATAGGTACAATGCGCGAGATAGTTCCACTCTTTGCCGTTGAAGAGATCGCGATGATGGGCTTGCCGCCCTTGGAGCGGGAGGCCCCGCGAAGGAAGTCCACCTGCCCGCCAATGCCGCTGTAGAACTGGTTGCCAATCGAATCCGAACAGACCTGGCCAGTGAGGTCAACCTGCAATGCTGAATTGATCGCCACCATATTGTCATTACGGGCAATCAGCGTCGGATCATTGGTGTAGGCCGTGGGGTGAAATTCGAAGATCGGGTTGTTGTCCACGAACTCGAAAAAACGCCTCGTGCCCAGAGCGAACCCGACGATGATCTTGCGCGGCTTGAAATTCTTGCGCGCTCCGGTGATCACACCGTTCTCGATCAGGGGAATCACACCCTCGGAAACCAATTCGCTGTGTATGCCCAGATCTTTGCGATCGCTGAGAAAGGGCAGAACCGCGTCCGGAATGCCTCCAACACCGGTTTGCAGAACTGCCCCATCTTCAATCAGGCCCGCTACGTTGCGCGCAATGGCAACGTGCATGTCGGTGACCTCTGGCTTCTTTAGTTCGCATAGCGGCCGTGACGATTCCACCACCGCATCTATGTCACTGACATGAATGAAGCTGTCGCCATAGGTTCGCGGCATATAGTCGTTGACCTGGGCGACAACGTAACGGGCACACTTGGCGGCGGTCAGGGTGGTGTCCACGCCAACGCCAAAACTGCAAAAACCGTGCGAATCCGGAGGCGAGACTTCAATCAGTGCCACATCAATCGGCATGGCGCCATTTTCAAAGAGAGCTTCGATCTCACTCAGATAAATCGGAGTGTAGTCGGCCCGGCCCTCGTTGATGGCCGCCCGCACGTTGCCTCCGATAAACATCGCATTGTGCCGGAAATGTCCCGCCATCTCCGGGGCCACGTAAGGCGCGCAGCCCATAGTCATCATGTGTACGATTTCGACGTCGTGCAGTTCGGGCGCGCGACGCATAAGGGATTCCACCAGCGCCTCCGGCTCCGCACAACCGGGCTGAATATAAACTCGCGTGCCGGATCGAACGCACTGTAACGCTTCATCTGCGCTTTGAATTTTCTTCTTGTATTCGACTTCCCAGGACATGTTCTCTCTCCTCAGTGCATCTTCCCCGCCGCGACAACTTCATGCTGGGCGTGCCCTTTAGGCGACTCCTCATAACCCTGCGCGGCATAGTAAATCGCAGAATCAAAAAACTGATCCAGCTGCTCCAGCAGCTCCTGCTGGCCGAATATCTCGATAGGGTTATCGGCTACAGACTCCCGTTTCAGAAACTCCCAAAGGTTCTGCTTGGTGAGAACTATGGCCCGGATCAACTGGCTGAGAGGCACTCCCTGAGCCGCACGACGGACCCCTATCGCCCGGTAACGATGCTCGATATCTTCCTCTTGTCGTTCCAGCAGCCAATTGCCTAATTGGTGGTAGATCTCATACACGCGGGCGTTGAGCTCGTAGGTGGGAACATTATGGTACTCATGGAGTTGTCCAGAGGCCTGGACTTTCTCGGAAAGACTCAACGCCAGTGCGTTAGCGTGAGTCTCGATCAGGCGTACAAGTCGGTTGGAGAGCATCATGGCAGCCTCCCTGTTTCTCGCTCACAGAACACTATGGATCCGGCAAGGATTTCTGGCGATGATCTGAAGCACAACTGAATGTGACCTGAATCACACCACTGCTGTCGTTGCGGAAAAGGCGGGGACGCGTACGACTGTGGCGCAGAGCTCGCCCAGGGGCTAGCAGGCCACCTCGCAAGGCGACGTTGAAAGCTGCCTCTTCACTGCCACTGCAAGGCGGCGTATACCCTCGCGTATCTGTTCTGGGTTGGGATAAGAAAAGTTCAGCCGCAAATGACGGCAGCTCTCCGGACCGTTACCGGCATAGAAGGAGTCCCCCGGCACAAAGGCGACGTTCTCCGCCAGCGCGGATTGGAAGAGCGACTGCGAATCCATCCCTTCCGGCAAAGTCACCCAGAGGAAGAGGCCGCCTTGGGGGCGGGTCCACGTGACTTCCGGCGGGAAGAATTCTTTCAACGCCTGGAGCATAACGTCGCGCCGCTCGCGGTAGACTCCGCGAATCAGTTTCACATGCTGATCAAGAAATCCCCCGCGCGCTACCTCGAATGCGACGTATTGGGCGAAGGTCGAAGTGTGCAGGTCGGCGGCCTGCTTCAATTGAACCAGTTTGCTGATGATCTTGGGTGGGGCCACGATCCAACCCAGACGAAGGCCGGGCGCCAGAGTCTTGGAGAAGGTGCTGAGATAGATGACGTTGCCGATGGAAAACCCATTGTCGCGGCGCAGGTTCTCACGGTCCAACACAACCAGGGGCGCGAGGTGCTCGCCTTCATAGCGCAATTGACCATAGGGATCATCTTCGACGATAGGGATTCCGTACTTGTCGGCCAGCCCAATCAATTGATGGCGGCGCTCCTGCGACAGGGTGACGCCGGCCGGGTTCTGAAAGTTGGGCAGGATGTACATGAATTTGGGGCCGAGGCGGAGTGATGCCTCCAGCAGCTCTGTGCGTAGTCCGTCGTCATCGATGGGAACAGAGAGGTATTGCGCGCCATAGCCGTTGAACGCCTGCAAGGCCCCAAGGTAGGTGGGCGCCTCGACCAGCACCCGGTCGCCGGAGTTGATCAGCAATTTCCCAATTAGATCGAGTGCTTGCTGCGAACCCGAGGTGACAAGAACATTCTCGACCGTGGCCAGGATGGCGTAACGCGCCATGTGGCGGGCAATCATCTCGCGGAGCGGTTCGTACCCTTCAGTCGCGCCGTACTGCAGGGCGGGTCCTGCATTTGTGGCTAACACCTTCTGGCAAGCTTCCTGGAAGCGTTGAACGGGGAAAACCTCGGCTGCGGGCAGGCCGCCGGCGAAAGAAATCAGTCCCGGCCGTTCGCTAAGTTTGAGCAGCTCCCGAATCGCGGAACTCTTGCTCTCCCGCGCACGGAGTGAATAACGAGATTCCCATAAAGTGGACATGTCTTTCCTCTCGGCAAGGTAGCGGCCGGCAGCTGGGCAAATTTCGGCTCCGCTGCGCAGGTCCCTGCAGGCAGCATCGCCTGCTATCCATGGTACGAACCTGCGAGCTGGGGCTCCTCGAAATCGATGATGTCAAATTCATCCACTTTCAGCGCGGCCTCTTCTTCAGCCCGCCTCTGGGCGTCGGCACGCTCAAGCTTGTGCAATAGTTCTGCAGCGCACCAACGGCAGCAGAATCCCTTTTGCTCCTCTGGTTCTCCGGATTCTCCGGTTGTCGCGAATTCAAAACTAAGTACTGGAGGATCCAATTGGCAGACGTCGCATATCTGCGGTACTTCATGCAGAGGCTCAAAAGCAGAGAAAAATACACTTGGTCTCATGACGCACCTCGTAAGAATTCAAGCCCGATCTTGCATCCCCTCCAAGCTTCGCCCTTCAACACAGCCGCCGGCACGGGCTACTCCTTGGGACTCCTGCGCCACAGCGGGAGGGTTGGATTCCAGTTGTGAACTTCTTTTTCGAACTCACCGGGCTGCAGTCTGCGCGTTGCCTGATCTCCTTTAGCCAGCCGCGTGAATTCCGCTATGTTTTCTTCCAGCTTTTCACGCAGGATGTTCTCGGCCAGCAATGCGGGCAGTTCAGACCGCCTCACCCTGGCATGCCCGTCGCAGAGAGGACACTTGACGAATTCATCGTTTTCCATAAATTGCCGCCTGGTGCGCGGTTATGATCCTTTTTCGGCCGGTCGCGCAACCTGGTTCGATTACACTCTTTGCCGCATCAGCAGGCCGTGATGAGGCTCTCTCTGGTTTGTGATCGCAGTCACACCTGCGCAAGGGGCGAGGAGGCTTTCTTACCACTGATCGGTGGTCAGGTACTCGTGAATGGACTTCGCCGAGCGCCGCCCGGCGGCCATGGCCAGAATCACAGTGGCGGTCCCGGTAACGATATCGCCACCCGCGAATACGCCTTTGCGGGAAGTGCGCTGAGTAAGGGTGTCGGCCTGGATGTAACCCCGGGTATCCGTGGCCAAGCCGGTGGTAGTGCTTTGGATCACAGGATTGGCGCTGGTCCCGATCGCGATGACCGCGACCGACAACGGCAGTTCGAACTCTGAACCGGGAATTGGGACGGGGCGTCGGCGTCCCGATGCATCGGGTTCGCCCAGTTGCATGCTCAGGCAGCGGAGGCCGCCAAGCCAGCCTTTGCCATCGGAGAGGAATTCAATCGGACTGGTGAGCATCCGGAACTCAATCCCTTCCTGACGGGCGTGCCTGACTTCTTCCGCCCGCGCCGGCATTTCCGCTTCGCTGCGACGATACATCACGTATGCCTTTCGCGCTCCCAGGCGCAAGGCTGAGCGGATGGCGTCCAGTGCCGTATTGCCGCCTCCGATCACCGCTACATCCTTTCCGCGCAGGTCCACCATGGGCTGGTCGTATGCCGGGAACTGGTATGCCTTCATCAGGTTGATGCGGGTCAGAAACTCGTTGGCTGAATAGACGCCATTCAGATGCTCACCGGGAATATTCATGAAGAGCGGCAGCCCAGCGCCGGTCCCAATGAAGACAGCGTCGTAATGCTCTTCTTCCATCAGTTCGTCGATCGTGACTGTCTTGCCCACCACCACATCGGTCTCGAACTCAACCCCCATGGCGCGCAACTGATCGATCTGCTCGCGAACGATTTCTTTGGGAAGGCGAAACTCGGGAATGCCGTAGACGAGCACGCCACCCAGTTCATGCAACGCCTCGAATACTCGCACCATGTGACCTTTCTGTACGAGATCCCCAGCGACGGTCAGACCAGAGGGACCGCTGCCCACGACCGCGACCCGTTTGCCGGTAGGCGGTGCGGCCGGAAGGCGAATCGTTCCCATGCGCTGTTCGTAATCGGCGACGAAGCGTTCGAGGTAGCCGATACCCAATGACTCACCTTTCTTGCACAGCTTGCAGGCGCCCTCGCAATGATCTTCCTGAGGACAGACGCGCCCGGTAATCGCGGGCAGGACGTTATCTTCACGGATCTTCGCGGCCGCAACCAGGAAGTCGCCGGCTACGATCAGCCGCACGAATTCGCGGACTTTGACCCCGACCGGGCACTTGTCCATGCAGGTGGGCTTCTCACACTCGAGGCAGCGCAGTGCTTCCTGCCGTGCGAGTTCGGCGGAGTAGCCCAGATTTACCTCTGTAAAGTTCCGGGAGCGTTCGTCCGCAGGCTGTTCGGGCATGTGCTGGCGCGGCAACTTGATCCGCTCCCTTAGCTTTAGTGGATTCGGCGAAGGGTTCACGGTTGTGGTCATCCTCTGCCTCCGTGAGCGCATCCGACATCATCGGGGCTATCGGCGGCCCTCGGCTCGAGGTGCCGGCGGAATTCCTCCATCGACCTCTCTTCCTCCTGGCGATAGGTCGAGTTGCGCTGCGTCAGGACGGCGAAATCCACCAGGTGTCCATCGAACTCGGGCCCATCGACGCACGCGAACTGGCTCTTGCCGTCCACCAAAACGCGACAGCCTCCACACATGCCAGTGCCGTCGATCATGATTGGATTGAGGCTCACAATAGTGCGGATGTGGTCTTTTCGCGTTAACTCTGCTACGGCACGCATCATGGGAATTGGGCCAACTGCCAGCACCAGGTCGATGCGGGTGCCGTTGTCGATCAGTCGGCGCAGCTTGTCGGTAACCAGGCCCTTCTCTGCGTAGCTGCCGTCATCGGTAGTGATCGTCAGCTCATCACTTACCTGGCGCATCTCGCGTTCCAGGATCACCAGCTCTTTGTTGCGTGCGCCGATGATTGCGGCCACGTGGTTGCCGGCAAGCTTCAACGCCGCAGCGGTCGGATAAGCCATCGCCACCCCCACGCCGCCACCTATCACTACCACGTTGCCAAATAGCGCGATTTCCGAAGGCTTTCCCAGTGGCCCGACCACATCGAGGATGTTGTCACCTGCATTCAGCGCGTTAAGTAGGTGCGTGGTCTTGCCCACTGACTGAACCACGATGTTGATGGTGCCGCGCTCGGGATTGGAGTTCTCAATGGTTATCGGGATTCGCTCACCCCGGTCATGGAGCCGGAGGATTACGAACTGTCCCGCCTTATGTTTCCGTGCAATGCGAGGCGCTTCGACTTCAAACCGCTTGATACCAGGGGCGATGAACTCAGCATGCACAATCTTGAACATGTTGCTCCAGACTCCCAGCCACTGCTCTATTGTTTCAGCGGGTTGGAAGCGGTGCTGTGATTTGTGTCACAACCAAGCGTGTTTCCAATCCCTCCCAGTAGGCCCCAGCCTTGCTGCACAAAGAAATGCGGGGTGGAACTGATCCACCCCGCCTCATATGCGCCCTCCGGCAAGACATAACTCAGACGACGCCCTGGTCCAACATGGCATCGGCTACCTTGAGGAAGCCTGCAATATTGGCCCCGTTTACGAGATTGCCCGGAGTCCCGTAGATCTCCGCAGTTTCATGACTGTTGCGATGGATTGCAATCATGATTTTGTGCAGCCGGTCATCCACTTCTTCCCGCGTCCAATTCAAGCGCGCGCTGTTCTGGGCCATTTCCAAGCCGGATGTAGCCACTCCGCCGGCGTTCGCCGCTTTGGCTGGTCCGTAGAGGATGCCAGCTTCGAGGAAGATCCTGGTAGCGTCAAGCGTGCTCGGCATATTCGCCCCTTCGGCCACCAGGGTGACCCCATTCTTGATCAGGTTTGCTGCGTCTCGAGCGCTGATTTCGTTCTGTGTGGCGCTCGGGAAGGCGCAGTGAGCGTTGATATTCCAAAGTGGGTTATAGCCCAGTTTGACGTCGGAAGGAATGAAGACTGCCTGTTTGAACTGGTCCGCATAATCACGGATGCGGCCACGGCGGACGTTCTTGAGCTCCATGATCCAGGCCAGCTTCTCGCGATTGAAACCATCCGGATCGAAGATGACGCCGTTGGAGTCGGACATAGTGATCGGTATGGCTCCGAGGTCGAGCAGCTTCTCCACCGTGTACTGAGCGACGTTTCCGCTGCCGGAAACCAGGCAGAGCTTACCTTCCAGGGAGTCGTTACGGGTCTTCAGCATCTCAGCGGCAAAGTACACGCAGCCGTATCCGGTTGCTTCCGGACGAATGAGAGAACCGCCCCAATTCAGGCCCTTGCCGGTCAGCACGCCGGTGAACTCATTGCGTAGACGCTTATATTCACCAAAGAGGAAGCCGATCTCGCGTCCGCCTACTCCAATGTCACCCGCCGGAACATCCGTATCCGGCCCTATGTGCCGCGCCAGCTCCGTCATAAAGCTCTGGCAGAACCTCATGACCTCATTGTTGCTCTTCCCCTTGGGATCGAAATCTGAACCGCCCTTGCCCCCGCCCATGGGCAGTGTGGTCAAGGAGTTCTTGAGGACCTGCTCGAAAGCCAGGAACTTCAGGATTCCCAGATTGACCGAAGCATGAAAACGCAACCCACCCTTGTAAGGGCCGATCGCGCTGTTCATCTCAATACGGAAACCACGATTGACCTGAATGTTTCCTGCATCGTCGAACCAGGGAACGCGGAACATGATTACGCGTTCGGGTTCGATCATGCGTTCCAGAATTCGGCTTTCGCGGTATTCGGGATGCCGCTGCAGAACCACGCGCAGGGACTCAAGCACTTCCTGAACTGCCTGGTGGAACTCAGGCTCGGCGGGGTTTTTCGCCTTCACGATGTTCATTATGTCTTCGATATAGCCGCCCGAAGTTTTAATCTCGGGCCTTATAAGAGTATCTGTGCTCATATCATCTCCTTTTTTGTCTTGCCAGCCGGTTCGAATCTGTGCCAGCAGATCATCGCAGTAGCTCCAAAACATGAAAGCTCGTAGCTCCTACTCCTTTGGGCTCCTGCGCAATTGCCCATCGGTAAATTTCGGATAGACTCTGCGAGGCGCGGCTGTGCAATTGGCCACGAACTGGATAGGTTCCTCATCACCCACTTCGTCGGGATCGCTAAACTTAAGTTGGAACTTGGGGTCGGGGTGTTTGGCTAGCTCCGGATCGCTGGACAGCCTGCGCAGTTCCGATGTGGAAGTTGCCTCGCGTCCGGTGCAGGATATGTCTTTGATTGCTCTGCCGCGCATACGTGCCTCGCTCGTTTTGAGAATTCTCATAGCCTTGCAACAGGCCATTAGAGCCCGCCCCTTGCGGAATTACGGTGACTGGCATCACATCCGGGCGTAATCCCGGTCACGCCATCGGGGGCACCCTTGTCCTTGACCGGCTGCAGAAGTTGACGAGTTTGCCCGCCGAGCTGATTTTTGTCATACTCGGTGCGCCATGAAGGGAAATCCTAAAGTCATTGCTGAACTGAACAAGGCACTCCGCGAGGAACTGACCGCCATCAACCAATATTTCCTGCACGCGGAGATGTGCGAAAACTGGAAATACCACCGGCTCGCCGGATACATCAAGAAACAATCCATCGGCGAGATGAAGCACGCCGAGGTTCTGATCGAAAGAATCCTGTTTCTCGATGGGTCGCCTTCCATGCAACCCTTGGAGCTGAAAGTATCGGCGACGGTCAAGGGGATGCTCGAGAGTGATCTGTCGCTGGAGGTGGCGGCGGTGAAACAGTATAACGACGCTGTCCAGATTGCCACCAAGGAAGGCGACAATGGTTCGCGCGACCTGCTCGTGCAACTGCTCAAGGACGAGGAAGGCCATGTGGACTGGCTGGAAGCCCAGCTTCATCAGATTCAGGAACTGGGCTACGAGCGGTACTTGACGCAGCAGATGGGCGAGGACGGCAAGTAGGCCATGTGCGCGATGTTTCCCCGGACCGCTGAACTGGATCGCTATTGCGCGATTGCGACAAGCCGGGAGTGAACCGGGGGATGTTCGCGCCTGGTTGTAACCTCCTGATTAGGTTCCAGCCATCGCACAGGTATCGGCGGAAGCCGCTTCCTCAACCGCCCGCTCGTAGCCGACGGCCGCATAGTAGATCGCCCGATCGAAGAAGTGATTCAGCAACTGCAGCATCTCCAGTTCACCGAATACTTCGACGGGGCGTTCCAGCACCGACTCCTTTTGCAGGAATTCCCATAGATTGTCTTTGGTCAGGATGATTGCCCACGCGACCTGGCTAAGCGGCACGTTCTGCTGGGCCCGGCGCGCACCGATTTTCAAATAGCGCCGCTCCAGGTCAAACTCATCGCGGTTGACAAGCCAATCGCCCAGATGGTGATAAATCTCGTACACGCGCTCTTTCAACTCCTCTGCCGGCACATTCTGATAGTCCGGGGTGGCCTGAGAGCTCTGAACTCGATCGAGAAGACAAGCAGCTAGCGCCTGGGAATGGGTTTCGATCAGACGGACAAGCCGATATAGCATCATCATGGGATTTTCTCCTGTCCTTAGCTATGCTCACTCAACTGTCAGTTTCGCTACGGATTGTCGCTGAGGCCATGACGGGCGGCACACCGCGATGTGACCGTAATCACCATGGGGGCGTTTGCCAGACGATCACGCTCCTACAGCGGAGGGTTCTGTCGCGTCATTCCGAAAATCAATCAGCGCCGGCTTTCTCTCTTCCGGGCCGACGCGAGAGGCTGCAACCAGGATCAGAGTAGCGTCATCCCGCATCTGAAAATTGCAGAATTCTTTTACGCTTCTAAGCAACTGGTCCTTCAGCTGTTCGATCGATTGCCCATCCGTGCTTCTCGCCACCTGAATCAATCGTTCCTCCCCGAATTCTTCTCCATCGGGGGCCATAGCTTCCGTGATCCCGTCTGTGAATGCCATCAGAGTGGCCCCAGGGCCTACCTCGACGGTTGAGTTTTCATACTTCCAGTCAGGGAAGACGCCCAGAAGCGCACCGCCGTTTTCGAGGTGTTTCGCGTTCCCGTCGTTGTCGATCAGGATCGGGCGCAGATGCCCGGCATTGGCGTATTGCAGAATTCGGCTGTTCGCATCGAGGACGCCGTAGAACAGGGTCACAAATTTTCCCGTCGCAATGTTCGTGCACAGCACGGAATTGATCCGGCTGCAGACGTACGATGGGGAAGCGGTTTCGGTGGCAAAAGCCCGGACTGAGGCCTGCACATTGGCCATCAACAGCGCCGCTGAGATGCCCTTTCCGACGACATCGGCAATGCAGATCGCCAGCTTGTCCTTGCCGAGCCTGATGACGTCGTAGTAGTCACCGCCGACCAGACACGCCGGTTCCCAGGCTCCCGCTACCTCAAACTCGGTCAGTTGTGGAAGTTCCCTGGGCAACAGTCCCTGTTGAATTTCGCGCGCCTGCTGGAGCTCTGCAGCGTCCAGTTCTCGCTCAGCAGTCCCGAGCTCGACCGTCCGTTCTAACTGGCGATTGCGCTCTTCCAGACGGCACCGGGTCTCCTGGTGAATGAAGAACGCCATGCCGAAAATCAGGTTGGCCACTGCGGGAAACTTCCATCCGGAGGCGAGAAAGTGCCTGAAGCCGCCCGGCGTGCCTGAAACCAAAAAAACCACGTAGGTGGAGAGGGTTACGGCAACAGAGGTTATCGCCAGCAGGAAAACCAGATTCAGCGGCCAGTACCAGGAAGACTCACGCGTAACGCGAGGAATCCCCATGCTTTCCATTGTCAGAGTGGTGAAATTCCCCAGGAGAAAAGAGTAGATCAAAGTGAAGGGGAGCGATGGCGCGTGTCCGGTGGCAGCCCAGAAGATAGCATAGACTCCAGCCGCGATTGCCAAATAGAGTAGCTGCAAGCGAAGGAATCGAAGCAGTGCTCTGGACACGGGTGCGCTGCTCATGGCCGCTCACCATCCACATCAGCCCACGGACACAGCATTGCCTACCTCCACATGAGCCTCTAACGCAGGGGCGGCCGCCAGTGCCTTTGAGACCAGGCACGCTGCGTGTGTCTTGTGCAAGAGCTTAAGCGCTCGCTCCCGTTTTTCGTCATCGTGAACGGTTACGGTTGGACGGAGGACGATATCGCTGAAGCTGTACCCCGATTCCGCTTTGCTGACCGTGCCTTCGACCTCCACTTGCAAGTCGGTGTACTCGAATTTTGAGTATTCCGCGATTGCCCGAAAGGTGGTCGCAAAACAACTTGCCAGGGCAGCCAGCAGCAGGTCTTCGGGCGTCCAGCGTCCTTCAACCCCGCCGAATTGTGGCGGCGCGCTGAAGTGAATCGCATTGGGCGCAGAATCGGACTTCGCCAAGCCCGTCCTCCCGGAAGTCCACCAAGCCAACGTATGATATTTGTGTGTTGTGTCCATTTCGTTACTCCCTCGTGCTCCGGATTAGAAGCTGTACTGCTCGTGCATTGATGAGAGCCTGGGGGGCCTGGTTTCGGTTTCGACCTCGACAGGTTGGTTCGCCTTTCCGAATTCTCTCCAAGTAGCCCTGCCAAAGCAGTGGGTCGCGTCACGGCGGTTCGTGACTGCAATCACAGGGTGTTACAATGTGCGGAGCGGCGGGAATTCAAATGCGTGCTCCCTACGGCCTGAATATCATCGATAATTGCGCTACCTGCCCGGTGCGCGAAGAGCATCTTTTCTGCAATCTGCCGTTGCCTGCACTGCAAAGACTCAATGAAATCAAGTCCACGGCGGTTTATCCGAAGTCGGCAGTGTTGTTTATCGAAGGCCAGATGCCGCGTGGGGTGTTTGTGCTGTGTACGGGGAAAGCGAAGCTTTCCACTTCTTCCAGCGAAGGCAAGACCATCATCCTGAACGTTGCCCGGGCGGGTGACGTGCTCGGACTCAACGCCACGATTTCCAACAGACCGTACGAATTGACTGCCGAAATGGTGGAGCCGGGCCAGGCTAACTTCATTACCCGCGATGCGTTGCTTCAGTTCCTGCGTGAAAACGGAGAAATTGCGCTGCGCGTGGCAGAACAACTCAGCCGCAACTACTACGAAGCCTTCGAGGAAGTCCGCATGTTGGGGCTGGCAAGTTCACCATCAGAGAAACTGGCCACGCTGCTGCTTTCGTGGACGGCAAACGCGGTGAAATCGTCTGATCCTTCGCGCATTACGATGACGCTCACCCATGAAGAGATCGCGGAGATGATCGGGACCACGCGCGAGACCGTCAGCCGGCTGTTCTCTGAGTTCAAGAAGAAGCAATTGCTTCAGTTGAAGGGCACTACCCTGATTATCCGCAATAAATCTGCCTTGGAAAAAATGGTCCACTCCTGAAGGCCAGGATCCTAGCCTGGACGTTCTCGGCCCGCCGCAGCCCCACAGTGAGGTCGCGACGCACGAGTCTATAGGGCAGGCCGAGCCAGGTCGCCAGGCTCATAAAGACAGAGCGGGTCGCTGGCCAAGGGATTGCCCGTGTGCGCAAAGGCGCGCGCCCTCGACCCCCCGCAGATTTGTCCGAGATCGCAGATTCCGCACTTGCCCTGAAACTGCTTCGGCGCATGGAGTGCGCGGAAGAGCGGAGAATCGCGATAGATTTCAACCAGCGAACTGCTACGCACATCACCGCACGACAGCGGCAGAAACCCCGAGGGATACACCTTGCCCAGATGAGATACGAATACGATCCCGTGACCGTCACGAACCTGGAACCCACCATAAACTGAACTTGACTTCATCTCTGCCGAGCTGGTGTGGGAGGCAATCATACGATTCATAGCAATGCGCCGGTAAGACGGAGCTTCCGTCGTCTTGATCGCGAACGGGGCTGCCGCAGTCAGATCGAAAACCCAGTTCATCAGTTCTTCCCCACGCTCGGGCGAGACTTCGCGCAGAGCCTTGCCGCGGCCGACTGAAATCAGAAAAAACAGGCTCCAGCGCATGACCGGAAAGGTTGTCAGCAGCTGATAAATTGCGGGCAAGTCGTCGGCAGTTTCCGCAGAGACCAGGGTATTGACTTGAATTGGCAATCCAATGCGTCCGGCATGCTGCGCCGCCGCCACGGTTCGCTCGAAGCAGCCCGGAACTGCGCGGATGGCGTCGTGCCGCTGGGCGGTTGATCCATCAATGCTCAGACCGAGACTCTGGATGCGATGTCTCTTCAAACTATCCAGGGCGTCCGCAGTTAAAGCAGGGGTAGCGCTTGGTGTAATAGAGACCTGCAGACCCAGCCCGCAAGCGTGGTCGATCAGTTCGTACAGATCGTGTCGGCTCAGCGGATCGCCACCGGTGAGAATCAGGTGTGGAAGGGGATCGCCGAACTCGACAATCTGCTGCAGGAACTCTTTGCTTTCAAGATGCGTCAGCTCCATCGGATGGGGAGAGGGAATGGCCTCAGCGCGGCAGTGTTTGCACGAGAGGGCGCATGCCTGGGTCATTTCCCAGTACACAATCATCGGGCTTCTGGAATAATCCCTCCCAATGCCATGGTTCCTGTGGCTCGGCATGATCCTTCCTCTCTTCTTCGGCGAGACTTACTCGACGCGACTCGCGCGCAACGGCCCAACCATAGCAATCACGAGGAGGTCCAGCCGTGATCCAAATCACAGGAAGGGGTGATCCTAAGCAATGATCAGTTCCCTAGACTGCCAGGAAAGCGTCTGAGTTAGACCACCTCGGTGATTCGCATCCCATAGTTACCATCCACAATTACTACTTCTCCCCGGGCCACGATGCGGTCGCCCAGCAGGAGCTCGGCCGGGTCCTGGAGGGATTTGTCCAACTCGATCACCGATCCGGATCTTAACTCGCCAATCTCGCGCAACGGCAAACGCCGCTCGCCGAAGCGGAGGGTGACATCAATCTCCACATTCTCGAGCAGGGAGACATTGGTACTGTTTTCTGTGTGTGACGACTGGGCGTCAGCATTAGTTGTGCCTGATGCCCAGTCCGCAGCGAAAAGCAATTGAAATTCGACGTTTCGAGAGGCTCCATCTGTTCCCGTCAATGAGAATTGTCTGGCCGGAGTCCAAGGCAGGGCTTTGGCGAGTTGCAGTTTGACCTGGGTCCCTTTCAGAGCCTGTCCCGCTTTCTCGCACGCTTCCGCCAGAAGCGCTCGTACCGCTTGCGCGTGCTCGGGCTGGAACTGGGTAGGAGGCGCAGGCGTTCCGCCCAGGGCGGCCGCCAGAGTGAGAGTACTCTCCAGGCTGATCTGGATCGCCGCTTCCGTCTTCGAAGGTTCTGCCACCAATAGCATCGTAAGCAGCTGCGTGCCCGCGGGAAATGACCTCGGTTTTTCATTCAGGGTGACATTCCAGGCCGCAGAAGTCTTTGCGGAAAACGCCTGGGCGGCGGCGGTTGGCAATGCTTCAACAAACAGGTCAATTGGATTGCGGCTCATATAGCGGTCCCCTTTTCCGGCTGACTTTGTGGCAGGCGATCGAGCAGTTGCACTCCGCGATGACGTCCGCTACGAACCGGGACGCCCTCAAACGAATCGTGACCTTCGATCTTGAGCACGGCCGGAGTCCGCACCGAGACTCCCAGGGAAAGTATTTTCCCGACGCGAAGGTTCAATAGGTCGTTTGCCGGCACTTTGCCTCCCAATAACGCCAGCTCAATCCCAAAAGTGGCGCCGAGCAACTGTTCAGCGAGTTTGGCGTTCATCGTGCCCTTTCGAGAGGACTCGGGTGCGGATGTGGCAGTTGCCCCCAGAAATGCGCCCAGCGCAGGTACCGGCAGCATCAGCTGGAAATCGCCTCCGGACGATTCCAGGTTCGCGGAAAAGCTGAACACCAGAGCATTGTCGTTGGCGGAAAATAGTCTCTGCAGTTGAGCTGACGACTGCCGTGTCCCCATCGAAACGGAGACACTGAAGAACCGCCATGCGGCTCGCAATTCCTGGCAAATCAACTGCACGAATTCTTTGGCGATCTGATCTTCGATTTCGGTAACTTCTCGCGACGGCTCACTGGGGCTGGCACTGCCTCCGAGCAGGCGATCCACAATGGGGAACAGTAGCACGGAGTCAATTTGCAGCAATCCAATGTCGGCTTGCGAACCGAGTTGCAGCGACACCAGATACGAACTGCCCGCTTTCTCGATAAAAGTCCGACAAGGGATCTGCTCCGAAGATCGAAGCCCGGTCTCGCAAGTCAGTCCGAGCCGGCTGTGGAGTGCCTGGGTGAATAGAGGCGCAAATGCTTCACTAGCCTGAACCAGCGGGGCGAGACGCGCTTTGTCGATGCCGCCGACCACGCGGAAATCGCAAGGCTGGACCCTCTCCGGCGCAATATTGTCGTTGGCGACAACCGCGCCTTCCGCCCTCGTAGATGTTGATTGAGCGAGAGTTCCCATTTGGGTCACCGGAATGTGTCCTCTTTGAGTTGCATTGCCTGAATTGCCGTGCGAAGTTTGGTGATGGCGAGCGAATGGATCTGCGATACCCGTGACTCCGCCAGGTCCATGACCTCTGCGACCTCCCGCATGGTCAACTCCTCGCGATAGTAGAGCGAAATGACCATTTGTTCCTTCGCCGAAAGTGTTTCGATAGCCTGAGTGAGGTAGTCGCTCCGTTCGGAGCGCAGGCAGATTTCGAACGGGCTTTCGTTCTCGTTGGCAGGGGCGTTTTCGATGAGGTCCTGGGCCTCGGAATCATCGAAGCGCGACCCCACCATCTGGCCCACGATGTGCAAGCCATCCAGGCGCCGAAGTAAGGTGTGCAGCTCGGAAACTTTCAAGTCAAGATCGGCGGCGACCTCATCTTCCGTGGGCTGGCGTCCCAGCTTATTGGCCAGCTTGGTGATACTCTCTGCCACATTCCGGCCTTTTTTTCGCAGGGGACGCGATCCCCAATCGAGGGCGCGCAAGCTGTCGAGAATCGCTCCACGAATGCGGAACGACGCGAACGATTTCAGCGATGCGTTCTTGTTTGGGTTGTATTTGCGCACCGCTTCGATTAGCCCCAGCACGCCTGCGTGCACCAGGTCTTCCAGGGGAACGTGTTGCGGCAAGCGTTCATGGATCCGCCGCGCCAGGTAGTACACCTGCGACAGTTCGGATAAAATGAGCTGGTTGCGTGGTTCGTTCTCCGATAAGACGTCGGTATAACTGGCTTCTGGCATTGTCATTTCATCCTCTCTTCAAGTCGTCACCGCAGCGAACCTACCGACTGCACTGGAACCAGCGGCGGGATTTCAGTGGGCGCCAGGACCACAATCTTGGGTAAAAAGGGTTCCAACAACCGGCGCAGGTAAAAGCGGCCCGGCGACGTGCACAGCAACACAGGCGGGGCGTTAAGCGCTTGTTCTCCAAACAACGTGCGCAGGCCCTCCAGCACGCGACGAGCAGTTGAGGGCTGCAGGGCCATGCTGGCGGTGTTGACGGACTGCGCGCTGGCTGCGCGGCTGCACTCTTCTTCGATGGCGCGATCGAGCGTGACCACTTTGAGCTCTCCGCGCTCATCCAGCAGTGGCCGGACCAGCGCTCGTCCCAGCGCATGGCGGACAGCCTCGTTCAGCAGCACGGGATTCTTGCTTATGCCCGCGGTTTCAATCAGAGTTTCCAGGATTGTGCCCAGGTCGCGAATTGACACTTGCTCGCGTAACAGTTGTTGCAAGACTCTTTGGACCTCGCCCAGGGTCAAGAGTTTGGGTACGAGTTCTTCCACTAACTTGGGGTGGGACTCGCTCAACCGGTCAATCAAGCGCTTGGTTTCGTGGCGACTGAGTAACTCGTGCGCATTCTGGCGGATGATTTCTCCCAGATGAGTGGCCAATGCGGCGGTTTGGTCTACGACCGCGTAACCAGCAGCCAGAGCCTGAGCCTGCTGTTCCTTGCTGATCCACTTAGCGGGCGCGCCAAAGGCGGGGTCACGAGTGTCCACCCCCGCCAGGGCGGGCGGGTTGGGTTGTGAACTGATGGCCAGCAGGCAATCGCGCCGCATCTCCCATCGCGCGATCTCCACCCCGCGCAGGTGGATCACATATTCCAGGTCCTTGATGGTCAGATTGTCAGTGATGTGTATGGACGGAACCAGGAAGCCGAGTTGTGTCGCCAGGTGCTTGCGCAGCGCCTTGACCTTGGTCAGCAACTGCCCGCCCTTGTTGGCGTCCACTAAAGGCACAAGGCCGACACCGACCTCAAGCATGAGGTCATCCAGCTTCAATGCAGCGTCCATCGGGTCAAGGGTCGGTGATGGAGCATTCTCGGGCTTGCCTGCCAACGTGGTGGAGACCGGCTTGCCTTCGATCGTTTCCGGTTTCGCGCGGCGTGCCAGCACCGCCATGATTACCGCCATGAGAATGAAAGAAAGCTTGGGCAGTCCTGGAATGAGAGCAAGTCCGGTCATAACCGCCGCAGCAATCCACAGGGGACGGCTGTTACCGAACAACTGCTTGCCTAAATCCGTCGAGAGGGTGCTGTCAGAGGAAGCTCGCGTGACCACCATGCCGCCGGCCACCGAGACCAGCAGCGAGGGAATCATGGTGACCAGGCCATCGCCGACGGTCAGAACGGTGTAGGTCTTCAGGGCTTCCTGGAAGGGGACGCCCTGCTGGATGACGCCGATGAGAAAGCCAGCGATGATGTTGATGGCGGTGATCAGAATAGTGGCCAGCGCATCGCGCTGATTGAAACGGGCTGCGCCGTCCATGGCGCCGTAGAACTCCGCTTCGTGCGCGATCTGCTCGCGACGGGCTCGGGCCTGTACTTCATCGATAAGACCGGCGTTGAGGTCGGCGTCGATTGCCATCTGCTTGCCGGGCATGGCATCGAGGGTAAAACGCGCCGTGACTTCCGCCGTTCGCACCGCGCCGTGACTGACCACGATGTACTGGATGGCGATCAAGGCGAGAAACAAGACAAAACCGACAACGTAGTTGCCGCCCACCACGAATTGGCCAAAGGCCTCAATCACGCGTCCTGCTGCCGAAGCTCCTTCCGCCCCGTGCAGAAGGATTCGCCGGCTGCTGGCAAGGTTGAGGGACAGGCGGAACAGCGTCATCAGCAGGAGCAAGCTGGGGAAGACGGAGAATTGTGCCGGACGGAGGATCTGGACCGCAGTGAGCAAAACCAGCACAGAAGCCGTCATGCTGAAGGCCAGCATGATGTCCAGCAAAAAGCTCGGCATCGGCACCAGCATGACGAACACCATGCTGACGGCCGCGGCCGGCACGATCCAATCAACCGTGGATCGCGCAGCCAGTTTCGGTTTGGTGATGGCGGCCATTATCGTCTCTCAGTTGCTGCCTGACGCTTCACTTGTTCCTGTGCTCGGTAAACGAATGCCAACACTTCCGCGACCGCGGTGTAGAGCTTGGCGGGAATGCTTTGCCCGACGTCCACTGTCTTGTAAAGCGCCTGCGCCAGTGCTGGATTTTCCAGCACTGGAATTTCCTTCCAGCGCGCAATCTGCTTCATCTTTTGCGCCAACAGGTTTCGGCCTTTTGCCACCACAACGGGCGCGCCCATGTCCATGTGATAGAGAATCGCCACGGCAAAGTGGGTCGGGTTGGTGACCACAACGGTGGCCTTTTCGGTTTCACGCAACATCAACTGCCGCCGCATCTGTCGCTGCAATCGCCGGATGCGCATCTTGATTTGGGGGTTTCCGTCGGAATCCTTGGTTTCCTGCCGCATCTCCTCGCGCGACATGCGCAGGTCGCTCTCCGACTTTCGCCAGGTGAGGAAGTAATCCACCAGCGCCCATGCCAGCAGCACCAACGCGGACTTCCATGCGACCTCGAAGATGATCATCAGCAGGAAGCGAGTGAACGACCAGAAACTGATGTTGGAAGCGATCACAATCGAGATCCAGTGATCCCGAAGCGTGGAGAAGCCGACGTAGCCAATGGCGGCGAACGGCAGCAGTGACTTCAAGAGCCCGCTCAGGCCAGTGAGGGAAAAGATCTGGCCCAGTTTCTTGGCCGGGCTGAGTCTCTCAATTTTGGGAACCAGGGCCTCGGGCGCGAACACAAGTCCACCCTGCGCGAGACCGCCCACCAGCGACAGTGTCCAGGCCGTCGCCATCACTGGCACTACACACTTGGCGAGCGTCCATCCCGTCCATATAAGTAAGGAGGCGCTGGGCGTTAGCGCGTCTCCGCTGGAATACTCAAATGTGAGTCGCAGCAGGTTCCGCCAGGCCTCGATTCCCGCAAAGCCCTGCCATGCCACCAGGCCGAATGCGCCGGACACAGCCAGAATGCTGGACAAATCACGCGAGCGTGGAACCTGGCCTTGCTCTCGCGCCTTTTGCCGGCGCCGCGGTGTCGGCTTTTCTGTCTTGTTGTCGCTCATGACCGTGCCGCCAGATGCAGAAGACGCTCCGCGAATCCCACGGATTCCGTGAAGTAACGCTCGAACAGTGCCGGCCAGTAGCGGATCACCATGACCAGCAGTCCTACGCCTAGCATGCTTTTGAGCGCGGGGCCCAGCAATATCAAAGGCATTTGTGGAGAAGCCTTGCCCAGGAATCCCAGAATCACATCTGCTACCAGGGTCACTGCCAGCACCGGAGCCGCGATCTGCAGTCCGGCGCCCAGCACGCCCGCAATCCCATGCAGCAACTCTGTGGTCAAGCCGCGATTCAGATGGACTGCGCCGGGCGCGAGGTACTCAAAACTGTGGGCGATTCCGCGAAGGATCCAATGATGTACATCCAGTTGCAGAAACAGAAGGAAGGCCACGGTCTGGTGAAACATGGCGACCACCGTGGTGTCCACCTGGGTTTGGGGGTCAAGTATGTTGACCAGCGAATATCCCATCTGCACGCCCAGCACCGCTCCGGCCAACTGCGCTGCTTCAAATACAAAATTCGTGACCAGCCCGATGGCGACTCCAAGCACAAACTCCCGCGCCACCACTCCCGGCCACTGCGTCAGCGTGACAATTCCCACCTGCGCGGAATACACGGGATACAAGACCGCGGTGATGAGCAGTACCAGGATCGCCTTGATGCGGGACGGGATTGCGCCATTTCCGAAGAACGGGGCGAACAACATCAAACCCGAAATTCGGATCCCGATCACCAGCGGCCCGCTCAACAGTTCAGTCAGAGAAAGTTCCATTTGTCGGCCTATCTCACGTACGGATGAAAGTCGGACAGCAGCTTCACGGTGTATTGACCCATCTGGCGCCACATCCACGGCATCATGAAGAAGGCGGCTGCCGCCACGGCCAGGAGCCTCGGGACGGCCGATAGTGTGGCTTCCTGCAGTGAAGTCAGCACCTGAACGACGTTCACCAGCAAACTCACTGCCACCGCGATGGCCAATATCGGCACCGCCAGCATCAGCACCTCGAGCAGTGTGTGACGGCAAATCTCCACCACCTGCGCATCCGGCATCAGCTAAAGCTCCTCATCAACGAACCGATTAACAATCCCCACCCATCCACCATGACAAACAACAGAAGCTTGAGCGGAGTTGAGATGACCACCGGCGGCAGCTGCAACATGCCGACTGAGGTGGTGATCGAAGCCACCACCATGTCAATCACCATGAAGGGGAGAAAGAGAATGGCGCCGATCTGGAATCCTGCTTTGAGTTCCGAGAGAATATAAGCAGGTACCAGTATCCGCATCGCAAGATCGTTCGGATCGTGGGGGCGCTGCTGCTTGGCAAGGTCGACAAAAAGCGCCACATCCTTTTCCCGTACGTAGTGCACCATGAACTCATGGATAGGAACGGTGCCACGCTGCACAGCATCCATCGCATTGATTTGTCCTGTCTGCAGCGGCTCCAGCGCCTGGGTGTAGATTGACGCTCCCACCGGCTGCATCAGGAAGAAAGTCAACACCAGGGCCAAGCCGATCAGGGTCTGATTACTGGGTGTGCTCTGCAGCCC
>JAIQFF010000217.1 GCA_020073395.1 Terriglobia bacterium
GGCCTCATTGCTGACCACGTCACCGACATCGTTTCCTATCAGGACGGCCTGGCCCTGGCGACGCCGGCTGGGCTGACGTTTCTCGATGCCGCCGGTGCGCGCAGCATGTATGCCTTCCAGGGGCTGGTCAACAATCATGTGTACGCGCTGGGCGTGTCGGGCGATGAATTGATGGCGGGCACTCTGGGCGGCCTTTCGCAGCTCGAAAAGGGCAACGTACAAGTCAACTACACCACAGCCACGCCAGGTCTCAAACACAACTGGATCACGGCGGTAGTCCCGGTTGGCCGCGAGTGGATGGTTGGAACTTACGGTGCGGGCGTGCTCGGACTTGACCGCTCAGGTCACTTTCACTCGTTTGAAAGCGCCACCGGACCAATCGAAGTCAATCCCAATGCCATGCTGGTCACGGCAAGTCACGTGTTTGCCGGCACGCTGGGCAAAGGCTTGTACGTGTATGAGCGCGACTCCGAACGCTGGTTTGCCATCGAGCAGGGGCTGCCTTCGGCCAATGTGACTGCGCTTGCCGTGGCCAATGGATATCTCTATGTCGGCACGGACAACGGGTTGGTCCGTGTAGAAGAGCAGGGGCTGCGTCCATGAAGAACACGATGCTCACGCTTTTCGCGTTGCTGTTCGCGCCAGCGCTGCTGCTGGCTGATGCGGGCATCCTGATCCCACGCGACAAGGCGCAGCCTGACCCAGCGGTTCTCTCTCTTGAAGAAATGGAAATTACTGTCCGCATCGACAACGGCGATGCGCGCGTGTTTGTGCGGCAGATCTTCGCCAACCACACCGACCACATCGAAGAAGGGAACTACATTTTCGCGCTGCCCAGCCAGGCCACGGTTTCCGACTTCGCGGTATGGGATGGGCCTACACGCATTCCAGCCGTGGTGCTCGAACGCAAGCGGGCAGAGGACATTTACACCCAGCTCAAACAGCAGGCGATCGATCCCGGATTGTTGCAGATGGGGGAACGCGGATCAGAGGAAGCCAAGCGGGGTTCGGTTTTCAGCGCGCGCATCGTCCCTATCCAGCCGCGCGGAACCAAGCGGCTTGAGATCGAATACCACCAATCCATCCCTGTAGCGAACCTGAAATCATACTTCGCGATCCCCCTCCGCACGGACGCGTACTCGTCCCAGGTAGCGCGGCACCTTCGAATCAACTTCGAACTCCATTCAGAGCACGCGACCTCGAACTTTCAGGCGAGCGCGAAAGCGTTTCCGTTAAGGCTGGATGAGAATACGCCGTACTCGGTGAAAGGACATTTCGCGTAAATCTCTCCGAGGACTTTGTCGCGACCTATGACCTCGACGCCGCCGGCGCCGACTCGCTGCACGTGTTGACCTACAGAAGTCCGGTGCGCGGACAGCCCGCGCCCACTGAAACCGCTCCGATCCGCAGCAAGAATGAGCCGGGTTTTTTCCAGGCGGAAGCACTTCTCGGCTACGGCAAGGGCGCGGTACCGAGCGCGAGTGGAAGTGTGGCGTCTGGAGTCCCGAAGACTCTGGTCATCCTCTTCGATACGTCGCTGTCCATGCAGTGGGAAAAGCTGGAGCGCAGCTATCAGGCTCTGGAGAGCCTGTTGCGGACGCTGCGGCCTCCCGACCATTTCAACCTGCTGTTGTTCAACAATCAGGTCCAGAGTTTTCAGCCCGCTCCCGTCCCGGCCGAACCCGCCAGCGTGCAGCGCGCCCTCGATTTCGTGCGCTCGAGCAAACTGCGCGGCGGCACCGACCTGCAGCGTGCGCTCCAGACCGGATTGCAGCAATGTTCGGCGAGCGGCGGCGACAGTTCTTATCTGATATTGCTAAGCGATGGCGGTGCCACCCGCGGACCCATTCAGAACGGAAAGCTCGCCAGTTGGTACGAGGAGAGCTGGAAGCAGGTGCCAGCGACCCAGCGTCCCCGCACCTACATCTTCGCCGTGGGGGACGATGCCAACTTGCCGCTGCTTCAAGTGCTGGCCCGCCAGGACGGGTTGCTGGAGCACGTGCTCTCCACCGAACCGGCAGAGTTCAAACTGAATTCTTTTCTCTCCAAGATCGGGCGCAGCCCCATTGGGCAGCTGAATTTGGCGGTGGCGCCGGAATCGGCTGTGGACACGGTTTATCCGCTCCAGGATTCCACCTTCTCGGGTTCGATTGCCTCCTGGGTGGGACGGTACCAGGCGGCCAAGGAAAACGTTACCTTTTCGATCCAGGGCATGCGCGACGGCGCAGGGCTGGAAATGTCCGCCAAATCCACTTTGCCCCGCGAGGCTCTCGACCATGCACAACTCCCGCGGTTGTGGGCCAGGGCCCGGGTGGATGCCTTGCTCGAAAAGATCCAGCGGGAAGGCGAAGACCAGGCCACCATCGATGAAATCATCCGCCTGGCCCGGCAGTACAAATTCGTCACGCCATATACCTCGTTCCTGGCTGTGCCCCGCGCGCTGTTGCGGCCACGTGTCATCCGCCCCGGAGATCCAGTGCTGCGGGTCAGGACGGACGAGTCTATCTCATCCGTCACTGCGTTATTTCCCTTTGGTCTGGTACAGAAACTCCGCTACCTGTCCGGAGAGGATGTGTGGCAGACGCGATTTCTTGCGCCCGACGATATGCAGGACGGGACCTACACCGTCCGCCTGGTGTTACGAGATCGTCAGGGTCACACCTATCGTGAGTCCAAGACCTTCGTCATCGCCAGCAAGCCGCCCGTGGTTCAAGTAAAACTCGACACCAAACGCTATCACCGCGGCCAGACGATAAGTCTGAAGGCGAAAGCTTCGCAGAGCACGCGCACGCTGATGGCACGACTGGAAGGCGTCTCGCCGGTTGCGCTCAACTGGGACGCGCGGGCGGGCATTAACTCAGGGCAGCTTGTCATCCCCGAACAGACCGTGCCCGGAACCTACAAACTGACCGTGACTGCGGAAGACATTGCCCACAACATCGGGACCCAGGAGGTGCAGATTGAAGTGCTTCCGTGATCTTTCTCGAAGCCGCTGGCTGCGCATCTGTGGAATCGCCGCATTCGTCACCCTGGCCGGATGGGTGGTCTCTGCCCGAGCCGCTCTGCCGGCGTGGATCCGGAATACCGAAGCTGGAACGGCGATTGAAGCGGCGCTCTTCCGGGCCATGTCATTGCCCGGCGGCACGGTGCTCTTCCGTCGCCCGCCTGCCGAAACGCGTCCGGCGTTGGGCGAGTTGATCAAGGCGCAGCCAAAGAACGCCGATCTTTATTCCTTGCGCGCGCTCGAAGATGAACAACAACTCGATTTCAGCGCGGCCGAGTCGGACTGGAAGAAGTATGCGGAAAGTGCATCCGAAAAGGCAGGGGCCCAGTTGGCGCTGGCTGATTTCTATCATCGCCGGGTTCGGCGACTGGACGAAATCAAGGCATTGTCGATCGTCGCCAGCGCTGCTGCCGATTCTTCCGAAGCCTTGACTCCACCGACCGAGCAGCAGTCCTGGCGCGCGTTTGAGCGCATCTTCGGCGTTATTCACAATCAGGGGCTGTCCCCGGATTTCTCAGCGGCGCAGTATCGTGCCTGGCTGGCGCGTTATCCGCAAGAGCAGTCTCTGTACGCCCGCTTTCTGGAATTTCTGGTAGCGCAAAAAGACTACGCGGCGGCGCAACGACTGGTCGCGGACTATCGCAAGCAATTTCCGGCCGACGAGATATTTCCGATAAGAGCCAAAGCCATGGTCGAGTACCAGCAAGGTTCGGTGCAACAGGGCCTGGCCGTGTACGAGCAGAGTTTTCAGCCGCTATGGGCGCCGGAACTGGTGAAAAGCTATTTCGATTTACTGGCGCAGACCCAGAGTCTGCGCAAGTTTCTGGATCAGGCGCGGGCGGCCCTGAATGCGAATCCGGAAGACCTGAACGCAATGGCCCGCGTCTTCTATTACTACCAGCAGCAAGGCAAGCTCGAGGCCGCCCAGCAGACAGTCACGGCGTTCCGTTTGCACAAAGAGGGGAGCCATGCGGATTGGAATGGGCAGGAACTCTACGTATGCGCTCGCCTGCTGGAAGACATTCACGCCTACCCGGAGTCGGCCCGTTATTATTTCGCGCTGTACAACAGCAAAGGCATGAACGATGCGCAGGAGCGCGCACTGGCGGCGCTGACCAACCTGCTGCTCACCGCTCCCGAAAGTCCCATCCGCCTGGGCAGTGGAGAACTCTCTTTGTATCGCGACGTCGCCACCATGGACCAGGGCCCCGGCTATTTGAACGGCATTCTTTCTCTTATCCTGAACACCACCGCGCCGGCAGGAAGATTCTCGGAAGAAGAACAGCGGGCCATTCCGTATTTCCACCGGTCGCGCGCGTCGGAATTGCTGGCCCTGCTGGACACGAAGTATCCGAACTCGGTCCAACGTCCCGAGTTGCACGCCAAGCTGCTGGAGTTCTATACAAGCTCCGGAGAGAGCGAAGCCGTGATTCGTGCCGGACGCGAATTCCTGGCGAACTTCCCCAATGCTCCGCAACGCACACCCGTTGCGTTGCTGATGGCGGACGCCTACGCGCGTACCGGAAACACGCAAGAGGAATTCGCTATCTACGATTCTGTTCTGCAGGAACTCGCCCTCAAGGCACAGAAGATACCGTTGGGAAGAGTCGGCGGGAGCCCGGAGCGAGCGGCCGGATATTGGTCGGAGACCGCTCAGGAGAGTCTGGACGGCGAAACGGTAAGCGAATTGTCAGACGCCGGCGAAGCTCCGTCGCAGCGCAATGGAAATCAGGCATTTCAGATCCGCACGGCGTCACCTTCCAATCTGATTGGGGCGCGCTCTGCCGAATACTCGCGAGTGCTGGAGCGCTATCTGGCTCGGCTGGTTCAGTTGAAGCAGGTTCCCGAGGCGCTGTCGGTGCTGCGGAGGGAGATCGATCGCAACCCAGATGATCCCGGCCTCTATGAACGCCTGGCAGTATTTCTGGATCAGAACAGGCTGGGCACCGAGCAGGAAGAGATCTACCGGCTAGCCCTGGCACGGTTCCCTGATCGCTCGTGGTACGACCGGCTGGCGCGTTTCTACTTGCGCTACAAGAGAGATGCCGACTTCGAAAAGCTGACCCAGGAAGCAGTCAAAACTTTCAGCGGCACCGATCTTGAGAAGTATTTTGGGCAGGTAGGCTACGGTGGCACTCCCGCGCTGTACCTGCGATTGAACCAGTATGCCAACCAGCGCTTCCCGCACAACCCGGTCTTCGTGCGCAATCTGCTAAACGCATATCACGACTCTCACACCTATGACGACGCCGCCTGGCAGTCGCTCCTGCGACAGCACTGGTTCGAAGAGGCTGACCTGCGCCGCGAGTTTTTCGAATATCTGTCGGTGAAGGGAATGCTGGAATCTGAATTGAACTCATTGCGGTCGAGTGCGCCGGCCGTTGGTCAAGCCCTGTGGGACGAACTGGTCCGCGCCAATCCAGCCGCGGGGGAATTCATAGCGCAGGCTGAGCTCTGGCGATCGCACTTCGAAGACAGCGCGCCTGTGCTCCGGGTCCTGGCTGAACAATATCCCGCCGAGCCTGAGACCGCCCACACTGCCTCCGCCGTGTATCGCTCCCTGGCGTATTTCGAACCCGCCGACACAGGGATCGCGGCGAAGATCGAAGACAATCTGTTGCAGGCGAATCCCGGCAACCGGGAAATCATGTCGCGAATCGGTGACATCTACGCCGATCGCGATCTGTTCGCCAAAGCCGCGCCCTACTGGGACCGAATTCCCCAGGTTGCTCCGGGGCAGTCCAGCGGCTACCTGGACGCGGCCACTATCTACTGGGACTATTTCGATTTTGACAACGCTCTCCGCCTGTTGAATGAGGGCAGGAAGAAACTTGGCGACCAGAATCTCTACAGCTATGAAGCCGGAGCGATTTACGAAAATCAGCGCGACTACGCACGCGCCATCGACGAATATGTAAACGGTGCTCTCGCTGGAGGAGCAAATTCGCCGGCCGACTTGAGGCTGATGGAGTTGGCTCGCAGGGTAAAACTTCGCGACCAGGTCGAGCAGCAAACCGCGAAGCTGGTCACCCTGCCCAACCCTTCCATGGCTGTGGTCGACTTGCGAGTACGCGTGCTCGAGACGCAAAACCGCAAGCTCGCGATGGGAACCTTCCTCGACTCAATCGCGAACAGCACTACGTCTATCGAGCAGGCGGAAGAGGTTGAAGTTCTGGCCGAGCAAAAATCTTTGGAAGCGGTGCGCCAGCATGCGCTGGAAAAACAGGCGGCGCTCACCGCCGATCCCGTTAACCGCCTGCAGTTGCGCTACCGGTTGGTTCAGTTGTACGAAAACCGCAAGGATTTTCAGTCGGCGCAGCGAAATGTCGAGGCCCTCTATCGCGAGAACCCGAAAATCCTGGGAGTCGCGCGCTCGACCGTGGATTTCTACTGGCGGACCAAAAACTATGCGCAGGCCATCGCCGTCCTGCTGCAGGCCTCGAAGGATGCGTATCCGGAGCTGAGCAAACAGTTCGCTTTCGAGGCAGCGCGCAAGTCCACCGACGCGGGCGAGTACGCGCAGGCGCGAGACCTGTTGGCCGGGCTTCTGAAAACTTCGCCTTATGACGGCCAATACCTGGCGGCGATGGCAGACACGTATGCGCAGGCTGGTGATGATCGGGGGTTGCGCCAGTTCTACTTGGATGAGATCGCGCTCTTCCGCACCGCGCCCTTCTCGGGCGAGGAGCGTAAGACCAGGATTGCCACGCTGCGCCGGGGATTAGTTCCCGCGCTGACTCGCATGAAGGACTATGCCGGCGCGGTTGATCAGTACATCGAGCTCATCAACAATTTTCCCGAAGATGCCGGCCTGGTGACGGAAGCGGCCCTCTATGCTCTGCGTTACCAGCGGCAGCAGCAACTTTTGGATTTCTACTCGAAGACGGTCACACAATCGCCACGTGACTATCGTTGGCCGATGGTGTTGGCTCAAATCCAAACCAGCTTCGAACAATATCCATCCGCGATCGAGAGTTACGGCAAGGCAGTAACGGTCAGGCCAGATCGGGTTGACTTGCGAACGGCGCGCGCCGGCCTCGAAGAACGCCTCATGCGCTTCGACGAGGCGGCCACCGACTACGAACGCGTATATCAATTGGCTTTTAAAGATCCGAAGTGGATGGAGAAAGTTGCCGAGATTCGGGCCCGCCAGGGACGCGCGGACGACGCAGTCGCAGCGCTGAAGATCGCGCTTATCGACGTTGGCCCGGAAAATTCGGAAAAGTATTTCGAAGTCGCGCGTCGTTTGGAATCGTGGGGCATGCTGACCCAGTCGCGAGGCTTCGCTGAACAGGGAGTCAGTACCGCCGGAGCCGATTTGTTCACGACGGCCGGACAGCAATCCGGGGCCAGAACATACGCCCACATCATGACCCGCCTCCGGCAGCAGGAAAAGGCCTATACGACGTTGCAGAGCGCTCTGGATGAAGCATCGTCGGTTTTGCCGGTGCTCAGGGAACAGCTTACTCGGCAAGGGATAGCCGCAATCACAGACAAGGAATGGCGCGACCGCACCCAGGAAAACCGCATCCGGATCGCACGCGACGGCATGCATTCAGCACTTGGCGAAATGGGAAG
>JAIQFF010000218.1 GCA_020073395.1 Terriglobia bacterium
ACGGCTTGCAGCAGGGTGTTGCAGTCGAGACAGCGACGGAATGGAGCAAATGATTCGGACAGATTGAAGCGCCGGAGCACCTCGAGGAGCTGTTCTCGCGGCTGCGCTTCACGCACAAGGTAGCCGCGAGTCACGAGGCTGCGCTTTAGTAAACCGCGATCCCTGCTCAACAGAGTCCGCTGCTGGTCTAGGGAGATATGCACGAGATCTTCGTCCCGACAGTCGTTGCGATACACGCTGTCGAATCCCAGCATTCGCAGATAGGCCGCTAGCTTGCCGAGGTGTGTGTCGAGCACGAAACACATCTCGCACCCTGATCGAGGCTGGAGACGAGTGAGTGGACTAAGATCGAGGAAACGAAACACTGGATACACGCTGATTCGGTCTCCATCTCGCAGCCGGTAGGAAAAGGGTACGGTCTCGCCGTTCGCCAGGATGAGATCGACCTCGGTGTGCGGTATCCCGAAAGCTTCGACGGTATCCTTCACCGATGCGGAGGATTCAAACGCATGAGAGAAACACAATCCTCTTTTCGACAGCGGGAGCAAATCGTTCAATTCGGCATAGAATCGAAAACTCGCTTGCTGCATTGGCTGCGCTCCCATTCCAGGAGAATAAATGGCGTGCCTACCGCGTTTGCGTGCTATGGCATTCTTCACCAAGCAAATGCATTCCGTGACGGACTGGGGAAATCGAGACTCACTTCTGAATTCGGCTACCAAGTGAGTCCGCCGCATGGAGGCGGCCACGCACACAGCCTCTGCCGCAACACAACCACCTGTCCGAGATGATAGCTGTTATGCGAGGCGATCGTTTGCAGCATCTCCAGCGGCGCCTTCGTTCCGCGTTTGGCAAGGAGGTCTGCTTTCTCCGCGGCACTCGTCATTGTTCCGAGCCCCCGGTCGAACTGGCGCAGGGCTTCTCGCCACTCTGCGGCGTTCTGGGGCGCGGTCCTGCCGGGCCAGCCGCCCTGAGCGTGCTTCGGCACCGAAGGCTTCTGCCCGGCTAACCAGTTCACCACCCACTGATTCCAGTAAATCATATGATTGAGTAGCTGGAAGATGGAGTGCGACACGCCCTCAGGCGGCACTCCAGAGAGCTTCCAGTCGAGTCCGGCGACTGCGTCCTTCACAGAGACATGAGCACCTTTCCCCGACAGAGCGTTGAGAATCATCTTCTTGAGGATCTTGCGATCAGCAGTCATACGACCTCCGGTAAGTGTGAGCGGCGACCAGCCGCTAATAGTCAAGGCCCCCCGCGGCCCGAAAGAATGGTTGCAACGGTTGCCACAAGCGATCGAGCAAATTGGCGATTGTCAGCTGAACGGCCTCGCAGATGTTCGTTCAGACCATCGCACATGCCTCGGTCACTTTTTCGAGGAAATGTTCCAAAACGAACAACTGGCGCTCAACGTCACTATTCGCCGCAGGGTCTGCCAGGCATCTGATCTGGCTCTTTAGTTGTCTCCTGCGCCAATTGAGGGAATCGGCCAAATCTTCCAGTTCGTCGAAGCCCAACTGCAACTTACGAGAGAGCCCCTTACCCACTAGATCACGACCGATCTCCAATTCATGCCGCAAGCGAGACTCACCCGAAATCTTCGGAAGTGAAGGCATTGCATCGCAGGACAAACGACCCTCGTCTTCGGCCAGCCGTTTCAACAGTTCGAACTCTTCCATTGTTAGGGAGACTCTGATTAAGTGCTGCCTTTCCACAGCGAGTATAGATAAAGTCGAGCCAGTATGAACTCTCTCGGCAAACAGAGGACACTGGCGATGATGACGGGATTCGAGCGGTACACCAAGAAGACGCGGCGGGCGATGTTTTTGGAAGAGATGGAGCAGGTGGTGCCGTGGGCGAAGTTGTGCGGGCTGATTGAGCCGCATTATCCCAAGCCAGGGAACGGGCGCCGGCCCAAAGAACTGGAGCAGATGCTGAGGATTTATTTTCTGCAGCAGTGGTTCAACTTGGCGGACCCGGCGGTGGAAGAGGCGTTATACGATTCGGCGACGTTGCGGCAGTTTGCGGGGATTGACCTGGGATCGGAGCCGGTGCCGGACGAGACCACGGTATGCAAGTTCCGTCATTTGCTGGAGGAGCACCATCTAGGGGAAGAGATACTGGGGACGGTGAATCTGCACCTGCAGGCCAAGGGCGTGCGCATCACCACGGGCACAATCGTGGATGCCACTTTGATCCATGCGCCCAGTTCCACCAAAAACCGCGAGCAGAGCCGCGACCCGGAGATGCACCAGACGCGGAAGGGCAAGCAGTGGTATTTCGGAATGAAGGCGCACGTGGGAGTGGACAGCAAGACCAAGATCATTCATACCGCAGTCGCGACCGCGGCCAACGTTTCTGATGGGGCCATGTTGCCGGATCTGTTGCACGGAGAAGAGACGCGGGTGTGGGGCGACGGTGCTTATCAGGGACAGACCGAGGTGATCCGCGAGTGCGCGCCCCAGGCGCTGGATTTCACGCAGCGGCGCTGCCGCTACAAAGGTCAGATCGTGGACCCGGTCGCGTGGGCCAAGAACCGGACGAAGTCGAAAGTGCGAGCGAAGGTAGAGCATGTGTTTCAGGTGATGAAGCTCAAGTTTGGATTCGTCAAAGTGCGCTACCGCGGGCTGAAGAAGAACGCGCACCGGCTGTTCGTTACCTGTGCGCTGGTCAACTTGTTTGTCAGCCGCAAACGACTGCTGCTCGCGGTGGCGTAGACGCCGTCGGCTTGGGGCTTCCCCGACGAAACGCTGGGGAAGGCCGAACCGAACAGGTTTCACACAAGCCGCGGGGAGTTGCAACCAAAGCACCATCTCCTGAGCCATGATATTTGCTCAGTTAGATGTGGCGCTTGTTCAGAGTGTCCCTAGGCGCAGCCTCGCCTTGCGGTCGATGGCGCGAGAGAGAGTGCCGGACCAGCCGAACGTCGGGTTGTCGGAGGCACGGGTAAGGGCCTCCAGGGTCAGATCCTGAACCACCGGCACCGGAAGTTTTTGCCAGCGGAAGGCCTCACGGGTGAAGCGGATGGACTGGATAGAATCGAACTCCGCCGACAGATCGCCTGTGCTTCTCAACTTGCGGGTGGCGAGGACTTGGATGTAATTCTCGTCGTCCATGCGACTTAAGCGGGCAAACGTGTTGGGTTGCAGGAAGTCTCCCACGTAGCCAACCATCACGCTAATTTTGTCCGGCGCAAACCTGTGGATCTGTCCCGTGTAGCTAAGCCGGTAGCCCTCAAGCCAGGCGTCGTTGTCAGCATAGGTAACTTCGCTGCCAGCACCGAGGTCAAACTCAATTCAGCCAGCCTGGGCTTCCAAATGGTGCCCGATTTTCTGGCCCAGGAACAGTGATTTGAGGTTAAACGACCAGTAGGCATCGTGATCGCCGATTCCCGTGTAATCGTAGCTGGCCTGAAAGTTGCGCCCCGACTCGCCCCGGGCCTGCAGGTAGGTGGTGCCCTCTCGCACGAAGTTGATCTGCACTCGGGTGCTGATCTTGTAGTATTCGTCGCGCGCGGTCACCTTCCCAGGACCTGTGTCCATGTAACGAAAGTGGGTGATGCTGTCAGCGGCCAGAAACTTGACTCGCCCCGAGAACCGATTGGCCTTGGCGGGTGTGATACCTGCGGCCACAGGCGCGCCGGCGGAGGGTGTCCCGACATCTGCAAGCAGCCTACAGTGGGTTAATGTCGTGGAATTAGACATGGGAGGGCGTAGCGCCAGGGAGGGGCTGATGGAGTGCAGACAGGGTTCCTCCGCAGAGATGGATGGTTCTTGTCCCCACGCGCGGTCTCGAGCCATAGACAGAGTCAAGGCAAGAGCGACCCAGCCCAATAGAAGACGCTTTCGGAAGGCCATGATTTCCCCCTGCGGCTTCCATCGGCAAAAATCGCGGCGGCCCATGCGTCTGGGATGGGTAAGGTTAGGGCCGAAGGCAATGCTGAGTTTCCCGAAAAAGGATCGCTTTCCCGTTCGCCATGAGTAATCGTCCTAGGCTCCCACTGACGCAGGCTCGGCGCTTTCCGTCATCTCGCACGCCTTCTCGGTGTCAAGTACGTGCATAAGCCGGTCTTTGAGCTTGTGCACTCCGAGGATCATGCTGCGGACGCTCGCCCGTAACATTTCCGGTGCAGGCTCAAACGTGCTGTCCTCGACTTCAACCACGTCGCCGATTTCGTCCACGAGAAAGCTGACTGCGCCGTCTTCAGAACGGACCACAACATTCATGGGCAGCGCGTCCGGCGGACGGATGTCCAGTTCCAGTCGCTGACGCAAGTCGACTGCAGTGACGATTTGGCCGCGGAGGTTGATGAGGCCGCTGACCACTTTGGGAGCCAGCGGAACCTGGGTCATTTCCAGCGAGCGTATGACTTCCTGAACTCCCTTCAGTTCGATACCGAAGAGAAGGCCGTCAAGATAGAACGTGCAAAACTGCAGAGCTGGCATGGCTCAGTGTGCTCCCTCGGCTGCGTGCATAGCCGCGCCCGGCGACACCGGTGTGGCTGCCGCCGTCTTGAGAACAGCCGGAATGTCGAGCAACTCGGTGACCCGGCCTCCGATCAGCACGGAATAGAGGACCGAAGCCCGGGTAGCCGCAGATCGTACGTTCGCCTCGTCCTCCACAATGTCCAGAATCTTGTCCACCACCAGTCCGTAAGAGCGTCCTTCGTGGTTCAGCACCAGCACCTGAATGGAGGTCGAATCCTGGGCGGGCGGACCTTGTAAACCCCGCAGTTTGTGCCGGCGCTCTTCCATTACTACATTGAGGCGAACCAAGGACAGAATCTGGCCCCGGTATTGCGTGACCCACTGGCTACCTGACATCTCTACTTGTGCCACCGGAAACTCCTCCAGCCGAGCCAGAGTGTCGAGGGGTATAGCCATAAGGGAATCGCCCAGCCCGGCAAACAGCAGGAAGGTTTGTCTTTGCTCCGCCTTTTCCACGGCTTCGGGGTCTTCCTCGGCGAGCGCGCGCTCGCGGGCTTCGGAGACCACGTTGGCGCGCTGTGCCAGGCCCAACACGTCGAGAATCAGCGCGACTTTGCCATCGCCCATGACGCTGGAGCCGGCGAAGGTCTTGACCGTCTTGAGTTGCTTCCGCAGCGGCTTGACCACGATTTCTTCGGTGTCGTTGATCTGGTCCACCACCAGGCCAAACTGCCGGTCGTCGGCTTGCAAGACCACGATGTTGACGGCATCCTCGGCTTTCCCTTCGCGGCCGCTACCCTCCGCCAGCCGCAGTTCATGGCTGAGATAGACCAGCGGGAGCAAGCGCCCGCGCAAGCGGTAGACGGGAACGCCGTGGACCATTTCAATGGCCGTGCGCGCCTTGCCGCCCTCGATCCGCACTAGCTCCAACAAGCTCACCTGGGGAATGGCATAGCGATCGCCACAGCAGGTCACCACCATCGCCGGGATGATGGCCAGGGTCAGGGGAATCTTGACCCGAACGGTGGTGCCCCGGGCGGCGCTCGAGTGCACATCCACCGTGCCTCCGATCTTCTCCACGTTGGTCTTCACCACATCCATGCCCACGCCACGACCGGACACATTGGTTACTTTTTGCGCCGTGGAAAATCCCGGCAGAAAGATCAAATTGAAGATTTCGCGTTCGGTCATGCGTACCGCCTGCTCGGCGGTAATGACTCCACGCTCGACCGCTTTTTCGCGGATGCGCTCCGCGTTCAGTCCGGCGCCGTCGTCACTGATCTCGATGTTGACCTGCCCGCCTTCATGAAAGGCGCGCAGAATCAGGCGACCGTTTGGATCTTTTCCCGCTTTCACACGGTCCTGGGGCAGCTCGATGCCGTGGTCCACGGAATTGCGCACCAGGCGAGTGAGCGGGTCCTTGATCGCCTCAATGATGGTCTTGTCGAGTTCGGTTTCTTTGCCCTCCATCTCGATGTTGACTTGCTTGCCGCAAGTGAGGGCGACATCGCGTACCGTTCGTGGAAACTGCGCCCAGATGTTCCCGATGGGCTGCATGCGAGTCTTCATGACCTCCTCTTGCAGCTCGGTGGCGATGAGATTCATGCGCTGGGAGACCGCCTGAAGACCGGTGTCTTCCGAGGTATTGCCGATTTGCAGAAGCTGGTTTCTCGCCAGCACCAGCTCGCCGACCAGCGTCATCAGTTTGTCCAGCAGGTTGACGCCGACGCGGATGGTCTCGGGCGCGGCGTCACGAGCCTTCGATTCCGAGGCCGGCGGAGGAGCGAGAGCGTCCTCCGGCTTGGCCAACACCGGCGCCGGTACCAGAGGGTCTTCGTTTTTCAGCGAAACTGCGGGCTCATCCAGCTTCTCCGCTGGCTGTGAAGCAGTACCCTCCTGCACAGTTTCCAGGGCGGCAGGAGTAACCTGCCCAAGCTTGCCTTCGCTGGAGGTTTGCAGCCGGGTGAGGGTCTCCCGCAGTTCGGGAT
>JAIQFF010000035.1 GCA_020073395.1 Terriglobia bacterium
CTACGTGGGTCGTAGCGCGTCCACCGCCGCCGGTGGGATAATGCCCGCAGAAACCTGACCAAGAGGAGACCTCCCATGACCGATCCCAAGCCGGCACTCACCCGCCGCGAGTTTCTGGAAACCGCCGCTGGCGTCACCGTGGCGGGCACTCTACTGCCTCGCGTCTGGGCAGGCGAAACTAAGAACGGTATTCCTTATCGCACCCTGGGCAACACCGGCGAGAACGTTTCTTGCATCGGCCTGGGTGGATATCACCTTGGGAGCCAGAGCGACGAGCAGGAGAGCATCCGCATCATTCGCGCCGCACTCGATGAAGGCATCAACTTCCTGGACAATTGTTGGGACTATAACGGCGGCGCCAGCGAGGTCCGCATGGGCAAGGCCCTGCGCGACGGATATCGCAAGAAAGCTTTCCTGATGACCAAGCTTGACGCCCATACCAGCAAGGGGGCCGCGCGCCAGATTGACGAGTCACTGCGTCGCCTCCAGACCGACACCATCGATCTGCTGCAGTTCCATGAAGTGATTCGCGACACCGATCCCGAACGTATTTTTGCCCCCAAGGGGGGCATGGAGGCCGTTCTCGAGGCCAAACAAAAAGGCAAAATCCGCTACATCGGTTTCACCGGTCACAAGAGTCCCGACATTCATCTGAAAATGCTGAACGCCGCCTTCGCCCGCAACTTCACGCTGAACACGGTACAGATGCCGCTCAACCTGATGGATGCCCACTACGAAAGCTTCGAAAAGAAGGTTCTCCCCGTGCTGGTGAAACACAACATTGGAGTGCTGGGCATGAAGCCCATGGGCGACGGTTTGATCCTCAAGAGCAAAGCTGCCGAGCCGGTCGAGTGCCTCCAGTACGCGCTCACCCTGCCCACCAGCGTGGTCATCACCGGCTGCGATTCGCTCCCCATCCTGCAACAGGCGCTGAAAGTGGCGCGAACCTTCAAGCCGCTGAGCCAGGAGCAAGTCGCGGCCCTCCTCGCCCGAACCGCGCCGGTGGCCCAAAAGGGCGAGTGGGAGCTTTACAAGACGTCACACAATTTCGACGGGACGTATCAGAATCCGCAGTGGCTGGAATAGCTTGGGTTTGGTTTCTTGTGCGGGTTGCCGATGTAACGGGCGGTTTACGCTCTACCCTGGTCAATGCGTGCAATCGCGATTTTACGCCAGCGAATCGACCGAAGGCCCACCCAACGGCTGCCGAATCCTGCCCTATCTCCTACCATGCGCATTGACAAAGGGCTCCCTCGCTGCAAAATGGAGGAGGCCATAATTGTGTATGTCCGGAACGCGGGATTGACAGCCCTCGGATCACATGAGCCATTTTGCCCATTCGTCCAATGTGGTCCGGTGTGTCTTCGGTGTGTTTTTTCTTTTATCGCAGCCGCTTATCGAAAGGGCAGGAGCTTCGGAAGCCCCTCCCAGCCCTCAACAGCAGGTGGTTTCGAATCCTGCCGAGGCAACTCGTGTCGACCATGCCCCTAAGCTTGACGGAACCTTAAACGACTCACTTTGGGAGACCGCCAAGCCGATCACTGACTTTCGGCAAAGCGAGCCCCGCGAAGGTGAACTACCAACCGAAAAGACCGAAGTTCGCATCCTCTACACACGGCACGCTGTCTATTTCGGAATTCATTGCTACGACTCCAAACCCTCTCGGATCACGGCGACGGAGCTCCGCCGCGACGTCAGCCAGGATCTGGACGACCACTTCGAGATTCTCATCGATTCCAACCACGCTCGGCGCGGAGCTTACGTATTCCAAATCAATCCCCTCGGCACCCAGGTTGACGGTCTGATCGTTGAAGAACAAAAATCGTCCGACGGAGGTGATTTTGACCGCGGGTGGGACGGAGTATGGACTTCCGAGTCCCGCGTCATTGCGGACGGATGGAGTGCGATCGTAGAAATTCCTTTCACAACCCTCAACTTCACCGACTCGAAAAATGTAATCTGGGGATTGAATCTCAAACGCTTCATCCGCAGAAAGAATGAACAGGATATGTGGCGTGCGTACCGGAGAACATTTGGGATCACCAAGGTCTCCCAGGCGGGGGAGTTGCACGGTATCCAGGACATCGGAAGCGGAAGGCTTTTCATTGTAAAGCCCTATGGGCTGGTCCAGTATGACAAGCAGACAGGGCAGGACCCGAAGTTTCCGCTCACGGGCGGCATTGACTTGAAGTATGGACTCAGCTCGAATCTTGTCTTAAACGTGACTGGCAATACGGATTTTGCCGATACCGAAGTTGACCTCCAGCCATTTAATCTCAGCCCCTTTAAAGTATTCATTCCCGAAAAACGGCAATTCTTCCTGGAGAATGCCGGCGTTTTCAGTTTCGATCTGGGCGATCACGACCAGTTGTTCTTCAGCCGCCAGATTGGAATTGACCCTATCACCGGCGACCAAGTACCTATCAATGGCGGCGCGAAGCTGACCGGCACATTGGGCCGTATGGAGCTTGGCATCATGGACGTGGACACCCGTTCGAACGGGCCGAATCCATTTGCGAACTTTGCGGTTGTTCGTTTAAAGGAGTCACTTTGGTCCGGATCGTACATTGGTGTTATGGGTATCGATAAGCGCTCCGGAAACGTGCTCGACAGTTTCAATCAAACTGGGGGCGTGGACACGCGTCTGGTTTTCTTCAAGGATTGGGTTGTGGACGCACACATGGCGGGGACAAAATCGCCTGGGCATCCGAGCGGAAATAGTGATCTTGGGGCTTCGCTCATCTATCGTTCAAATTGGCTGGACGGAATTGTCGAACGTCGAAAAATCGGGCCGAATTTCAATCCAGAGGTAGGTTTCGTTAAGAGGACCGATTCCGACGAAACCTACGGGGACCTAACCTTCAAAATCAGACCCAGGACAAGCCTTGTCCGGGAATTTCAACTTGAGGGGTTAATTCTTCACGCGCCGAATACCCGCGGCGAAGTTTCCACACAAGAATGGAGGACCATTTTTCACGCCCATTTCAATAATGACGGCTACGCTGACGCAAGCATTGCTGATGTCTTCACACAGCAAATCAAGACACCTTTCCATATCTATAAGAACGTTTTCATTCCTAACGGGCTCTACCACTTCACTCGCCGCACACTTTTCTACGGGTCCCGGCAAGACCGACGCGTTACGTACAACTTCTACAATACCTTTGGTAGCTATTATGGAGGGACCCTGAATGAATTTAGCGTGGGGGCCAACTATCGCCCGATGTCGAAATTCTCAGTTTCTGCCTCTGAAACATGGGATCGATTTCGATTGCCGTTGCCTGACGGACATTTTTCGGTTGTCCTGGCAAGCCTTCAGGGAAACTACTCTTTCAACCGGTTCTTGACCTTTACAAGTCTCCTTCAGATGAACACATCAAACAACCAGGCGGTAAGTGCAAATCTCCGATTGCGCTACAACTATCGCCCCGATAGCGATCTCTATATCGTCTACAACATTGGAACGCAGTTCGCCAGCATTGCCCCAGCGAACCCCCCGCAAGTCCGCGAAACGCGCTTCACGGTCAAATGGACCTATTCTTTTGCGCCGTAAAAACTCGAGATTGGAGCTTTGATGAGCTCCGTCGACGCTTGCCCAATTGCGCGTGCGGTTCTCCGACTGTCGATCGAGTTTGCTCGAGTCGCTGCCCACCAGAAATTCGTGACTGTTGTAATCGGGCCGTTCGTACTTACCATCACAATTTCTTGATCCCCTCCGCCATCAGCGCGGCCCGCCGCATCGCCGCGACTTCTTTTTGCAAGCGGTTGATCTCCTCTTCGCTTTCTCGCAGATAAGCCTCATGCCGCTGCTGGAAGAGCGCCAGATTGCGGCTGGCTGGCCGGGAGGCAGATGAGAGCGAACTCAGGAACTCCACTCCAAAGCAATAGCCGTCCCGGTTGCGGATCGTTCCTTTTACGCGGGAGTAGGGCGCCGGCAACTCAACCTCGACCGGATCGCCGGGTTGCAGATTGATTCCGGCATAAAGCGCCAGTCCGCCTTTGCTGATTTCAGCAAGCCGCCCCGGCACGAAAACTTTGGATTCTCCGTCACGCAGAACGACAAAAACTTGCAGGTCAATCTGCTTTCGCTTCCAGCGACGCGTATTGACGGGGGAGGGCTTCATTCAGAGGGCGCGGTTGAGATGCCTACTTATGCATTTGTCCCAGTATGGAACGAGCCGGCAAAGAGGAGGAGATTACGGAAGTGGCTGTACGACGCGCCCCGCGTGTGGAAAGCTAAGCCTCGCCGGATAAAAGGCTTGCAGGGTAACGAAGCAAACCCTCGGGGGCTTAAGCCCTCATTCGAACGCGCTTGTTGCAGGGCTGAAGCCCCAGTCCACTCCGAAACAAAGTGCTGCCTCGCTTGCTGAAGCATGGCAGACGGAAAACCGACGACTGGCAACCGACGACTGAAGACCGACGAGCGATGACTCTTTCCTACCGAAACAGCAACCCGCTGAACTCCGCCAGATTCCGCCGCCACACCATCCACACATGTCCGCCCGGCGTTTCAATTGGCGTATTGTGGACACCCTTCGAATCCAGCCACGCCCGCATCTTCCGGTTCGGCTCGATCAGTCGGTCATCGGTGCCGCAGGCGATCCAGAGTACACGCAGCTTCTCATTGGCTTTGGCGTCGAGCCCGGGAAACTCCGCATCAAAATCTTCCGTAATCCCCCCTGAGCTGAAGGCGCCGACCCAGGCAAACTTGTCCAGATTATTCAGTCCGGTCAGCAGCGACTCGGCGCCCCCCATCGACAAGCCCGCAATCGCCCGCGAATTCCGGTCTTTGGACACGCGGTAGGCTCCTTCCACCTGCGGCATGACTTCGGTAAACAGGGCCTGGCTGAAGCGGTCGTAGTTCTTCTTGCGGAGTTCAGACGCGAACGCCCGCGGCCCCGGCACTACGATCTCCGGCGCGCCATAACCCAGCGGCATCACCACAATCATCGCCTTGGCCTTGCCCTGGGCGATCAGATTATCGAGGATGACATTCGCCCGCCCCACCGCCGTCCACCCACTGGCGTCATCGCTGAACCCGTGGAGCAAATAGAGCACGGGATAGCTCCGTTTCGCCTTTGGATCGTAGCCAGGCGGCGTGTAAACGTAAAAGTCCCGCTCATCACCCACCACGCCGGACTTATAGAAATGATGATGGACCAGGCCATGGGGCACGTCGCCCACCTCCCACGGCAACGAAGCCGGCCCCGGCACATGCACCTGGCTCTGGGTGTGCAGCAGGTTCGGTTTCATCAAGGGATTGGAAGGATCAATCAGACCCACGCCGTCCGCCACAAATGAGTAGCCATAGAAATCCGGCGCCAACGGTGCGGTGGTCAAGCTCCAGATTCCCTGGTCATCCTTCTGCATGGGCGCAGGCTTCGCACCCTCCAGCGCCAACATAACCTCATGCGCGTTGGGATCCAGAAACCGGAAGGTAACGCTGTTGTCCGCATGGACCTCGGGACTGGATATGACCGCAGGTGGCTGCGCTGCCGGAGCCGGTTGCGGCTGGGCCAAGCCAATCGCGGCCAATAGCAAGAGCAGGGATGAGGCCAGGAGTATGCGTTTCATGAATGTCCTTTGCGAGATGCTTTCTGATCGGAAACCGCTGGCACGAGAGTATACAACCCTGCATCCCCAAACTCGCTGTGCCATCTTGAGCTCTTACAGGGGTTGGCCTGGATCGCTGGCATGTAGGAAACTTGGGAACATGAAGAAGCCCTTTCTCCACGTCACCAAATGGCTAGGCAATATTCCAGTGGAAGCAGAATGCACATTGTGTGCAGATGTGAAATTCAAAGTAAGGTCTACCAGCCATCGTCCAAGTCGTGAAGAATATCAAAAGGCTCTACAGCAGCAGTTCGATCATCATGTTAAGACGGTGCACATGGAGGAGGATGCGAGGCAAAGGGCTCCCGGATTGTGAGTGAAAAGAGCTGAGTGAGCGCGAGCAATTCTTCGGCTGGCAGTTGAGTCGAAGCTCGTTGCGGTCTACTATGCTTTTGGGAGACGTAGCCGGCGACGGCTGCGACCTTTACTGCCCCAAATCGGACGAATCGTGCGACTCCAACTTATCGTGGAAAGGCAATAGCATGGATCACTCTCTCAGCCGTCGTCGCTTTCTCCAGGCCACCGCCATCGCTGGCGCCGGGCTTGCCTTACCGAAAAACTTGCTCGCAGCCGGGAAAAAGTCTGTTCTCATCTTCACCAAGTCTTCCGGCTTCGAACACGATGTGGTGAAGGTCACTCCTGGGCACCCCAGCATTCTGGAACAGGCAGTCAAGACGCTTGGAGAGCAGCACGGCTTTGAAGTCACGGCCACCAAAGACGGCCGCGTCTTCGATTCGGCTGACTTTAAGAAACATGCCGCAGTGCTTTTTTATACCACCGGCGATCTGACCACCATCGGCACGGATGGGAACCCGCCCATGTCGCCGGCCGGCAAGCAGGCGTTGCTGGACGCAGTCCACGGCGGGCTGGGCTTTGTCGGAGTCCATGCCGCTTCGGACACCTTTCATACCGAGCCCGACACGAAAGACAATTCCAATCGTTACATCGCCCACGGCGAGAGCTCTGATCCCTATCTGCGGATGCTGGGCGGAGAGTTCATCACTCACGGCAGTACTCCCCGGCTACAGGCCGCCAACCTGATTGTGAAGGACGCGAAATTCCCCGGCCTAGAAGGCGTGACCTCGCCAGTAAGTCTCACCGAAGAGTGGTATTCGCTGAAGGACTTTTCCCCGGACCTCCACGTCATCCTCGCGCTCGACACCCACGGCATGACAGGGGAGCCCTATCAGCGTGCTGCCTATCCTGCCACCTGGGCGCGGATGCATGGCAAAGGACGCGTCTTCTACACCGCGATAGGCGACCGCCCGGAAAACTGGTCGAATACGTTTTTCCTGAATCTTCTCGGGGGGGGAATTCGCTGGTCCATCGGCGACGCGAAGGCTTCGCTGGACAAGAATCTCGCTCAGGCTACCCCCGGCTACGCCGAGATTCCACCAAAACCGCCAGCTAAAGCCTAGGCGTCGGCAAGCCCTAGCGAGGCAGTCGCGGTGCCGGCAAACTGCGCAAGAAAAACCCCGCCCAAGCGAAGCTTGGACGGGGCGCCCTCCTGAGTAGGATTGCTCGGATAGGGGCGGAGCCCCCGCCCATCCCCTTATCGTGGCTCGGCCTAATCTCCCGAGGGCAGGAGCGATTCCTCGTGGGTCGGAATGAATTCGGGCACGCAGTTCGTGGACGGGCACTGGCCCAGAATCGGCTGGCAGGCCGCGTCCGGTCCGTGTTTCGGGTGCACGAGAGGCTTCATCTCTGCGAACTGATCCTGCTCGGTGGAACCGTTCAGCGCCGTGGTTGAGGAAAGGCCACCGGCAATCACCTGCGTGAGTGCATCGAAGTATCCCGTGCCCACGAAGCGCTGGTGCTTCACAGCCTGGTATCCATACTCCGATTCCCGGCTGAATTCTTTCTCCTGCAGGCGAGAATACGCGGTCATGCCGTTATCTTTGTAGCCGCGTGCCAGCTCGAACATGCTCAGGTTCAGGGCGTGGAATCCGGCCAGCGTGACAAACTGGAACTTGTATCCCATCTTGGCCAGCTCAGGCTGGAAGCTGGCGATGGTTGCATCGTCCAGTTTCTTCTTCCAGTTGAACGAGGGCGAACAGTTGTAAGCCAGAAGCTTTCCCGGATACTTGGCATGAATCGCTTCCGCGAACCGGCGGGCTTCTTCCACGTTCGGTTCCGAAGTCTCACACCAGATCAGGTCCGCGTACGGAGCGTAGGCGAGGCCGCGCGCGATGGCTGACTCGATACCGCCGCGAATCTTGAAAAAGCCCTCCGAGGTTCTCTCTCCAGTGACAAATTCACGGTCGCGCCGGTCGATGTCGCTGGTAAGCAGGTACGCGCTGTTGGCGTCGGTGCGCGCCATGATCAGCGTCGGTACACCCAGCACATCAGCTGCCAGGCGAGCCGCTACCAGCTTCTGGATCGCTTCCGAGGTCGGCACCAGAACCTTTCCGCCGAGGTGACCGCACTTCTTGGCGGAAGAGAGCTGATCTTCAAAATGCACACAGGCGGCGCCGGCCTCGATCATCGCTTTCATCAATTCGAAGGCGTTCAGGGTGCCGCCGAATCCGGCTTCGGCGTCGGCCACGATGGGGGCCATCCAGTGCAAGCCGTTCTTTCCATCCATGTGATGGATCTGGTCGGCGCGCATCAGGGCATTGTTGATCCGTCGAATGACGTTCGGAACACTGTCGGACGGATACAAACTCTGATCGGGATACATGTGACCCGAGTCGTTGGCGTCGGCGGCGACCTGCCAGCCACTGAGATAGATCGCTTTCAGCCCAGCCTGCACCTGCTGCACCGCCTGATTGCCGGTGAGGGCGCCGAGGGCAGGCACGTACTCTTCGTTATGCAGTAGCCACCACAGGCGCTCCGCGCCCAGGCGCGCCAGCGTGTGCTCGACTTGGAACGAGCCGCGCAACTTGTCCACTTGCTGGCTGCTGTAAGGGCGTTTTGTTCCTATCCAACGGCTGTTGCTGTGCCACTGCTTGGTGAGTTCCGCGGAGCTGAGATTGTGCATGGCTGCGTTATCCTGTCCGGCATACCGGCTGATACGCAGTAGAACCCATTTGCCGGACGAGTCCAAGCCGGGTCGTCCATATTGGCCTGGTCGTCCGTTTTGACCCAGGTGCGCGGGAGGCTTCCTTTTCACGCTATTACAATGATGTACATGACAACCACCACAGCCCTCCGCAATGAAGTTGAGACGCAGATTCTTGCTGCGGAAGCCAGCGCTTTCCTGACCAGACTGGCCCGCGAGTTTGAAGCACGCCGCCAGGAGCTTCTTTCCCGCCGGGCCGCCCGCCAGCAACAAATCGACGCCGGCCAGCTCCCCGACTTCCTTCCCGAAACCGCTCACATTCGTGAGGCGGACTGGACCGTTGCGCCCATTCCGCACGACCTGCGCGACCGCCGGGTGGAGATCACGGGCCCGGTGGATCGCAAAATGATCATCAATGCGCTGAACTCCGGCGCCAATGTTTTCATGGCGGATTTCGAAGACTCGAACTCGCCCACCTGGCAGAACAATCTCGAAGGCCAGTTCAATCTGCGCGACGCTGTCGGAGGCACGATCAGCTATGTGAGTCCGGAGGGGAAGCGCTACGAACTCAATTCCTCCGTGGCCACGTTGCTGGTGCGTCCGCGGGGGTGGCATCTGGTGGAAAGGCATTTCCAGGTGGATGGCAAGCCCATCTCCGGTTCGCTGTTTGATTTCGGGCTCTATTTCTTTCACAACGCGCAGCGTCTGATCCGCAAAGGGACCGGCCCCTATTTCTACCTCCCCAAGATGGAGAGTCATCTCGAAGCTCGCCTGTGGAACGACATCTTCTGCTTCGCACAGGACGAACTCGGCATACCCCGCGGCACCATCCGCGCCACGGTGCTGATCGAAACCATCCTCGCAGCTTTTGAAATGGACGAAATCCTCTACGAGCTGCGGCAACATTCCTCCGGCCTGAACTGCGGCCGCTGGGACTACATTTTCAGTTTCATCAAGAAATTCCGGAACCGTCCGGAGTTCGTGCTGCCCGATCGCTCGACGGTGACCATGGAAAAGCATTTCCTGAAGTCTTATGTGGATCTGCTGATCCGCACCTGCCACCGCCGCGGCATTCACGCCATGGGCGGAATGGCGGCGCAGATTCCCATCAAGAACGATCCCGCGGCCAACGAGAAGGCGCTCGACAAGGTGCGCCAGGACAAATTCCGCGAGGTCCATGCTGGACACGATGGCACCTGGGTGGCCCATCCCGGGCTGGTGCCAGTGGCGAAAGAAATCTTTGACGCGCACATGAAGGAGGCCAATCAGATCGGCCGCCGCCGCGAAGACGTGCGCGTTACCGCCAAAGACCTGCTCGTCGTCCCGGAAGGCAAGATTACCGAGGAAGGTCTGCGCTGGAACATTGATGTGGGCTTGCAGTATCTGGAGTCGTGGCTGCGCGGCTCGGGCTGCGTCCCCATCTACAACCTCATGGAAGACGCCGCCACGGCCGAAATCTGCCGCGCCCAGGTGTGGCAATGGGTGCGCCATGGCGCCAGGCTGAGCGATGGCCGTCCAGTCACGCAAGAGTTGGTGCGCCGAGTGATCGCCGAGCAGAAGAGTAAACTGAAAGGCGGCCGCATCGCGGAAGCCGCCGAGATCTACGACCGCATGATGACCAGCCCGGATTTCGCGGAATTTCTGACCCTGGTGGCTTATGATTACATCGACTAGGAATACGCAGCACGCCTGCGTGGAAGATGAGCCCCAACTCCACCGAGATCTTGGATGAGTTTCTAGCGCAACTCAAGGAAGACCTGGTCTGCCGCCGCGTGGGACGCGGCCTGGCGCGCCTGGAGGAGCACCGTGGTCTGCTGACCTCGTTCGATCCAGGACAAAGAAACGCTGCGGCCTTCGCCGGCTATCTGGCGCAGTGGGTGGACGTCGGCTTCCAGCGTCCTGGACTGGTCAAGGAAATTGTCGCCCGTTTCTCCAAAGCTGTGCGCGCCCGCCTGCCTCTGCATGATTACCTGTATTTGCGCATGGCGGAGGGCATGGTGGCGATGAGCGAAGAGTCGAAGGATGAGGCCCTTCGGCACTTTGATTTTGTCCTGAGTCTCGAGGCGGAGACCGACGACAACGAACTCCTGGCCATCGCCAATTTCTGGAAGGGCCGCTGCCTGCGCATGAAGGGAGAGTATGACCAGGCGCTGGCGTTTGCGGTCAAGGGCAGAGAACTCGCCTCCGATCTCGGTCATGAACCGATGGCCGCCGTCATGCGAGTGCTGGAGAGCTGGCTCTTCTTTCAGAAGGGAGACGTGAAGCTGGCCATTGACATCCTGCATGAGGCCGAAGCCATCCTCAGCAAGACCGATGATTTCCTCACCCTCGGCAACATTCATTCCTCCTATGGCCGGATTGCACGCCGCCAGGGACGCTACCAGCACGCCATTGACAGTTTTGCCCGGGCCATCGCGCAGTACAAGAAACGAGATCCGCTGCATCGCAACGTGGCGCGCTCACTGAACAACATGGCGTACGTCAAGCGCCTCATCGCCCTGCAATTGCGACGTAAGATTGACGCCGACGCGGCCCGCCGCCGCAAGGCCGCCACGCGCGGGCGAGCCAGCAATGGCCAGGGCAAGCCGCAGTATCGCGGCCGCTTTGAGCAGCTCCGCCAGGAGGCTCTGGCCGAACTCGCCGAAGCTGCGGCCATCTACGAGCAGTATGAAAACCACCACGGCCTGGGCAGCGTGCACCTGAACTACGCCTATCTCCATCTGGACAACGGCGATCTCGAACATGCCGAAGCGGCGGCGAAGACCGCCTTTCGCCTGGGCGAAGAAAAGCGTGACCACATCCTGATGGCGCGGGCGCGCCTGCTGCTCTGCATGATCGAAAACGCTCTGGTGGAGGAAGGGATCGGCGAAAGCACCGAACCCGGCAACCACGCCCGCCTGGCCCAGGATTTCGCTCACGAAGCCATCGAACTGGCAAAACACACCCAGAACCGGCGTCTGCTTGCGCATACCCACGTTTGGCAGGGGCTGACGTACTGCAACCGCTTCTTTGACGATCCAGATGCGGCACGGCGCTGCTACGACCAGGCGCTCACGCTCACCAAGGGCGACCACGCCGACAGCGCCTGGGAAGACCTGCAGAGCCTGAAGTCCAAGGTCTTGCGCGGCGGCAGCGTGAATCCCACGTTGCGCGCGTGGTCGCAAGGCTCGGTTGGCGATAAGACTTTCCAGCAGATAAGCGAAGAATTCGCCGAACTGATCATTCCCAAGGTCTGGGAACGCGAAGGCCGGAAGGTTTCGCGCGTGGCAACCCGCCTTTCCGTGTCACCGAAGAAAGTCCGCCGAATCCTGGACCGAGTGGGACGGCGGAAGCCGCGAGAAGACTAAGGGGTCCTTCACCAGGCCGTGGGCTTAATGCCCACGGCTGCTGCAATCGGTGGTATATACTGCGTCGCAGCCAGGAACCCTGCTGTTGAAGCCAAGCCCAGTGCTGCTGGGTAGTCCACGAAATCCCTTTTCGCAGGATCGGTCCGCATGACCCAAATGCGCAAAGACATTTTCACTGACCGGTGGGTCATCGTGGGGGAGAATGACGGCGTGCAGCCCCGAGACTTTCGCTTCGAAAAATTCACAAGCGGCACAGGCTTCTGTCCATTTTGTGAAGGCAACGAGGCCGCGACGCCACCAGAAGTCTTCGCAATCCGGAATCGAGGATCTTCTCCTAACGGGCCGGGATGGTCGGTTCGGGTGGTGCCCAATTCCCGACCCCGGCTGCGGATTGAAGGCGATCTGGGACGGCGTGCCGAAGCGCTACACGATCTGATGAACGGTGTGGGTGCACACGAGATCATTGCCGAGACTGCGCGGCACGACCGTAACCTGCACGAACTGGAAATCAGGGAAATTTCCGACATCATCAGGGCCTATATCGCTCGCATCGTCGATCTTGAAGGGGACACGCGTGTGCGCTATGTGTTGATCTTCAAGAATTACGGGGTAGGAGCGGGCGCGCTGACGATTAGTCATCCCATCTCGCAGCTGATGGCCCTTCCGGTAACGCCGCGCGCAGTTAAGACGAAACTCATGATCGCTCGTGACTACTTTGCCCTTAAGGAGCGCTGCATCTACTGCGACGTGCTCCAGCAGGAGCTGAAGGCGCGAAAGCGACTGATTGCCGAAAACGAAGATTTCGTCGCATTTGCTCCCTTTGCGTCGCGCTTTCCCTTTGAGATGTGCGTGCTCCCTAAGTCTCACAGCAGCACCTTCAGCCGGATCAGCGCGGCCCAGATGGAGAACCTGGCTCGGATCCTGCGCGATGTGCTGCAGAAACTGGAGCAGCGCATCGACGGGCCACCCTACAATCTGAGCCTCCACGACCGCCCCTTTCCCCGTCCAAGAGAGGGCTATTGGAAAACCATCGAGGATGACTTCCATTGGCATATAGAAATCCTGCCCCAGGTTTTTCCTATTACTGGCTTCGAGTGGGCTTCCGGATTTTTCTACAATCCGGTTTCGCCCGAGGCAGCGGCTCGTTACCTGTCCCTTGTTCCCTCTGCCTGAGCCATCCGGCGCAAAATAATTTTCACGTGCAATACAGCCATGCGCTACTCCGGTTTCTTTTCGGCTGGAGGAGGAGAAGCGGGACCACCCATACCGTGGTCATGCATCATTCCGTGACCCATGCCACCCATACCTTGACCCATGGCTTCCATGTGCTTTGACATCTGCTCCATGTGCCCAATCAGGACCTCCCACATATCCACATTGCTCTGCCAGCTTCCCTTCTCGGTGGGATCGCTGATCTTGGCCAGGTTGGCCTTCATCTGCGCGAGGGAAGACCTCATCTTCGCCATGTCGGCCTTCATGGCCTCCATGTGTTGCTGGTGCATCTCCATCATTTTCCGATGGTGTTCGCTGTGCATCTGGCCGTGCGTACTGGGGCCAGTCGCGGATGATGGTGCCTGTGGGGAGTTGTCCTGCGCCTGCACCAGAGAGGTCAGGATGAACATCAGCAAGAGTAGAAGGCTTGCGCGTTTCATCGGGTCGCTCCTTTCAACAAGTTCACTCCAGAGTATAGACCCGTCGAAAGGGGCTAGTCGCGAGTCAGCCAGACTAGCCAACTGGAGTATGATTTCGTCGAAGATGAGTAGTCCCCGAATTAAGCCAGCTGAAACGCTGAACGAAGCCTTCTCCTCACTGTCAACTCGCCGCCGCTATGAAGTCTGGTTCGTTCGCCTGGGTCTGGCGGACGGTGGCGGGGCGTGGTGGTTCCGATACTTGCTGATGAATCCTGGCCGAGGAGGTTGTCCTGGGAACCCGGCGGGAATGCCGCTGCAACTGTGGGCGACCTGGTTTCCGAAGGATGGAAAGCCGCAAAGCTTCATTCAGGGATTTCCGTTGGCGGGGCTGGAACTGAGCGCGAGAGGGCGAGACCCATTCCATTTGCGAATGAGCAACAACGCGATTCAGCAGAACTCCTGCCGGGGAGCGTTGGACGTACGGGGACACTCAATTTCGTGGGACCTGCAATTTCATTCCACGTTTCGTGCCTGCCTGAGCAGCAAGGGCTGGATTGGTTTCTCGCGAACGCCGCATTCTGACGCCCTTTTTTCCGGCCAGATCACGCTGGATGGCCGTCGTTTTCAAGGGGACCCTCTGGGATTTGGAGTGCAAGGGCATAACTGTGGCTACCGGCATCGTAAGTTCTGGCGTTGGGCACATGCATATTTTCTTCGACCTGATGGTGCGCCCACCACGTTCGAAGTCCTGGTTTATGAAATGCCATTCGGGCTGGTCTTTCGCAAAGCCGTGCTCTGGCATAACGCGGAACAGCGCGTCTTCCGTAATTTAAAGGAGATCAAGAAAGACCGGGAAAATTTACGCTGGGATTTTTCTTGTAGCACACGCGATGGATTTGAACTGGAGATTGCGTTCGACGGTTGCGGTGAAAGTATGCATCGCTTGCCGTACCTGAAAACCGACTGTAGCGGCAGCCTGGAAGTGATGAACAACAGCCTGGCGAGGGCGACGCTGTGCCTGAAGCCACGCGGAGGATTGGTCGAGAAACTGGAGACGACTGCGGGGGCGGTGGTGGAGATGGGCGGCCCGGGACCTCACTGAGAGCCATGAGTCTTGGCCAGGCGCTCGGCGACAATGGTGTACGCCGACGGGTTAAAGGCCATCCCGATGTGCGTGCCCGGCACTTCAAAATTGGACTCAGGATCAGTGGTCATGCAATACCGCCAACTCACGATGCCGTCATGGCGGGTGTAAATCGCAGTTTGAAGCATGTGGTCCGGAATGTCGCGCTTCAACGAATCAACAAAATTGCAGGTGCAACGCCCGGTGTAGCAGGCCGGCAGTACTCCGCGGCCATGCTCCTGGAGGATACGCAGGCGGACCGCTTCGGCGGCGTGAAGAACCGTTCGACTGGTTACCGTGCCGCGAATGGGTGAGGCCAGCGTAATAACAGAGGCAACATCCCGGGGCCGCTGGCGTGCCACCGCGCGCGCGATGACTCCTCCAAGGCTATGACCGATCAGGTGAATTTTTCGTCCCGTCTCCGCCCGCGCTCTTTCTATGGTCTCGTTCAGATGACGCTGGATCAGGAGGTTAGGGCAGTCGGCGTTGATCCCGATGCCGGAAAAATACGGCCGGTAACCAATGCGCCCCAGCCAGCCGTGGAGTTCCATCAAATAAAGGTCGGTCCCGAGAAAACCGGGAATGATGACGACCCCTGAGTCATCCCCTTGCGGCACGCCGAAGCCGTAATAAATGGGGGTTGCGTGCAACAGAAGAATCTCGGCCGCGAAAAGCGCTTCCGTCCAGGGCGAGAAGTCAATATTAGGGTCGTGTTTGCGAGACTCAGCCTTCGATCGACTTATTGCCCGTCTCTTTTTGTGCAATTTCGTCCTGGCTCGGCGCCGCATCCAGCATGTTTGTCGCCCCGAAATTGCAGCAAGCGCGGGCCGACGCTTGATAACACCAGATTATACCTTGATGTCATTGCCGGCTCCATAGCACATTCGGGCTATTCGATGCCTTTGGGCCGAACCCGGCTTTCTTCGATTTCGCAATCGCTACGTTCTGCCATGCCTCGACTCAGGATGACGCTGTTTCGCGACTCGTAACACCCTTTTAGCGCTTTTTCCGCGAGCGTTTTCGTGGCGCAGGCTTTTGGAGGCGTGCCTCCAGTTCTGCCACTCGCTTGCGCAAGCCATCGAGTTCCGGTTCGGCCTGAGGTCGCGGCTGTGCCGGTGGTGCCTCGCCCAGAAACTTCTTCATCATGTCCATCGGGGACAGAATGGCGGATTGGACCTCGCCCAGGCGGCTCTGTACCGCGTCCTGCACCTTCTGGTAGGCGTCAAAGGCGGATTTCAGATACCACATGACGAACTCCTGCCGTACCTCATCGGAGGCGACGACGAGCTGGCGCAGCAGCTCGAGCGGCAGCCCCGTAGGCTTCTCCTTGGCATCTTCCATGATGACCTGGGTCAGAGTGACCCGGGTGAGGTCCTGTCCGGTTTTCGCGTCCACCACTTGCACGTCCTTGCCCTGGCGAACGAATCCGGCAATATCGTCGAGATTCACGTAACGGCTTCCGGCGGTGTCGTACAGCCTGCGGTTTCCATACTTCTTGATGACAATGGTGCCTGGTTTCACTCCGCCTCCTCCCATGTTGCAATGCACAAGGAACAAATACATATTGACATAAACTCCGTAAGCTCGTAGAGTTTATTTGAATGCTGCAATGCAGCATAACTATTAAGAACTCATATGGAGGTATCAAAATGCCGGCAACGGTAAAATCAGAGTCCTCCCGAACTCGGGAGCCGTCCTTTGTAACTCTTCTTTCCAGCTGGGCCCAACAAGGCGTACAGAGTTTCTTTTCTACGCAACGGATCCTGCTGGATCTCGCCATGCGGCAGAATGCAAGCGTCATGCACTCTGTGCGGCAACAACTGACCGATCCGCAACACTCGCCCGCAGCCATTCTGGGTGAAATAGCTGGGGAAGGCGTAACCAATTTCATTGAGGGGCAGAAAGTGTTGCTGGAGCTCGGACTGAAACAACATGAAATCCTCATGTCCGGCGTGAAGGAACGGATTGGAGACCAGCGCGCGGCCCATGCAGTCGATCTGCTGCGACGTAGCGTGGAGACATTTATCCACATGCAGCAGGAGTTCCTGAAGATCGCCGGAAAGCAGACCCACACCTGGGTGGAGGCTGCCAAGGCCGGAAAGCCGTACCAGACTGAGATCCTGGCGGAACTGGCCAAAGAAGGCATGGAGAACTTTGTCAAAGCCCAGAAACAATTCATGGATGTCATTGCCGACGAGACCGCCAAAGCCACCGGTGCCAAGCACAGCAACGGCTTCAAGAAAATTAAGAAGACCGAGTTGACCGCACTGGCGCGACAGGCAACCGAATCATTCATCGAGGCCCAAAGGAAGTTGGTTGATCTGGCCGGGCAGCAAATGAACGCCAACACGAAAACGGCCGGCAAGGCCCTGGAACTCCTGAAGCCATTTCCCTTCGTGCCGTTCACGGAGCTAACGCGGGAAGGAGTGAGAAGCTACGTTGACGCCCAGAAGGCGTTGATGGATGCAATGGTAAAGCCCGCGGGCGAGCATAAGTCCCATCACAAGACCAAGCATCACGCGAAGGCCAAGAAGCACGCAGCGGCCGCCTGATTGATGAGCGGAACGAACCCTTAGGATTGTGAGAGATTGCGGCCGGGCCCCAGCGCGGGGCAGCCGATCCATCCTGCAGGGCCGAGTTGCACGGGCCCTGCGGGACATTTTGTTCGAACCTTAATGCGGGGAACGGAATTTATGTCTCCTCGGCCTGCAGCGCCCGGCGCGTAGCCTCAAGAGTGTGGATTAGAGACTCTTTAGGGAGCTTCTTAATGATCGGCTCGATCATCCATCCCAGCCCCAGCGGCACGTCTCGCGTCAGTGAAATGGCCCGGCACTCAATGTACACTCCGCCCTTCCGTTCCTGGAATCTCCAGTAAGAATACAGTCGCCATAGGAACCCATTACCTGTGTCAGGAGGCAGCACTTGTTCCCTGGGCGTTCCGGCATTCTCCACTTCAGCAATCCGCGTCGTGTACGAACTGCAAACCCAGCGGGTTGGATCCAGGGAACGGTAATGCACCTCATGGTCCGTATCGAGGACCACGGTCACGATTTTCTTCTTGAGAAGCCGCAAAGAGATACGAAAATCGTTGCCGCGATGGCGTATTGACCTTGAGTCAATCACTTCGGGCCCGAAGATATATTTGTGGTGATCATAGTCCTGGATTAACGCCAGGGTCTTCTTGAGGTCCGTAGCCGGAACGAAAACAGCGCCGATCCAGTCATGAATCAGACCGTTGGGCACCTTGACTGGTCCCTCGCCGGCCCAGAATTGCGCCACAACTTGTCCTCCGCCGACTAGCCGGTCCCTCTCTGAATCGACTTCAGACCACAGAAAGGGGCCGCTTCCATGCAGGGTCTGCTTCATCCCGGCTTCAGCTTCACGAATATATTCGTCGAAGGCCTTTACGGTTTGAGGTTTCAAGTGCGCCGGCTTTGCAGTTTGCACCATGAAAACCCCATCTATTGCGAGTCGGGTCCGCCTTTGGGAACGTCAGCTTTCTGGTCCCAACCGCCAGATTCGGAGCGAAGTTTCATCGCAAGGGTTGGAGGAAAAAATCTGGTTTTGGATGGAGCAGGGCCTTGGCTCTGCAATAAGTTTTCCAGATCGGTGCGGGTTCAGCCCGTGAGTAGGCGCGAATACTCCGGGTCTCCCTGTTTGTAGCGGGTGGCGCCGTTTTTTCCTCACGGAATCCTCGGCCAGTCACTGCGGCGCTTTGTCCTCCGACGGGGCGGGTTTCTTGGCCAGGGAACGAACGTAATTCACCAGGTCCCAGAGCCCTTCCGATTTCATACGCTTGCCTTCCGGAGGCATATCGCCTTTGCCATTCTTGATTACGTAGAAGAGCTCTCCGTCGGTCCTATCTTTCAAGGTCGCTGGATTGGTGAAGTCGGTGACCTTCAGCTTCATGTCCTCCGCGATATCGCCCTTGCCATCGCCGTCCTTTCCATGGCACATAGCACAGTCGTAGCCCCACCATTTCTTGCCTCCAGCGATGGACTCTGGAGTCGGCTTAACGGGGTTGGCCTGACGCACCGCATCGATAGGGATCGTATAGGGCGCAACCGGCGTCGCCTTAGGAGGTGTCTGCTCTTGCTGGGCCGGAGCAGAGATCCCAATAAGAAGCAAGAAAGCAACAGTCAGTAAGGTCTTCAACACGGCAGCCTCCTGCCTTCCAAGTTTGTCTGCAGCCTGGTTCTGAAGAAGTGCGACCAGACCTTTGAGAAAAAATGCTGGTGCTTAGCGTTGCGGCACTCGTAGTAACCAATCCGAGCTTAAGCGATATGGATTATACGCCTCGGCACCAGCACACTGGTCGGGGAATCAGATATTGGCTGCGTAAGTGGGAGAAGGAGCGATTCCTCCCCTTGGCGAAGGCCGGCTGCTGAAACTTGCCTACGGTCAGCACCGACTGATTGACACACTGGAACAATCAGCGTACGGTGAAATCTAATGAGGAGTATGCCCGTACCTCTTTCAGGTTCTCTGATCTAAGACAGTCCATCTGAAGTACGCCCCCCCTTAGCCGACCGTCCGCCAACTAACCAGGAGGTTCAGCATGCTTTCTTCCCGCGAATCCACCCCAGCAAAGCCAAAAACACTCGCCCTTCCGAAAGAAAGGGTGGCCAATGTGACGCAGATCTCCGATAAAGCAGGGTTAGAAAACCAGATCAGAGAGCGTGCCTATCAGATCTACGATGCCCGTGGTTGTGAGCCGGGCAAGGACCAGCAGGATTGGCTCCAAGCCGAGCACGAGATCGTGAAGCCACGACGCTAGATCAGGGAACGACCGCTATCGGCCTCCATCGGCCTTCGGGGAACTGGTCCCAGAAGCGGCCTATGACGAGTTGCCGAGAGTGCGAGAATCTCAACCGGGTTTTTGAATCCAAGCTCACTGAGTATCTTGCGGCCCGTTCCGCTGTGCTTTACCGCATCAACACACAATTTGCGGCCAGGCGGCAGGTCGATATGGAACGCGCCAAAAACGACATGGAAGAGCACATGTCGACTTGCTCCTTTGCTATCCAGCTGCGGGCCTAGTCGCGGGATTCTGGTAGTTGGACGGGAAGGAACCGCCGCTTTTTCACACCAGTAGGAATACTGTTCTCACATGTTGACTTTCGTTGCCTCACTCCAATGAAGTCGTCCCCTTTCCGGACGGGGAGCCCTTCACAGGGCAATGTCAAAGCGTGCAGAGCCTGCTTGCGGGGGGAGCTTAAGAGCGGTCGTCCCCGCTATTCCGAGCCCTGGATACCGACAAGTGTTCCCTAGTGTGATTACGCTCACACTTGGTCGTGATGTGTGCCACGGAATCGACTTACCGCCGGTGGTCTACTTGAACACGGTATCACTGATCAGTGGAAGAGAGTGAGGCGACTGCAATGGAAGTGCGTAACTGGTCGAAGTCCGAATTCGAATACGGCCGCAGAGTTCTGAGTTCTGCGCTGGAAGGAGCGCGTTGCGGTGGAGGAGCGTTTCTCCAGGGAAGACCCCTGACTCCATTTCTTAGCGAAGGAGTTCGAGATGCCCTGAAGCCTGCCGCCGTTGGAGCGTGCATTGGCGTGTTGGGGAGTTGCCCAGGGGACCATCGTAGCTCTATCGGTAGAACGTTGGCATTCGGCCTGGTGGGATGGGCCATTGGATTTGGTGCGGGCGTTGCCTGGAAGACCCGCGGTTTGACCGAGTGCGTCGCCAGCAATGCTTTCAGGAACATTAACAAACGGCGTGATGAGCACTGGCTGGAGCGGCATCCCATCGACTACGCATAGAAACCGACGACAGGTCACAGCGAAGACGTGGCGGCTCCTGCAAGGCTGACAACAGCGAACAAAGGGGGCGGTAATGAGCGCGAGTGAAGCGGTGCGCGAGCGAGTTCAGATCCCGGTTGTCGCAGAAAGCCTCAGTGAAGAACGGATAGCTTATCTGGAGGGACTCGTCAGTCAGGCCAGAACCGCCGCTGCCGTCTTTACCCAATTCACCCAGGAAGACGTCGACCGCATCGTGAAGCCGATGGTCCTGGCCGGGTTGGAACAAGCTCATCATCTCGCCTGCCTGGCGGTCGAAGAAACCAAGCTTGGAGTCATGGAAGACAAAGTCCTTAAGAACATGGTGGCGACCGAGTTTGCCTACAACTACGTCAAGGACAAGCGTACCGTGGGCATCATTCGCGAGTTTCCCGAACGCAATCTGGTGGAGATGGCAGAACCGATCGGGGTCATCTTCTCGCTCACCCCGATTACCAACCCCACGTCCACGGTGCTTTTCAAATGCATCATGGCCATCAAGACGCGGAACGCGGTCATTTTCAGTCCCCACCCCAGCGCCTGGCGCTGCTGCTCTGAATCCGTGCGAATCATGTACGAGGCTGCAATCAAGCACGGCGCACCTGAAGGAGTTTTTGGCTGCCTGGAATCGCACACCCTCCAGGACAACGCCTACCTGATGCGACACAAAGACGTGGGCTTGATTGATGCTACCGGCGGGCCGGGTGCGGTCAAAGCTGCTTACAGCTCAGGCAAGCCGGCGCTGGGTGTGGGAGCCGGGAACACGCCGGTTTACCTGGAAAAAACGGCGGACCTGAACACCGCCGTGGTGGACATCATCGTCTCCAAGACATTCGACAACGGAACCATTTGTGCCTCCGAGCAAACCGTGGTGATTGACGATGAGATTTATGACCCGGTGCTGAAGAAATTTGCCGACCTGGGCACACACATTTGCAACGAGAAGGAGACGGAACAGCTGGGACGGACGGTCATCGATCCCAAGACCGGGTTCATGCAAGGCATGGCGGTCGGGCAGAAGGCCACGGACATCGCCCGTTTTGCCGGTATCTCGGTAAAGCCGAACACCAAGCTGCTGATTGCGCCCATTCAGGGCGTAGGCCGCGAACATCCCCTGTCAGCCGAGACGCTGTTCCCAGTGCTTGCCGTTTATCGAGCGAAGTCTGTCGATGAGGCACTGAAGGTGTGTGTCGATGTGAACCATGCCGGCGGGCTGGGACATACGGCGGTGATTTTCTCGCGCAACGATGATGTCATTCGCAAGTTCGGTGAGGTGATGAACGCGGGCCGGATCATTGTGAATTCACCGGGTTCGGTGGGAGCGTTGGGCGGTGTTTACAACGACCTGGTGCCCACCTTCAGTTTCGGATGCGGAACCGGTGGAGGCAACAGCACAACCGATAACACAAATATCTATCACTACCTCAACATCAAGCGCGTGGCGCGGAGGACCCAGGCCCATATGTGGTTCCGAGTCCCCAACCAGATTTACTTCAACATGAACGCGGTGGAGAACGTGAAGGATTTCCCGTCGCACTGCACCATCATTATTACTAACCCGGCTTTGGAGAAGTTCGGCCACGTGGACATCGTCCGGCGCTACCTCTCACCGCAGACCCACGTCCATGTCTCGGTCATTCCAGACGCCGAGCCCGAGGTCAAGGTGGTGATGCAAGGAGTGGAGGCACTCAACTTCTACAAGGCGGATCAGATCATTGCCCTGGGTGGCGGGTCTGTGATTGACGCGGCCAAGATCATGAAGCTCAAGTACGAATCTCCGGAGGCCGACCTGGAAGAGCTGGCGGCGCCTTTTCTGGATCTGCGCAAGCGCGTGGTCGAGTATCCGACCGAGAAGATCAATCGGGTACGGCTGGTTGCCATCCCCACTACCAGCGGGACCGGGAGCGAAGTCACTCCCTTTGCTGTACTGACCGACAAAGAGCGCAGGCGTAAAGTGACCCTCGCCGATTACTCGCTGACTCCGGATGTGGCCATCGTTGATCCCCAGTTTGTTCTGTCAATGCCGAAGGGCCTGACTGCGGATACCGGAATCGACTGCCTGACCCATGCGCTGGAAGCCGCAGTTTCCAGTTACGCTTCGGCCTATACCGACTGCAACGCCATGCAGGCAATTCGGATGGTGTTCAAGTACCTGCCCATCGCGTATGAGCATCCCCGCGACGAAGAGGCGCGCAGCATGATGCACAACGCGGCCTGTATCGCGGCGATGGCGTTTTCCAACGCCTCGGTCGGTGTGAATCACGCCTTGGCGCATGCCTTTGGGGCGCGCTTCGGAGTGGCGCACGGCCGTGCCAACGCGCTCATGTTGCCGCACGTCATTGCCTATAACGCGGCCGTGCCCACCAAGTTTGTGCCGTCGCCCTACCAGAAGGGGCATGTCGCACACAACAAATACGCGACCATCGCCGACCTGCTGGCTCTGGGCGGTCACACGGTTGAGGAAAAGGTGAAGAACCTGATCACCGCCGTAGAACAGTTACTCGATCAATTGGAATTTCCCCGGTCGATCGCTGAACTGGGCATTTCGAAGGAAGAATTCGAGCGGGCGATGCCCGAGCTGACCAAGCTTGCCTTTGACGATCCCTCCGGGCGATCGAATCCTCGTATGCCTCTGATGAGCGAATTGGCCGATCTGTTTTGGAGCGCCTATCACGGCCGAGGCCTGGCCGAGGGGGCGAAGACGTCTCAGCAACGAAGCGCGTAGCGGACAGGAGTGGTTATGGCAATGATCGCCGTGTGGCTGAAGATTGATGAAGAACGCGTTGTCCACGCCTTGCAAGAGGCCGGTGCAGCGCTGGACAGCGCCGATGGCGAAGTGCTTCTGGATTTCTCATCTGTGCGCAGGATCGTACCGCGCGCGCTCAGAGTAATGGAAGAGTTTGCGGGTATCGCCGACAACAAAGGGGTCAAAGTCGTATTGCGTGGCGTCAATGTCGATGTCTACAGGGTATTCAAACTGGTGAAGCTGGCATCGCGATTTTCTTTCGTGAGTTGAGGTGCGCGATGGCTCGTCAACCGAATCGGAGAGCTGGCATGAAGACACATGAAAACGGCGAACGCCTTTCCTGGGGTGACAGCGTTTTCCTGAATCTCGAACGCGAAGGCATGCCCCTCAATGTGGGCAGTGTCAGCCTGCTGGAGGGCAAGATCCCGTTCCAGGCCTATCTCCGGTTCGTCGAGTCAAAGCTGCCGCAGATTCCTCGCTACCTCAAGCGTGTGGTGAGCGCGCCGTTGAATATCGGCCTTCCTATCTGGGACTACGATCCTGAGTTCGACCTGCGAAACCACGTGCGCGAGGTGATGCTCAAAAACGGAACTGACAGGGACCTGAAAGCAATCGCGGGGAAACTTTTCGGCAAGGTGATGGACCGGCGGCACCCCCTGTGGGACCTGACCCTGGTGCAAGGGCTGAAAGGCGATCGCACCGGTCTCATTTTCCGCATGCACCATTGCCTGGCCGATGGCATTGCCGGAGTGGGGCTCATGAACGTGCTGATGGATGCGAGTCCGGCGACTCCGCCCCTGCCCAGGAAAAAGCTGCGTGTCCCGCCGCCCCGTGACGCCGCAACGGCGCTGGTAGAGGGGCTGGCAGGGTCCTACTCCGATCTCATCAATCGAATTCTCTCGGCATGGTCAGGAGCCTTGAACATGGCGGAAGGGACAATGGCGACCGGCGGACACCTGGCCGCGGAGGAACTCTCCCGCCTGCTGCCAGAACTCACAACGACCACCGAGCGCTTGCGGTTTAACGTCATTTACCGCGGGCCACAGAAATTCGCCTGGGCGGAAATTCCGCTGGCGGACGTGAAGGCCATACGGCATGCCTCCGGAAGCAGCGTCAATGATGTTCTGCTGGCTCTGGTGACGGCGACCATTCGACGCTACTCGGAGCACCACGGCGATCAGGTTAAGGGGCGACTGATCCGCATCATGGTTCCGGTGAATCTGCGCGGCAGCGATAATCGTGAGAATTCAGGAAACCACATTTCGCTGGTTCCGGTCACTCTCCCCCTGGATATTCGTTCTCCGAAAAGGCTGCTGGCAGCGGTCCACAAGAAGACAGAGTTTCTCAAGCGCGCCCATGCAGCCGAGTTCGTCAGTTTGGTTGGCGGGTTGATCGGCATCTTCCCAGGCCCGATGCAGGCGCTGGCCGGGCCGATGATAAGCCAGGTGCCGTTTACACCCTTCAACATGGTGTGCACGAGTGTGCCCGGGCCGCAATTCCCTCTCTATCTGCTGGGCCACAAGATGCTGCACTGGTATCCCTATGTCCCGATCGGAGGCGAGATGGCGGTCAACTGCGCCATCTTGAGCTACAACGGGATGGTTTATTTCGGCTTCAGCGGGGATGTGCATGCAGCGCCGGATCTATGGCGTTTAGAAAAATTCGTGAAACAAAGTTTCGTTGAACTGCGCGACGCTACCAGACCCCCAGCGCCACGAAAGAAAGCGGAGCGGAAGAAACCGGCACGGACGAAGAAGAGAGTGTCGAAACCGGCAGAGCCTGCGGCAACCCCGGCTCGTACACCGATTCCACTGACGGCGGTGCGCTCCTCATTCGAATCAACCGCAGCACCGGAAGCAACGGAAGCAAAGGAGAAATTTCGGCCCCAATTAATCGCTTAGAGATTTGCTCAGGAGTGTAGGTCATGGTCGGGATTGAGCTAGCGGCGCAAGTGACACCCTGGTTGGCTTCGGGCCGGACCCTGTTCCTGATCATTCATCTTCTGGGCATCACAAGTTTTGCCTATATTGTGGCCAGGCGTCTGGTGCCACTTCTGCGGGCCGAACCGGATCTTCGTTTTGACCAGCCCCTGGCGCGGCTGGGCAAGGTCCTGAAGTTCGGTCTGGCGCAGTGGAAGCATCCCCGTTACCGCACTGCCGGCATCATTCACATTTTCATTTTTGCGGGATTTATTTGCCTGGTGCTGCGCGCTTTCTATGTCCTGATTGTCGGCGTCTCCGAGAATTTTGTGATGCCGGGTCTGTCGGGAGAAGCCGGGCATATCTACAACCTCATCACGGACTACGCAGCGACCGTCGTGTTCCTCTGCATGGTGATCGCAATCGTACGCCGGCTGGTCTTCAAACCAGCGCGATATGCGGTGCCAGAAAAATTCGGCAAAGCCCACATCGCCGACGCCATCTTCCTCCTGGCACTGATTGCAATCCTTATGGTGGCCGACAGCCTGTTCGCTGCCGCGAGAGCAGCCGGCCAGGTACAGCAAGGCCAAAGTGTTGAATTGCTGGCCGCCTGGTCATTGCCTTGGATGCTTCAGAGCCTTCTGGTTTCAAGTTCCTTGTCTGCACTCAAGGATTTCTACTTCGGCGCCTATCTTCTCCATGAGGTGACCTTCTATTTCCTGCTGTGCTATCGCCCCTTTGGAATTCAGTTCCACGTGGAAACCTCCCTGTTCAATCTCTACTTCGCGAAATTGGGCCGGGGCACGCTGAAGCCGGTGAAATACGGCGTTAGCGACGAACATCTCGACCAGGTGAAGTCGTTCGGAGTGAAGACGTTCGAAGACTTCACCTGGAAGCACATGCTTGATTTCTATTCCTGTGCTGACTGCGGCCGCTGCTCGGATAACTGCCCGGCCAATGCCGTGGGAAGGCCGCTGTCACCAAGATTCATCACCATCAAGGCGAGAGACTACGCTTTCCAGCATTACCCGATGTTCGGCAAACCGGACAATCACAAAGCGCTGATTGGTGGCATTTATTCAGAAGACGAAATCTGGTCCTGCACCACCTGCGGCGCTTGCGAAGAAGAGTGCCCGCTGCTGGTGGAGTATATCGACAAGGTCGTCGATCTGCGCCGGGGCATGATCGATGACGGTAACGTGCCTCAGTCCCTGCAGAAACCGCTGAAAGCGCTGGAGAGTCGCGGCAACCCCTACGGCAAGATGGAAAAGAAAAGAGCGGATTGGGTAAACGCCAACGACTTTCGGCAAACCTGCCAGGTCAAGACCTTAGTGGGGAAGAGCAAAGCCGACACGCTGTATTTCGTTGACAGCGTCACTTCCTACGATGACCGGATCCAGTCCATCGGGCGCGCTACCGCAAAGATCCTCGACCACGTGGGCGAGGATTTCGGAATCCTGGGTACCGCAGAAAAAGATAGCGGACATGAGGTCCGCCGCTTCGGCGAAGAGACGCTGTTCATGGCTCTGCGCGACCACAACGCGGAGGCCATCAAAGCCACTGGAGTAAAGCGGATCGTCACCGCCGACCCGCACACCTACAACGCTTTGAAGCATGACTACAAAGACATGCCGCCGGTTGAGCACATCAGTCAAGTGATCGCAAGCGAGGTGAAGTCCGGAAAGATCAAGTTTAATGCAGTGGAAAACGGCAACAACGTCTACACCTACCACGATCCCTGCTACCTGGGGCGCCACAACCAGGTTTACGACGATCCGCGAGATGTACTCGATGCCATTCCCGGTCTCAAGCGGGTCGAGATGAGCCGTTCGCGGGACCGCTCGTTCTGCTGCGGTGGCGGCGGACTGATGTTGTTCTACGAGCCCAAGGAAGAACAACGAATGGGCGTGAAGCGAGTTCAGATGGCTGCCGCGGCCGGGGCGAATGTGATCGTCACAGCGTGTCCCTTTTGCATGGTGAATATAGAAGATGCGATCAAGGTCGCGGGCATGGAAGGCAAGATGACCGCTATAGATTTAGCAGAGCTGGCGGAGCAGCAAATAGCGCGTGGCAAGCCGGTTGTGAAAGCCGAGCAAACTGCTGAAATCGTTGCAGGGAGGTAAACGTGGAAATTCTAGTTTGCGCAAGACGAGTACCTGACACTTCAGAAAACGAGATCACGCTTAACAGCGCGGGAAACGATATCGAGCGCGATGAGTTGGTCTATTCCGTGAACGAACCGGACAACTATGCGGTCGAAGAAGCCCTGCAGATTGCTGCCAGAATTGGTGGAAACGTCACCGTGGTCACGGTTGGCGGCGAAGACGACGAAGAAATCCTCCGCCGGGAGATGGCCATGGGCGCGAACCATGGCGTGCTGATTACCGACGAGGCATTCAGCGGATCGGATGGCCTGGGCATCGCCACCATCCTGAAAGCATTCGTCGAGAAGGGCAACTACGACCTGATCCTGACCGGCGTCCAGGCCGAGGATGGCGGTGCGCAGGTCGGCGGGATGCTGGCGGCGATGCTCGACTACCCGTTCGCATCGCTGGTGAATTCGATCGAAGTCCTGGAAGGCCGGAAGCTCAAGATCAGCCGGGAAATCGCAGGTGGCGACAAGGAGATGAACGAAATTGATCTCCCCTGTGTGCTCTCTATTCAGACTGGCATCAACGAGCCGCGTTATGTCGGCATGCGAGGCATCCGGGCGGTGGCATCTGTGCCCATCCCGACTTACGGCGCATCTGAGCTGGCTGTTGACCCGAGGAGTGTAGGAGGAGCCGCGGCAAGAGTGAAGCGGGTGGATTACTTCCTGCCCGCGCTGGGCAAGGGAGCCGAGATGCTTGAAGGCAGCCGGGAAGAAGTCATCGACCGATTGGTTGGCTTGGTTGCAGCCAAAGGAGGGTTGAAGTAATGCCTCGAATATTTGCTTACATCGCACACAAAGGTGGCGTAGCCGATGACTCCGCAGCCGAGTTGGCGGCTGTGGCCAAAAAGATCGATGCTGCCGCGACGCTGACTGCCGTGGTCATGGGTTGGGGCGCGGAACTCGATTCCGTTTGCAATGCCGTCCGCGGTTCCTACGCCGAGGTTTGGAAGATTGCGAATGAGTCGCTGGTATATCCGAATGCGGAACTGGTGCGGAAAGCGCTAGTCAAAGTCCTGCCGGCAGGCGGTGTTGTGTTAGTGACCCACGAGCATTTCGGGATCGATCTGGCACCCGGCCTCTCCATCAAGCTGAAGGCAGCTTTCGTATCGGACGTGCTGGAGATCGAAGGGGTGGAAGACGCCCAGCTCAAAGTCGTCCGCCAGGAGTTTGGCGGGCAGGTGAGCGCTCATGTCCGTTGTGATATTTCATCGGGCGCGGTGGTCACCATACGTCCGGGTGCATTCAAGCCGCTGGAAAGTACTCCTGTCAGTGGATCGGTAAACGACAAATCAGCCGATGTCGGTGTTCTGACAGCGTCGCGGCGCTATTTACAGACGATGGTTGCCGAGTCAGGTGATGTTGATATCACTAAGCACAATGTTCTGGTTTCGATCGGCCGCGGCATCCAGGAAAAAGACAACGTCGCAATCGCGCAGGAACTTGCCGACGCCATGGGCGGAGCGCTGAGCTGCTCGCGACCCGTGGTCGACGCCAAGTGGCTGGATAAGTCCCGCCAGGTCGGCTCGTCGGGAAAGACCGTCAAGCCCAAGGTCTATCTGGCATGCGGCATCAGTGGTGCCTTCCAGCACCTGGTCGGTATTAAAGGCAATCCCTTCATCGTCGCGATTAACAAGAACCCCAAAGCCCCGATCTTTCAAGTGGCAGATGTCGGGATTGTTGACGATCTCCTGGAGTTCTTGCCCGAGCTGACGAATAAGATCCGCGAAATGCATGGCGTTTCGGCAAAGTGAGGCTGGCGATGATTACCAACAAGACCCTGAAGCTAAGTTTGAAGTCGCTCCGCGAGTTCGCCAAGAAACGTCTGCCCGACGAAACCCTGATCGAGCTGGACGCGCGTGACGAATGTCCGCTGGAGATCGTTCGCCACATGTGCAGTCCGGACAAGCTGGGCATCCAACTTCTGTTTGTTCCCGAAGAGTTCGGGGGCATGGGTGGCGGCGCGTTCGACGTGTACTGCGTCTGTGAAGAAATGGCACGCATCGATTTGGGCGTCGCGACCGCGGTTTTGGCCACTTTTTTGGGCAGCGATCCCATCACGGTGGGAGCCACTCCGGAGCAAAAGAAGCTCTGGCTGGGGCGCATCGCGGAAGAGGGTCTGCTGTTTGCCTACGGAGCTACCGAGCCGGAAGCGGGCAGCGATCTGGGTGCTCTCCGCACCACCGCGGACCGCGTCAGTGAAAACGGCCGCGTCGTCGGCTACAAGATCACCGGCAACAAGCAATGGATCAGCAATGGCGGAATTGCCGATGCCTGCACGATTCTGGCCAATACGCCCACAGGTCCCAGCTGGTTCATCGTGGAAAAAGACGCGAAGGGTTTTAGCCACGACAAGCCGGAGGACAAGCACGGCATCCGGCTTAGCAACACAGCGGCCCTCGCACTCGATAACGTCTATGTTGATGCCGACCGGCTGGTGGGTGGCGTAGAAGGCCAGGGACTGAACCAGGCGCAGGCAGTATTCGGTTACACCCGCCTGATGGTTGCGGCATTTGGCCTGGGCGCGGGATGGGCTGCGCTCGACCGGGCAATTCCTTATTCCACCAAGCGCATTCAGGCGGGAGCACCGCTCTCAGAAAAGCAAGGATACACGCATAAACTCATCGTGCCGCACGTGGCCCGGCTGGAAGCGGCCCGCTCCTACATCGAAGAGACCGCGGAGCGCATCGACGCCGGAGTGGAAGGAAGTCTGAACACTGAAGGCGCCATCGCGAAATACATGGCAACTGAAGCTGGAAATGCAGCCGCCGAGGCCAGCATCCAGGCGCTGGGCGGATACGGCTACACCCACGAATACATGGTGGAGAAGATCAAGCGCGACGTTCGCATCACCACTATTTACGAAGGCACCTCCGAAATCATGGAGATGACCATCAGCCGCGACCGCTGGCAGCTTCACCTGAAAACGCGCGGGCAGCATTATCACGAGCAAGCGAAAAAATTCGAAGCACTGCACGCCAGCCAGCCGAACCTGGGAGCTGGCAGCGCGGCTTTGGCTTTCCACGCCTTGGCTGAAGTGATGGAGCGATCTCGAGTGGCGCGTCTGACTCGCTACCAGCACATTCTCCTCCGCCTGGGCGAGTTGATCGCGTATGCGGAGTGCGCCGGCAGCCTGGCCCGCCGCGCTTCTTTGCTGGCGGAAAACAAGCTGAACGAAAAGGCCAACCGGCGGTTCGACGCGACGGGGCTGGCGGCGGTGAGCCGAATCTTCGCGCGCGATGCCGCGCTCAAGGTAGCCGAAGAGGGTTTGCGCTGGGTCATCGGAGCCGGGGGAGTGAGTGACGCCGACCTGGCCACTGTTGAAACAACGTTGGGAATACCTGCTATTCATCGCGCCCAGGCGGGACTGATTTCGGACATGGATTACGTAGCAGACGTGCTGTACAGCCGCGCAGCGAAACGCAAGGACTTGGCTGCGTAGCGTAGGAAGAAGGATGGACCGCATACGGACTGTGCTTTCGCAGTCCACCGTTCTCTCCTTAATTAAGGGAGCGCAGTCATGGAAAACACTTCATACCGAGCTATAGCAATCGTAGGGGCGGGAGCCATTCTGCCCGATGCGCCAAGCGTCCCAGCTTTCTGGGAAAACGTCAAGAACGGCCGTTACAGCATCACCGAAGTCAATCCCGACCGTTGGGACCCGGCGCTGTATTTCGATGCCGACCACAGCGCGCCAGACAAGACTTATTCCAAAATCGGCGGCTGGGTGCGCGACTATCCTTGGGACCCCATGAAGTGGCACCTGCCTATCCCTCCGCGGGTGGCCGATGCCATGGATGGGTCGCAAAAATGGGCGATCGCCTGCACCCGCGAAGCCCTGGAAGACTACGGTTACCCCAAGCGTCCGCTGGACCTGGATCGTACCGCCGTGATCCTGGGCAATGCCTTGGGCGGGGAAAAGCACTATCTCACCGCGTTGCGCGTGTTTTTTCCCGAATACGCGCACGAATTGGCCGAAAGCGCCAGTTTCGCCACATTGCCGGAAGCGCTGCGCCGCGACATCACCCGCGAATTGCGCGAGGGAATCGGCAAACATCTGCCCCCGATTACCGAAGACAGCATGCCTGGCGAACTGGCCAATTGCATTGCCGGTCGGGTTGCGAATATCTACAACTTTCACGGTCCTAACTACGTTTGCGATGCCGCGTGCGCCTCGGCGATGGCGGCGATTAGCGCCGCAGCCGAGGGATTGATCCACAACGACTATGACCTCGCGGTCAGCGGCGGTATCGATCGCAACATGGGCGCAACAAGTTTTGTGAAGTTCAGCAAAATCGGGGCCCTATCCGCGACCGGAACTCGTCCCTATGCCGAGGGAGCAGATGGGTTCGTCATGGGCGAAGGCGCAGCCATCTTCTTGCTCAAGCGCCTGGCGGATGCAGAACGTGACGGCGACAAGATTTATGCCGTGCTGCGTGGCATGGGTGGATCCAGCGACGGTAGAGGAAAGGGTATCACTGCACCCAACCCGATCGGTCAGAAATTCGCCATCGAGCGCGCCTGGCAGAATGCTGGATTGCCACTCGCTACGGCCACTTATATTGAAGGTCACGGTACTTCTACACGAGTCGGTGACGTGGTGGAGGTCCAGAGTATGGCTGAGGCGCTCGGCAGTTTTAACCTGCCCTCTCACTCGGTGGCCCTGGGCTCCGTCAAGTCGAACTTCGGCCATCTCAAAGGAGCGGCTGGAGCCGCCGGATTCTTGAAAACTGCCCTGGCGCTTCGGGACAAGGTGCTGCCGCCTAGCCTGCATTGCGGACATCCCAGCCCGGATATCGATTTCGCCCACTCTCCGCTCTACGTCAATACCGAATTGAAGCCGTGGACGGTTCCGCAGGACGGCGTGCGACGCGCCGGCTTGAGCGCTTTTGGTTTTGGCGGCACCAATTTTCACGCCGTCCTCGAAGAATACATCCCTCACCGGTTGAACGGAAACGGCAAGCGCTCGGTAACCGTAAACGAGATACCGACGGCTGCGAAAGAGCCAACTATGAACGTACATGAAGCTGCCCGCAATTCTAGTTCTGCTTATAAGGCTCCGTTGCTCGGCGCGCTGGTCATCGGCGCAGCTTCAGAAGTCGCGCTGGTTGAGCGACTGCGCGCGGTAGAGAAAGACGCCAGGGCGGGCCGCGCACCAGCGCCCGCTGCTCCTGCGGAATCAGACCTGCGCGCGCCCGAACGGCTGGCCATCGACTATGGCAACGCCACCGAACTGGCGGAGAAAGCCGGCAACGCGTTCAAAGCGATGAAGGCCAATCAGCCGGCGATGTGGAGGGCCCTGCGCGCGCAAGGCATCTTCCGCGGCCATGGTCCGGCTCCCAAGGTTGCATTCCTTTACCCGGGCCAAGGTTCTCAGTATGTGAACATGCTCAAGCCGCTGCGCGCGGCCGAGCCCATTGTGGCCGAGACTTTTGCCGAAGCGGATCGCGTGATGACGCCGCTGCTGGGCAAGCCCCTTAGTGACTACATCTTCGTGGACAAGACTGATGCGGACGCGGTAGCCCGGGCGGAAGACGATCTACGTCAGACTGCGATCACGCAGCCCGCCGTGTTGGCCACCGATCTCGCCCTGACCCGGCTTCTCTCCTCTTATGGCATCACGCCCGACTTCACCATGGGGCACAGCCTGGGCGAATACGGAGCATTGCTTGCCGCCGACGCGCTGCCCTTTGCTGACGCGCTCGAAGCGGTCAGTGCCCGCGGTCGCGAGATGACCCGCTTTGCGCCGGAAGACAAGGGCCGCATGGCCGCTGTGTTCGCTCCGCTGGAGGAAATCGAGCGAATCCTGAAGACCGTGACCGGGAATGTGGTGATCGCCAACGTCAACAGCAATCATCAGGCGGTCATCGGCGGCGCCAGCAAACCCGTCGAGCAAGCCATGGAAGCGTTTCAGAAAGCTGGCTACGACGTGACTCCGTTATCGGTCAGCCACGCCTTCCACACCTCGATTGTGGCGTCGGCCAGCGAGCCGCTGCGGCGGGTACTGGCGCGCCTGCATCTGGCATCGCCGCGCCTGCCCATTGTTGCCAACACCAGCGGCGAGTTTTATCCCATGGGACCGGAAGTCGTGCCGCAGATGTTGGACATTCTGGCACAGCAGGTGGCTGCTCCGGTGCAGTTCGTTAAGGGGCTGCGCACGCTCTACCAGGCGGGTGCGCGAGTCTTTGTTGAAGTTGGACCGAAGAAGGCGCTGCAAGGGTTTGCCGAAGATGTGCTTGGCGAGAGCGGCGACGTGGTCGCGCTTTTCAGCAATCATCCGAAAATTGGCGATGTCCCTGCCTTCAACCAGGCGTTGTGCGGTCTCTATGCGGCGGGACTGGGCCGCGGGACTGCGGACGTAGCGCGTGAGCCAGCGACCGTGCCGGCGGTTTCTGCGCCTCCGGAAACCGCTAAACCAATCGCGGCGATGGCACCGGCAGCAGGTGCTACTGTGCCAGCGGCGCCGACCAACGGCGATCACTATGTCGAGCTCGGCCGCTTGTTTGCCGACGTCCTCGAACGAGGCTGGCAGATCACCCACGGCGGCCAACCCACTCCTGCCGCACTCCCGGTGGCGATTACCGGAGCGGCCTTGGGCCTGCCCGGGACCGATCACGTCTTCGATGATGCCAACATTGGCCGCATCCTGGGAGGAGATCAGTTCATCGATTCCATTCCCGCGCGCTTGCGCCGCGACATGCTCGACAAACACATCACACGGCTAGTGAAAAGCGACAACGGCGGAAGATTTGAGACCATCAGTGACGTAGCGGACGTTATCAAGCTGGCGGGCCGCGGCGGCGCATTCGATCTGGAAAATGAATTCGGTGTCTCCGCGGAGCGCAACGCCGCCCTCGATCGGGTCACTCAGCTGGCCATCGCTGTGGGGCTCGACGCATTGCGCGACGCCGGCATTCCGCTGGTTCTGCGCTATAAGACGACCACCAAAAATACACAACTGCCGGACCGCTGGGCCCTGCCAGACGCGCTGCGTGACGATACGGGTGTGATTTTTGCCTCGGCCTTCCCCGGCCTGGATTCCTTCGCCGACGAGATGTCGCGCTATCACGCGGACCACGCGCGCCGCGAACAGTTGGCCACGCTGGAGAGCTTGCAGGCTCGGGCGGCAGAGACGAATGGTCATTCCATCCTGGGGCAGGAGATTGACCGGCACGCTGCAGAGCTACGCGCCGCCATCGAGAAAGAGCCCTATGTGTTCGACCGGCGTTACCTGTTCAGGGTGTTGCCGATGGGGCATTCCCAATTTGCCGAATTCATTGGCGCCCGTGGACCTAACACGGCAGTTAACGCCGCTTGCGCCAGTACCACCCAGGCGGTGGCCCTGGCCGAGGACTGGATCCGCGCCGGACGATGCCGCCGCGTGATCGTGGTCTCGGCCGACGATATCACTACCGATAATCTGATTGGCTGGATGGGCGCCGGCTTTCTGGCCAGTGGAGCTGCGGCCACGGACGAAGTGGTCGAAGAGGCCGCTACCCCCTTTGACCGCCGCCGGCACGGCATGATCATCGGCATGGGCGCCGCCGGACTTGTGGTGGAGAGCGCGGAGGCTGCCCGCGAGCGGGGGATCCAGCCCATCTGCGAAGTTTTGAGCACGGTAACTGCCAACAGTGCTTTTCACGGCACTCGCCTCGACGTGCAGCACATCAGCCAGATGATGGAAGACCTGGTGGCCAAGGCGGAAGCCCGCAGCGGCATTCAACGTCATCAGATCGCGCCGCGGACGGTCTTCGTTTCCCACGAAACTTACACCCCAGCGCGCGGCGGCAGCGCGGCGGCGGAGATCCACGCACTACGTCACGTCTTCGGCGACAGCGCAGATCAAATTGTGATTGCCAACACGAAAGGCTTCACCGGTCATGCCATGGGCGCGGGCGTCGAAGATGTCGTGGCAGTGAAGACACTGGAAACAGGAGTGGTGCCGCCTGTGGCCAACTTCAAAGAAATCGATCCTGACCTGGGTGCATTGAACTTGTCCAAAGGCGGGGCCTATCCCGTCGAGTACGCATTGCGCCTGGGAGCCGGGTTCGGTTCGCAGATCGCGATGACGCTGCTGCGCTGGGTGACGACAAAAGACGGGGTTCATCAAGGCCCTGATGCTCTGGGTTATGCCTACCGGATTGCGGACACGCCCGCGTGGAAGGCGTGGCTGGGCCGGATCGCGGGCCATTCGTCCGCGGATCTGGAAGTGGTTCGCCGCACCCTGCGGGTACGCGATCAAGCGTCAGCCGCGCGAGTTGCGGCGCAGGAACCCCGGACTCTGCCCGTGCCGTCGCCGAAATCGGTGTCAGCGCCCCCACTTCAGCCCTCGCCGCCACCAGTCATGAAAAAAGCACCGACGACCGTCCCCGCTGTTCCCGAGCCGAGCGTGAAACCAAGAGTCGCCGCGCCTGTGCCTGCAGCAGTGCCCGCGCCTCCCGTCCCGTCAACATCGAGGGTCGAAGGCGATCCTGTGAAAGAGCGCATTTTGGCTCTGGCGGTAGAGAAGACTGGCTATCCGCGAGACATGCTGGACCTGGATCTCGATCTCGAAGCAGATCTCGGGGTGGATACGGTGAAACAGGCGGAGATGTTCGCGGCCATTCGCGAGATCTACGGCATCCCACGCGACGAGAACCGCAAGCTGCGTGACTACCCAACCCTGGCGCACGTCATTCGCTTCGTGTATGAGAAGCGTCCGGATTTGGCCAGCGCGGCCACGCCCGTAGCGGCACAAAAGGCCAAGGAAGAAGTCAAAGTTCCTACATCAGCTCCT
>JAIQFF010000219.1 GCA_020073395.1 Terriglobia bacterium
CGGGCTTCGGGCTTCGGGCTTCGGACTTCAGCAACAACCTCTCAACCTCATGGCGCTCCGCTCCGCGTCACAAGTGTGCTCAGCGAAAATTCTTTACCAGCATGAGGTTGGATTCGGCGAATTCGTTCTGCACGTACACAATGGATTTGCCGTCGTGCGCGAGGCTCAATCCCCATCCCGGCTCCTTCTCCAGAGTCCAGATGGGAATTGTCTTGTTGGTTGCAAAATCCAGGAACTGAATGCTGGCGTGAGGCGAGACCCAAGTGTGTGGGTCGGACACTCCTGTCCGACGCCTTTGCCTTTGATTTTGCCTCAGGCCTGGAGCGTTTAAATTGTGGATTCTTCCCAGGCCAACATTCGAGGTCCGAGGTCCAAGGTCCAAGGTCTGACGCCCCAGGTCTGACGCCCGAGGTCCGACGCCCGCCTCACCGTAGCTGCAACGACTTCAGCATCTGCTCGAACGTGGGTCGCAGCGATTCGAAGTCCTTGTCGGGGGCAATCGACACGATGTACAGGAGGCTGCCGTCCCGGCGCATGACCGCAACCAGCCAGTCCCGCTCCCGGCTGGGATGTCCACTCTGGTCACGCAGGGGAGAGGTTCCGATCAAATCCACCGACCTTCCCGCCACTCCATTCACCCGGATATCTTCATCGTGCCCAATCTCGCGCAGATCAGGGTTGGACTGGCGCAACGATGCCAGAAGATCATGCGTTGCCTGATCGAGGCTCACGTTCGCATCCTCGGGTTGGTAGGTGTTGATCATGACACCATAGGCCACGGCGTTCTGTGACACCCCGCTCTGCGGGGCGATGGTGACGGCAGAGTTCTGGTCGCCGTACACCTGCCAGTTCTCGGGATAAGAAATCACAAAGTCACGGTGGCTGAAATTGCGCAGGCTGCCGCTGGGCGCCACGCTGCCGGATGACGCATTCATGGCCGGCGTCTGGCGTGCCGCGATCTGCTGGGCGGTGAGCGGCTGCATGCCTGCCACCCGCTGTTTAATATCGCCGAACTCGGCACTTTCGCTGCGATAGCTTCTTTTTCGCGGTAGAGTGGCAACCTCCTTTGCCACCGCCTGGGCGCGGTTTCCCGGATCCGGATGGTCACTGAAGAACTGGGGGCCGCGCGCTCCGCCTTCTTCCTGGATCTTGGCAAAGAAATCGGCCATAGCGCGAGGATTGAAGCCGGTGTCATACATGATGTCGGTACCGAGCAGGTCGGCTTCGGACTCGGCCTTCCGCGAGTTTTTCAGGAAGTAGGAGCCGACGCCAAAGGAGAGCCCCATCTGCGCCATTTGCGAGAGCGCACCCTGACCCATGACCCCGCCCAGAATGGCCAGGGGCAGTTGCGCCGCCATCTGTTTGCTGGCGGCACGCGTGCCATGGCGCTGTACCACGTGCGAGATTTCGTGCGCCATCACCCCCGCCAGTTCGGCTTCGTTGTCCGCCGCCTGGATGGTCCCCACGTTCACAAAGACCGGACCGCCGGGGAGGGCGAAGGCATTGATTTCCTTCTGATTCACGACGTGGAAGCTGTAGGGCCACTTTTCACCGGGAGCATGTGCCGCCAGTTGCTCGCCCAGCCGTTGCACATAAATCGAGACTGGGTCCGAGTCCGGAAGGACCGGCAGTTGCCTGCTGACCTGTGCCGCGGACTGCTGCCCCGCCTGAACTTCTTCCTGGGCAGAAAACATGTTGAAGCCATGCGAGGGCTCGACGCGGGCTTCGAGCGGCGTCTGAAAGACAGAAAAAACCAGCAGCACCGCCAGGCAGCGCACGACGACCAAGTTGCTCCTCATAGGTTTCCCTCGGAATATTGGATGCGCGGAACCCAGTGTGGGTCGGACACTCCTGTCCGACGCCTTTGACCTGGACTCTATGGGTCTTCAAAACACTGTGAGCCACTTTGCCACCCCATTATCCTAAAACCGGGATAGCTGCAAAACCGGAGAACAGCAAGAACGGAAGCAACTTCAATGGCGGGGGGGGGCCCCACACGAAGAGAAAAGGTACCGGCTTCCCGGCACCTTTAGGGTGTTGAATAGCTTGAGAACTACTTGCCGTCCAGCGTTCCGGTGGCTCCGAACTCGCGCCGGGCCACGGTGCGGGCTGGGCGTGCCATGGGAAGCGCTCCGGCGGCCGCGCCTTGACGCTCCAGCAACATGGGCACCATGGCGTTCTCGGCTTCCTTGACGAACATGAGCGTTCCTTCGGGACTCAAGTCGATGCGGATGAAGTCCCCCAGCTTGATCTGTCCGGTAGCGACCAGGTTAGCCAACTGGAAGACGATGTGCCGCTCGATAGCGCGCTTGAGGTGCCGCGCACCATATTTCGGATCGGTCCCCTCGTGCAGCAGGAAGCTTTTCACCTTGGGCGTGCAACTGAAGACGAACTGGTTCAAGGCCGATGCCAGCAGAATGCGCTGCTGCACCATGCCCAGTTCGATTTCCAGGATCTGTTGCAAGTGTTCCGAGCGCAGCGTCCTGAAAACCACGGACTTGTCGATCCGGTTCATGAACTCCGGACTGAATTTGCGTCGCGCCGCCTCGACCGCGGTGCGGTTGATCTTGTCGTCGAAAGCCGCATCCACTTGCAGCGCCTTGCGCGAGAAACCCAGTCCGCCATCCACCATGTTGCTCATCTCTCCTGCCCCCAGGTTCGAGGTCATGATGATGATGCATTGCGAAAGATCCACGCGGCGATTGTCGCCCAGAGTCAAGGTGGCTTTATCGAGAATGCCCAGCAGCAACTGCCAAAGCGAGTCGGAGGCTTTTTCGATTTCATCGAACAGCAGAATCGAAAGTTTGAGGGTCTCGGTGTGCCACTGGTTCAGCGCTTCCTGGGTGAGCAGGGGATGCGTTTCGCGATGGCCAAGGTATCCCGGAGGTGAGCCGATCAGCTTGGCAATCTCATGCGAGTGCTGAAATTCAGCGCAGTCAATCTTGATGCAGGCGCGGGCGTCGCCGAACAGTGCTTCGGCCATGGCTTCGACCACCCGGGTTTTGCCCGAGCCGGTAGGCCCGAGGAACAGGAGGTTTCCAACCGGACGTCCAGGAGGATTCAGGCCCGCCAAGAACATCTGGTAGATTTCGACCACTTTCTCGACGGCCTGGTCCTGACCGACGATCCTGCGGCGAAGGGCACTTTCAAACTCTCGAGCATCATTGGAGCGGCGAGTGGGGTCTAGCGTGGTGTTGACGACGGTTTTCATATAGGGTCTGGCCCTGCTTTTCCTTTCGTGGGCCCTTGGTACGTCCTGAAAGAGCGGGTCCGCCGTCTCGTAATGAGAGCGACAAATTCTGTCACTCTCCACCTTCGGCAATACGATTACTGCAAACGACTCTCCATCCCGAGCGAACCACTCATTCTCAATTGTCTGTATGATTTAGATGCTGTAAGCAGGCCAAAGGGCACGAAGTTACTCCGCACCGGCAGTAGGGTAAAGGGAAATAGTTTGCCACTTACCTGGAAGTTCCTTGGCGCGGCTGGTGTCTGGACTTGGCCAGCACTGACCCGACGTTATCTGGTGACCTGGACTGACCGACGCTAGCATCCGTGAAAACCACCGCTTTTCACGGAGATCACTTTGCGTCCATCGGGCCCCGCATCACTTGCCGCCATCCTGTTTCTTTCCTTAAATTTGGCCTTCCTGGCGGTGGTTTCGCCGGCTTTCGCGCAGTCCACGCATCCCAAGTTGTTGCGGACCTCGCGGCCTTCGACTCCACTGGTCCCCAAGGCCCCCGAACCGGCCCTGACCACGGTAGCGCCGCCGGGCAGTGCACTATATGTGGCCAAGCGGGGCGACAGCATCCCGCTGGTGGCCCGACACTATCTTTCGCAGACGTCCTATCTGACGTCCGGCGAACTGAGCGAGGCCATTCGGAGCGCCAACGCCGATTTCAAAGGGACCTTCCTGAAGGCCGGCCAGCCGGTGATCATTCCCGGACTCCTGCCCATGCCGATCGTAGAAAAGTCGGTTCCAGTGCAGCGTGACTTTGAAGTTCGCGCCGTGTACCTGACCGGAATCATGGCCGCCAGCGACCGCGGCATACGCATCATCCGCCGCTGGCGCGAAGTGGGCGGCAACGCCGTGGTGTTCGATATCAAGGACAGCGACGGAAGCGTAACCATCCCCTTCGATCATCCGCTGCTGGGTGCTCACCGCAGCGCATTCCATGATCTGCCGAAGTTTGTCCACTTCCTTCATTCCCAGAACATGCACGCTATCGCCCGCATTGCCATCTTCCGCGACCAGCGTTTGGTTGAGACCCATCCCGAGCTGGCGGTGAAATCCCACAAGACCGGCCAGGCGTGGCGCGAAAACGGCAAGCTGGTATGGACCGATCCTTCTCAGCCCAAGGTGCAAGAGTATGACATCGCCCTGGCCAAGAAGGCGGCCGAGGCCGGCGCCGACGAAATCCAGTTCGATTATGTGCGCTTCCCCGCGGAGGGCGACCAGAAAGATGCCACCTTCTACTTCCAGGCCGAGCATCCCGAATGGCATCGTTCCGACGTGATAGCCGACTTCCTGAAACATGCCTACGCCGAACTGCATCCCACAGGCGCGCTGTTATCGCTTGACGTATTCGGCATCATGGCCTGGCAACGCTCGGTGGACCTGGCTCACACCGGGCAAGACATCGTGCGCATGGCCAAGTATTGCGACGTGCTTTCGCCGATGATCTATCCTTCACACTTCTTCGGCATGGACGGCATTGCCCGCCCCGGCGATGCGCCGGAGCACTTCATCGGCGTTTCCATGGAACGCTTCGAAAAAATCACCAAGGGCAGCGGCGTGGTCATCCGGCCCTGGCTACAGGCCTTCCGCTGGAAAACCAAGACCTATTCACCGAAATACATCGAAGTCCAGGTGCTGACCGCGAAGAACAAGGGCGGGATCGGATTCTTGTTCTGGAACGCCGCCAACGACTACAGCAAGCCCTATGCCGCGATGCCGGAGATGATTGCCGCCAAGGGGCAATATTTCCGTGGAGACGAGTTGACGAGTGGTACGCGTGCCAGTCTGGTGCCGACCGCCGCTCCCGACGTGGCCCTGGCCCCGGTCAGGCCCTAGACTCGCTGAGAGTGCGGAACTCGCCACCTCTGTGCGCCCAGACAGAGAATTACTTGGGTAAGGTACTGCCCGGTGATGCCAGACACGATCAGGCCTGCGCCTCGGTTATAATTCTTACAACCTTCAGGAGTATTCATGGCGATTCAGAAGACGGACAAGATCTGGCACAACGGCAAACTCATCCCCTGGGACAAAGCTACGCTCCACGTAATGTCGCACGTGATTCACTACGGCTCCTCGGTATTTGAGGGCGTCCGCTGTTACGTACTGCCCACCGGCCCAGCTATCTTTCGTGCCAAAGAACACATGCAGCGTCTGCTGGATTCGGCCAAGATTTATCGCATTGATGTGGACTTCACCGTGGAAGAGCTGGTCGAAGGCATGGCCGAAGTGGTTAAGAACAATGGCGTCTGGCCCTGCTACATCCGTCCCATCGTGCTGCGCGGTTACGGCGAGGCGGGTGTGAACCCGTTCCACTCGCCCACCGAGGTTTATATCTGCAATTATCCGTGGGGAAAGTATCTGACGTCGGAGTCCGGGGAAGGCGCGGACGTTTGCATCTCCTCCTGGACTCGCATTGCGCCCAACACCCTGCCCGCGATGGCCAAGTCAGCCGCCAACTACATGAACTCGCAACTTATCAAGATGGAAGCCATCGTAAACGGCTACCTCGAGGGCATTGCGCTCGACGCCAACGGCTACGTGAGCGAAGGTTCGGGGGAAAATGTCTTCGTGGTACGCAACGGCATGCTCAATACGGCCCCCCTGGGAAATTCCGTCCTGCCCGGCATCACCCGCGAGTCGGTCCTGCAGATTGCCCGCGACCTGGGCATCCCGGTCACCGAGCAGGGCATTCCCCGCGAACTGCTCTACATCGCCGACGAGGTCTTTTTCACCGGCACCGCAGCCGAGGTCACACCCATTCGCTCCGTGGACAAGATCAGCGTGGGCAAGGGCGCGGTCGGCCCCATCACCAAAGCCATCCAGAAAGAGTTCTACGCCATCGTCAAGGGAGAAAAGGCCGACAAGCACAAATGGCTGACGCCGGTGGGAGTGGGCAGCAAGCAGCCGGTGGGCGTGTAACAAACACACGTAGGCCCGGACGCCCTCGTCCGGGAAGGCGAGCGTAGCTCGCCACACAGCTCTTCAGGCAGATTCTTAGGTCCTCTGCCGAACCCAAGTAGCCGGGCGTTGCCCGGCTGGCGGGTGGGGGCACCCGCCCCTACGCGTCCCCCGCCGTTACTTAGGTCATCTTGGGCTGAGTGACTTTTCGCGTCATCATACGTGAGGTTATTTGGGGGAAGT
>JAIQFF010000220.1 GCA_020073395.1 Terriglobia bacterium
CAGTCCTGGCCTCTGAGAGGGATTATGCTGTGTGCTGGGAATCGTGCTTTTGTGCTCTCGATTGTTCTTGTCGCAACCGCGGCCATAATTTTCAGCGTAGCCCCGATCGCGAAACCCGAATATGACTTCAGCCGTGCCGAACGGGGGAAGCACTTTGCCGGCGCCGATGCCGTATTCCATATTCCCGTATACCTGGAGCAGGATGTCCAGACTTTCCTGATGGAGAAGGCGGCCAATAAGGGTGTTCCCCTGGACCGCTTGGTGAACGAACTGCTGAAGCTCGAGATCGAGGCCTTTCGAAGACTTGGCTGAAGGCCGGAGGTTTGACGCCCTTCCGTGATGGCGGAACTCTCCCGCCGTCGCACCCCGGAACAGCGCAAGGGAGGGCGTCCGCGTAAGGATGAGCGATACCGCTGCGGTCTGATGACGAAAGCCCGGCGGCACAAGTGCTGAAAGGTTAGTTGGATCTGTCGCGCCCCGCGGGGATCGAGCAACTGGAAGCCGCCCTTTGCCGCGTTGGGAAGCAGATCACGATTGCAATTCAGGAGGCCGCATGACCGACCTGAAAAAAGAGTCCGGCGCGGACGTCGCTCTCGGAGGGGCGTTTCACGGTACCCTCGGGTTCCCGCTTGGCGTGGCTTGCTCTCACTTACCACCGTCCTCCCGATGCCACCCAAATCGATGGATCCATTCCTTACCGCCAATGCAAGTAAAGGTGTTAGCGCCGGTTTAGAACAGCAGCAATCCCGCCGGTTTTGACGCCGGCAGTGGCTCCGGAATGCTCAGGAATCGGCCACCGGGGCACACCAATACGGCGCCGCGGCCGTTGCGCAGCTTGCCCACCCGTGTTCAGCGAAGCGTCGGTGTCAATCTGTAGCCGACCCTCCTGCGCCGTCAACATGAGCAGGAACAGTGAAATCCCGAAGGTGCTTGATGTCCGGCCGGACCAACTCGATCACCAGGTGGAGTTCACCGGCACTGCTGGCGTTGCCCGCATCACGCTGCGCCTGATCAGGCGGGATGAGCTGGGCTGTGTTGAAGCCGTACAGACTATGAACGCTCTGGGTGTCGCGGTCCTGCATCAAGAACACCGCGCACGTCCGAAAGCCCGTCCGCGAGAACTCGACCAGTTGGCGCAAGCTCGATGGTAGCGCCGGAACCACGGTGGCGCCAAGCTGAATTTAGAATCTTGTGTAGAGTGCATACCGCGTCCCCGCCAATGGGGGGCCAGCTCAAAAGCCAAGAAATGAAACGTCCAGTTATTTATTGGACACTACACTAGCTAGGCTAGTGCGATTGGCCACCGGTTGGAAGTGCGGCTAGTTCAACAGGCTTAACACCTCCACGTCAGCCTGGGTCTCCCGCTGGAGTTCGCTCATCCTGCGAATCGCCCGAGCCAGCCCGCCCTCCGTTGATCCAAGCTCATACTCCTGATCTCCGAACCGGCCGACGAAGACGCCTGACTCCACCCGGATGAATGGTTTCGCGCTCAGGCGAGCGACGACCGCCGGGATATGCAGATGATGGACCTCGGAGAACTTCCGAGGTCCCAGCTTGTGATACGAGTCGTCCCGGTCCGGTGGTGCCTCGCGCACCGGTGAAAGTTATTGGCAAGCGCTAAGCCTTCCCTCATTAGGCGGCGTTCTTCGACTCCACCGTCAGCCGGAAACCCAGGCTGTCCAATAGCGCGCCGAGACTCTGCAGACTCGGATTTCCACGCTTGGATAGCATCTTATAGAGGCTTTCCCGATTCAACTTGCTCTTAGCGGCAACCTTGCTCATTCCGCGAGCCTGCGCAACGTTGCGCAGGGCAGTCAGAAAGACGCGTGGATCATCTTCTTCAAGAGCGGCATTCAAATAAGCCTCCGCCCGGCGGCGGTCTTTGAGCGATTCGATCAGATAGTCATCATATGGTACGCTTCTTGGCATCTTTCCTGCTCCTGTAATCCTGCCAATACGCCTTCCCGTTTGCTATGTCTTTACGCTGAGTAGCTTTACTCCCACCACACAGAAGGATGACGAAGACCCTTCCATCTCGCCCAAAATACACTCGGTAGCCTGGGCCTATCTTGATCCGAAGTTCGTAAACGCCCTCACCCACCGATTTGCAATCGCCCAGATTGCCCAACCGAACCCGTTCCAACCGGACTAGAATGCGGGCCTTCGCCTCACCATCTGTCAGGGACTCGATCCATTCCTGGAAAGGCTTCTTGCCGTCTGCCGTTGAGTAGATCCTCAACTCTCTCGGTCCATCAGCCATCATTGATAGTGTAGCCTATTGGCGACAGTCATGCGGAAATCCCGATTAAACCGGGGTTCGAGTAGCAATGGAACAGAAAACCGTGTTAAGCCGCGTCGCCTTCGTCACTGGCCTCCTCAGCATCGAAAAGATCTCGCAGGGGGGCCGGAGTTGGCCATTGGCGACGGATTCCGGTAGCTGAAACGAATACCGGCCCAGCAAATTGATGTGACCGTAACCCAGCGGAGACAGCCGGACCACATCCTCTGTTCTGATGTCCATGCCTCCTGCTTTCAGATGGCTTAGGGCAGCATCCAGGTAGCGCGTGTTCCAGAGAACGATGGCGTTAACGACCAGCCCCAAAGCTCCCAACTGATCTTCTTGTCCTTCCCGGTAATGCTGGCGGATTTCGCCCCGCTGACCGTGGAAAGTGGCACGGGCCAAGCTGTGGCGGCCCTCACCGCGGTTTAGCTGCACCAGAATACGGCGGCGGTAGTTCTCATCATCAATGTACGCCAACAAGTACATCGTCTTTGCAATTCGGCCCAACTCGGCAATCGCTTGTGCAAGCGCCGATGGTCGTCCGCTGCTTTGCAGCGTCCGCATCAACTCGGACGCGCTCACGGTCCCCAGCTTCAGGGAACCAGCCACTCTCAGCATGTCATCCCAGTTCTGACGGACGAGACTCGTCTTCACGTAATGGCATGCCAAACCGTTGAGTTTGCCAAAGTCGGCCGCTTTCGAGATGCGCCAGAACCGGGCCTCCCCGATATCGGCCAGGCGCGGACTGAACTGATAACCCAGCATCCAAAACAGCCCAAACACCACATCGCTGTAGCCAGCCGTGTCGGACATGATTTCAGTCGGCTGGAGGCTGGTCTGCTGCTCCAGCAATCCGTCCAAGATGAACAGCGAGTCCCGCAGGGTTCCAGGAATGACGATTCCGTGGAAGCCGGTGAATTGATCGCTGGTGAAGTTGTAATACGTGATGCCGCGTCCAACTCCAAAGTACTTCGGGTTTGGCCCCGCATTTAGTGCTCGTACGGGGGTCACGAACCGCAAGCCGTCAGCCGAGGCCACTTCACCACCGCCCCACGCCTGTGCGAGTGGAATGCGGGCCTGCTCGTTCACCAAGCGGGCGTTGGCGCGGATCAGGGTCTCAGCCCGAATATAGTTCTGCCGCACCCATGCGAGCCGACCTTGGGTCAACGCCGGGACGTCCCTTCGGACCAACGGTTCCGGCCCGATGTTGCACGCTTCGGCGATCAGAGCAGCGCTGACGCTGCCCAACTGCGACGCCAGGAGATTGATGATCACTCTGGGTACCTGCAGGAGATCGGGGAGGAACGTTCCCAGGAACCGCACCGTGCAGAGCTGAACGGCAAACCCCAAGCGGTTCTGATCCCCTCGCCGAACAGCGATCAGCGAGCGGTCGGAATCATCCAGATGGAAATAGCGGCTGAGTTGCGCCGCGGATGGATCGCCGGGATATTGCCCGTAGTTTCGTTGCTGGGCCTCGGTTAAGAAATCGACTGGCATGCCGACTATTCTCGGCCCGGTGCGGCCCGTCTGGGATCCGTGTAGGGTGCTTTGAGAGGCTGGAGTCGTAAGCCCAGCTTTTTCCGTCAACGGCTGCTTCCGATAATTCGCTCTTAGGTCAACTGCGTCCGATCGGGCGGTAGCATAGTGGAAGGCTGGAGGTTCCCCCGTGAACGCCTATCCTTCGTGGATTCATCGCATTCCGGAAATGATCGAAGTGCTGGCGATGGCCGACACCGAACACATCGACCGCCGGGTTGCCGAGCGTTTGTTCGATCTCCGCGCGACTGCCCCCAAGGCGCTGCTCAGCCGCATGGGCGCGGACCTGTGCGGCCACTCGCTGGTAATCAGCCGTGGCCTGCTGATGGCCCGCTTGCGGGAGGCTCACGAAAACCTGGACTGGAGGTGGGAGGTTCAGCGCCGGGGAACGGTGCACGGCCGGATCGAAGCGCTGCGGGCAAAACGTCAACGCCCCTCGCTGGTCGCGGTCCAGGCAGAACTCGCAGTGCCCATGGTGGCCAGCCTGCCATCGACGGTCCTGCTGGGACCTGGCTCCGTCGTCATTCGTTGCCGGGATATGGCCGACCTGCTCCAGCAATTGGTTCAATTAGCCAAAGCTATCGACGACGACTATGACACCCTGCAGGCCTGCATCGAAGGACCGAGTCCTCGCCGCCCCGCCGTCTCCGCAACGGCTTCCGCCGCCGTCCGCATTGCCAAGGATGCATGACGACGGAGCCTGCTACTCGAAGGTCGGTTACTAAGGGCTTCCCAACGACGCTTCGGGACGCGTCAGTGGCAAGATCGGCTGGGCAAAGGGGTGCATCTCAAGTGGGATGCAGCACCCGAAAAATGCAACCCGCGCGAAACCTCTCAAACCAAAACACCAACAACCCAAAAACACGATGCGTGCATCCCGCTCCTTTATGTTCCACTACCAGCTCTTCGCTGCCTCTGCCCACACTGTGGCTTCATTCCAGTTTGAAACTTTCTGAAACATGCCGAAACTTCCCGAAACCCGGTGTTGACTGCTCCAAAACTGAAATATTCCGAAACTATTTGGATACTTCTTGTTGAATCTCTGAAACTGTGGCTCTACAGTGGTCGAATGGCCACCCTCTCCTCGCAGGAGTTAACCGCCACCAGCAGCCAGACGGGAGGAACCACCGCGCCCGTCTCGGCCTTCTGAGGGTTGCGGACAAACGGCATCGGTCGCGGTGTTCGGCTGGAATGGAGTTGGTATGTCCGAACCGGTTGATGTGCGACGTCTGAAAAGGACCTGAGAGCAGCCATCACCTCGTTGGAGATCTCCTGGCCCTGGGAGGCCCGTGACCAGCTTCCACACCGAAGGGGACTCCCGCCTCTGCGAGATCTTTCCGATGCCGAGGAGGCTGGCGAAGGCGGCGCGGCTTAACACGGTTTCCTGTTCCATTGCTACTCGAAGGCCAAACCACGCTACCGGGATTGAGGGCACGGTCCGGGCGGTTTTGCGGCTCCGAATCGTTATCCTCTCTGCCCGTCTCGAAAATGATGCATGCACATGCACTTAAAATGCTTAGAATCCAGTCGTCCATGCGCACGACTATTGAAATGAAGCCGGACCACCGCAGTACATTGGCCGGCGCTGGCGCCCGTCGCGGACAGAAGGATTCTCAGCGCTGACGGCGGAAGCTGTGGATTATCCGAAGGGCGATCGTGTCGGTGTGGCGTTGAGCGTGACTGGAGATGCCCGGGGAACTCCAGCCACACCGTGCCCGCCTTCTTCTCTCACCGAGAGCCTCAAACTTCACGCCACTTCCGCCTGGATCTCCCGCTGGAGTTCGCTCATTCTGCGAATCGCCCGAACCAGCCCGGCATCCGTGGATCCAAGCGCGTACTCTTGATCTCCGAACCGGCCGACAAAGGCGCCTGACTCGACCCTGATGAATGGTTTCGCGCGCAGGCGAGCGACGACCGCCGGGATATGCAGATGATGGACCTCGGAGAACTTCCGAGGCCCCAGCTTGTGATACGAATCGTCCCCGGTACGGTGATGCTTGGCGCACAGGGGGATGGCGGACCAGTCCGATGATTTCTCGCGCGCTGCTCGATGTCGAGCCCATCCAACAACTGTTCCCACGTCACCGCAGGCAGCTTCAGCGTCAGCGTCTTGTAGTCCGCAGGGGATGGCGGACTCGTCGATGACCTCGACCGATGGCGGACACCCACGCAGACCGGCTCAGCCCATGCGGCCCGGTATGGCCAGCCTCGACTGCACGAGTCGTGCGGCAGACGGAACAGGGAAGGGTCCGGATCCACCGAAGGTATAAGGGATTGCGAACTGGTTTCACCATCAGCTCCTCCTCAACGCGTGCCGCCCGGTCACCAGGCCGGCCCCGGGGACGTCTGCATGCCATCTATCGCTGTCTATCGAGCGTTTGTCCACCGAGACTTCAGGACTCTTCACCTGCCCGAGAACCGCGGTGCGCCGCTCGATGTCCAGCCCATCCAGCAACTGCTCTCGTGTCACCGCCGGCCGCTTCAGTGTCAGCGCCTTGTGTTCCGAAGGGATCGCGGACTCGTCGGTAACCTCCACCGATGGCGCACGGTGGCTGCGT
>JAIQFF010000036.1 GCA_020073395.1 Terriglobia bacterium
ATGAGTCCAGTACCGCCGATCACTACGATTTTCATAATTGTCTCCTTCATTCTTGAGGATCTTTTGCTCTTCTTCATTCAAAGCGTGGCGGGTATGTGGTATCCAATTGCCCTTGTTCAGAACTGCACCAATCCGAATCGGTTCAATGGTTTTGGTTTGGGAGCGATGAGGCCTGTCGAGGCCATGGCATATTCTGCATTCGCACCACAAAACTAGAGGGTTGGTAATACCGTAGACATCAACACGCCGGTTGAAGCCCAATAAATACGCTTTAGACCTGCATGCCTTTCCACTGCAATACAGTTCTTACTGTATTCAGGAGCACGGGACTTCGAGCCCAATCCGCCTACGTTATCGTTTCTAAGGCAGGGCCGGTGGGTGCCATAGGAAATGCTTACTCTGGATGGGGCGGAAGAAGGGGTTCAGAACTTACCCGGTCTGAACCTTGCGGCGCTTCATTCCCGGCAACCGGGGTCCTAAGGCGCCCCGTATAGCTGCCGGTACACGTTGGCATTACGCAGAATGGCCTGCACATATTCCCGGGTCTCGGTAAACGGGATGGACTCGACAAATTCCTCCGGGTCGCGATATTTCCCCTGGCCCAGCCAGTCATCCACGCGGTTCGAACCCGCGTTGTAGGCGGCCAGAGCGTATTCGAAAGTGCCGAACTTGTCCACCATCTCGCGGAAATAACGCGTGCCCAGCTGCAGATTTATTTCGGGAGTGAACAATTGCGACGAGGAAAAATTCCGGAGCTTCTCCTGCCTCGCGACCGAGCTGCCTACCTTGGGTAGGAGCTGCATCAGTCCCAGCGCATTGGCCCGAGACACAGCGCCGGGATTGAACTCCGACTCCTGCCGTATCAGGGACGCCACCAGATAGGGATCCAGTGCGTTCTGCGACGAGAATTTCTTCAGGTCGGGCCAGTACGGCTTGGGAAACAGGGCCTCCCAATAAGGACGCGGCAGGGTGGGCAAATCCACCGCGAAATAGTTGGGCACAGCGCGTTTGAATACCTGGATGGCCCCGTCATAGCGTCCCGCGTCTTCGTAGAGTTTTGCGGTCTCGGCTGTCACCCAGTTCCCTTTGTCTTCGGTTCCGGCGGCTTGCAATTCGCGCACCGCAAGGTCCACCAGGGCCCCGTTCTCCAGCAATTGCGCCTTCTGATAACGCAGGTTGTCAGTCGGCGGTTCGCTGGTTGTGATGTTGGTTCCGGCGTTGATGGCGGGGACCCGGTCCAGTAACGCGTACTGCTGAGGACTGTCGTCTGCCTTGATCTCTCGCAGGCGGCGACGCGCCAGCTCGCCATAGTAGAAATTGCGGAAGCGCTCCGAAATCTTCTGGTAATAAGCGCGCGCCATGGCGGGATCTTTGTCTTCTTCCGCCAGCCGTCCCCGCCAGTACAGCGCCGCGGGGACCTCCGCCGAAGTTGGGTACAGGCCGATTTGCTGCTCGAATCCAGTCTTGGCCTCGGCTGTCCTGCCCTGGCGCAGGCTCAGCCAGGCCACTTTCCAATGCGCGTAGGAGGCCCGGCTGCCGTTGGGAAAGCGCTGCTGCAACTCCCGATAGGCGTCAATGGCCTTGTCGTAGTCGGGCTTGAGCAGATAGAAATTGCCCGCCGAAAGCAGGGCCTGCTGCAGCCAGAAACTGGTGGGTGCGGCTTGACGCAACTGCGCCAGGTACTGCAGGAAGCCCGGCTCGTCGTCGTCGGAGCGAGCTATCTCCCCCAGGTTGAAAATGCGTTGGGTGTTGATTTCCGTCCCGGGCGGGGTGTCCAGACCGTCCAAGACTTTCTTTGCTTCTTTGTTGTCGCCGGAGCGGCGCAAGGCCACCGCCAGCGCCATTTGGATCTCAGGGCGATCGCTTGGACTGGCCACGCTGACCAGGTCGCGATACTCGGCTGCGGCATCGCTGAATCGCTTGCCGCTGGCCAACAGATCGGCGCGAGTTCGGCGCCCGTTTAAACCCAGGGGTGGCAACTGGGTCGTCGAAGCCAACTGCTTCAGTTCGACATCAGCCTGGCCGGCCTCCGCACTGAGCGGCATGGTGATGTACACGTTGCGCAGGATCTCTGCCGCCTTCGCCGGCTGCCCGGCCGCGGCATAGGCCCTTCCCAACGTTAATTCCAGGTCGGCTCGTGGCGGCTGGCGATCTTTTTCCAGAACCGCGATCGCATCCTTCGACTGCTTTTCCGCCAGCAGGGCGCTGGCATACAAGACGCGCGCGTCACGCAACAGCAACGTCTCCGGGTATTCCTTCTCGAACCCACTCAGAGTGGTGACGGTATCCGCCGTTCTCGCGCTCTGAAAGTAGGCGGTGCCCAGGTAAAAGTCGACGTAGTCCCGCAAATCCCCTGCCCGAGGCTTGGCCCGGCTGAGAGGGTCCACGGCTTTGGCGTAATCCTTATCGAGGATGTGCGCGTATCCCAGCACCAGCCAGGCGAGCGCGCCCGCGTCTTCCTGGTTGTGGTGCCGCGCGTAGGCTTCCACCCCTGTGTAGGCGGCGGGAGTCCGGTCCTGCAGGAGTTGCCGCGCCATCGGCTTCAAACTAGTGGAAGCCACGAAGGCAGCATGCATTCGCCGCGACCGGGGCGTGGGATGGCTGCGGCGCCTGGCTGCGATTTTGCCGCGTTTCTTCGTGGAAGGCTGGCTTCTGGAAGGCTCGATTTTTCTAGTGGAAGATTGCGCGGCGGTGGGCACGGCGAAGGGTGCCAGATCCAAGCACACTAGGGCCACGATCAAATAAATTCTAATCAGTATCGATTGCCAGCGCTGAAAGACCACTCTGATTAATTTCGCCGAAAATTGGCGCCCATGATGGAAGTGTCATCTTCGGCCAGACTGCGAACCAGTTCCTGGCTGAAGTAGTCGGCTCCGCCAGCTGCCGTATTGCCATATCGTTTCTGATATGTGATCCGGCTCTTCTCGATGTCTTCCTTGAGCCGGTCGTATAAATCCCGGTTCTTGCGTCCTTCAGAAACTTTCACCTGGTTGTACAGCTTGATCTCATCGACCAGCAATCGGGCGAAGCGGTGTGCCTTGCGATGAACGTCAGCGTCTTCGGGAGAAAGATTCGCAAAGGCATCGGTTGCGGGGGCGGGAGCAGCCGCTGCGGCAGCGACCACCGGCTCGGCTTGTGCTACCGCGACAGGTTGCTCGACTACAGCAGGTGAAGCCGGTACCGGCTCGGGATCGGGAACAAGGTGCTTTGGAGCATGCGCGGCAAAAGGGTCCGAGTGGGCGGAGGCGGTTTGCACCGGAGGTGCGCTTTCAGTCTTCTCGCTGGCGGCCTCGGTGGATTCTTCCTTGTGCGCCTGTTTACGCAGCGACGCAACCTCCAGCCAGGCACTGGTCGCCAGCACCAGCAATTCAACCGCGCTGGCGTCCAACCTTCCACCCGCGCCAGCACCGGCGTCGGCATAGACCAGGGCCGCCACCTTTTCCTTCAACAACAAAGGCAGCACCAGCACATGGTCATCGGCGGGCGCTCCGAATTTTGCAACAAATTCCGGATCGATATCGCGGGTCGCGCCGCTAAATGGCATGCGCGATCGCAAGGCTTGCTCCGGCACTCCCGTGGCCACGTTGAGCGCGAAATCCTTAATGCTGTCGTCGCCGTCCTTGTCGAAGCCGCGTCCCTGCCAGCCTGTGGCCGCGCCTGCTTTGACTACGAATAGTGCCCCGCGCCCGCTGTAACGCACCGTATTGTCCAGCAGCGTGCGCAAAATCTCCCGTTGTGTCGTCCCTGACTGGATGGCCGAAATCGCCTTCAGCAGATTGGCCGATCCACCTTGTTCGGATGCATCCGCGGTCACCGCGCCCGTCGCATATGGCAACTCCTCCAGGACCCGGCGTACCAGTTCCTCCCGCAGCTGGGGGACGTGGCTATCCAGCACCTGGGCCACCACCTTCTCCACGATCTGTTCCACTCCGGTTCTCTCCGCCATGGTCGGGTCAGCTGTTCGGCCGCTGGATCCGGCTTTTTTGCCCTTCATCCTGGTTAAACCTTGATTATAGGGTCACTTGCCCGGTGTTTTCCGGTCACCTAAGGACGTGTTCTACTGCGGAATGGCCGCTCCTTGGAATTTATCGCAAACCGCACCGAGATAGATACGTCAAAACAAATAAGCCGAAAGCTGGGTTACCAAGTAAAATAACATTTCTGTCGCCGCTCGCAGAGCGCCAAAATTGTTGCATCGGAAGATAGATGACAGCCATCCAACAAAATGTAAGTGAGCCGGTCAGCGATGAGCTGGCGCTGGTTCAGGCCGCCAAGGGCGGAGACGTAGGCGCGTTTGAGGAACTGGTCCGGCGTTACGACCGGAACGTGTTTCGCATCGCACAACACATCACACAGAACCGCGAAGACGCGGAAGATGTGGTGCAGGATGCGTTCCTCAAGGCTTACACCAACCTGAAGCAGTTCCAGGGCCAGTCGAAGTTTTATACCTGGCTGGTGCGCATAGCGGTCAACGAAGCGCTGATGAAGTTGCGGCGCCGGCGTCCCGAGCGCACGGTTTCTCTGGACGAGGATGTAAAGACCGAGGAAGATTCAGTCCCCCGCGAAGTCGCGGATTGGAGTCCGAATCCGGAACAGCAGTACAACCAGGCCGAGCTGAAGGAAATCCTGAGCAAGACCATTCAGGGACTTCCCCCCAGCTTCCGCACGGTTTTTGTCCTACGCGACGTGGAAGGGCTTTCGACCGAAGAAACAGCAGAAGCGTTGGAGCTCAGCGTTCCTGCGGTGAAGTCGCGCTTGCTGCGGGCCCGGTTGCAGTTGCGGGAACGGCTCAGCCGTTACTTTCAGAAACGTGAGAGCGGAGATGGCAAAAAGTGAAGTGCGCTGAATTCCTGCAGGAACTGACAAACTACCTGGACGGCGTCCTCGACGACCGCACCAAGGCTGAACTGGAAGACCATCTGGCCTGGTGCCACAACTGCTACGTGGTTTGCGATACCACCAAGAAGACCATCGAAATTTACCGCGACTCCCAGCTCTACGAACTTCCCGACGATTTGCGCAACCGCCTTCGCTCCGCCATCGTAGCCAAGTGCGAGGCGCACAAGAAGACCGGCCCGCGAGAAGCCTGACCAATTTTCCCGAAATGGCGCCCTAGCTCCGGCGACCCCTAACTCGTCATCTGCCATGTACTTCCGGGTTCTGCGATGGGCTTGGCTGCTCTGCGTTGTATCCCGCTCGAAACCTTTTTGAATCACATTGAATCTAAGCAACTGTTAACCGGTTGATCGGCCCGACGGTTGCGGGCGGTTGGGGAGGAGGGAGTATGATCGCGGAATTGATAGATGCTGTCTTCGGCTGCAAACATCCTCATTATAGTTTTCCTATCTCGGTCAGGCCTGTTTCACGTCGTAATGCAGCGGCCAAGCTGACCGGCACCTATGTGGCATGTCTGGATTGCGGCAAGGAATTTCCTTATGACTGGCAGGAGATGAAGGTCATCGAATCGCCGGCCCAGCAGCGCAGTTATGTGGCCTCGCTGACTCACAAGGCGGCTGCCTGAACGCTGGCGTTGGTTCTCCGTGGCCGCGAGTTCATCGCGGCCCTTCAATGCGTAAGGTCACAATTGATGGATGGAGGACGGGCGTCCCCGCCCCGTCCCGCTCCATCGCAGGTCGCATCGTCGATCACGAACTGGGACCATCGAATTCATCCACAATCACATCGCGCACGAGGCCTCCAGAATCAATCGTCGGAGTGAATGCAGATGGACACTGCTGGACTCTACTTGAGCGGCAAGAAAAGAGCAGCGGAATGAGAAAATCAGTCGTCAGTTTTTCAGTTGCCAGTTCACAGTTGGGTTCTCGCTGACGATCGACGACTGACCAGATTTCCGGCGAAATAGGGAACCGGCGGCCGAAGCCGCCGGTATGTGGTGCGCATCCAAAAATCTGGATCAGTTGCTGCTGCTGTCATCCCGCCGCTTCAGCGTTGGCCGATCATCATCGTTGGTCTTGTCGTCGCTGCCATTCTTGTCGGGGGTCGATGTCCGCCGCAGGCTGGGCCGGTTCTTGTCTTCCTTCTTGTCCAGGATCTTGTGACGGTTTTCAATCGCCGCCAGCCGCGCTTTGACGTCGTCAAACTCTGACGTCGAAACCGTGTACTGCGCTCGCGCCGGCAGAATGGTTGCAATCTCGTCTTGCGACTTCCCAATCCGGTCCGGCGTCTGGGGATGCGTCGAGAATGCCTTGGCCAGACTCCCTGGCTTCTTCTTTTCTTGTGCCTGCACCTTTTCGAAGAAGCTGATGAAGGCCTGGGGATCGTATCCCGACTTGTACATATACTGCAGTCCGAGGTAGTCGGCCTCGGCCTCAAAGCCGCGCGAGAAATGCAGGAAGGTCAGGGGCAGCGCCAAACCGGCGGCCTCGTAGCCGGCATAGCCGATGGCTCCGCCCACGAAAATCAGCGGGATCGAAGCCATTTGCATCAAATTGCCGCGGGTATTTTCGCGCGCCGCATGGCAGGCCGCCACGTGCGCAATTTCGTGCGCCATCACTCCGGCCAATTCCGCTTCTTCATCCGCTGCCAGGATCAGTCCCGAATTGACGTAGAAAAAACCGCCGGGTAGGGCGAACGCATTGATCTCGTCGGAGTCAATCACCTTGATCGTAAACGGGACCTGGGCATCGGAGTTGCGCACCAGGTTCTGTCCCACCCGGTTCACATACTCTGTAACCACTGGGTCCTGGATCAGCTTGACGCTCGATTCCACCTGCTGGGCATATTGCTTGCCCATGGCAATCTGTTTCTCCACTCCATACCAGTTGCCCATCCCGGTCTTGCAACCTACGTTCCGGTTGCCGACAGCATCGACGTCTTCCTTGCCGCCGTCATGTTTGACTTTATCCGGGTCGGCAGGCTGTACTGTTGCCGGCGCGGTGCTCTTGGCCGCGCTGTCGGGGGTACTCTGGTCCGGTGTCGCGGCACCACCCCTGTCCTGCGCCCAACTTCGTGGCGCCGCATAACTCAGCGTTAACAACACAGCCGACAGTGCTAAGAGCCGTAACTTCATAATGGACTCCTGTATTCCGTTCCCGCCGCGGAGAACTCTTTTCGGATTATACCCCCGGGCAGAGACACCGATTCCTAGGATTTACCTATCTATACAGTTGGACGCAGGATTCGGCAGCGGGGTTACCCGACCCCGGTATTGCTGCAGCCGGTTCGTGCTCTGAACCCGTCTACTCCGCCGAGCTGGGCCTTCAGGAGAGGATGGTCAGGGCTTCGCCACGATATCAAATTCGACGCGTAGTTCGTTCTTCACCTTCACCGCCCCGCCTCCAACGCTGATGGGTTCGATTCCGAAGTCCCTTTGTTTCAACTGCGCAGCGCCCTGATAGTGGCCATTTTTCGCCTGGACGTCCAGCTTTACCGGGCGGGTTTGGCCGTGTAGTGTCAGGTTGCCAGCCACCACCCAGCGGCCTTCGCCGGCGGGCTCGACCGTAGTTGAACGGAAGCGCATTTCGGGAAACTGGCTGCTGTCCAGCACCTTTGGGCCGAGCATGGTTTCCTGAATCTCAGCCCGATCCTTCTCCGAAACGTCCTTGTCCATGACCCGCATCTGGCGAGCATCGACGGTCAGATCGACGGAGCGATCGCTTTCGCTGAACCTTCCACGCTGGATGGGGGCGCTGATTTCGTGCTCGTGGCCAAAGGCCGAGAACAGTCCCACCTTGAATACGCGAACCGTCATCACCGACTTCTGAACATCCATGTCCCTGGGCGTGCCGGAATCGGCGGCCCATAGCGCGGCAGGCAAGGCCACCGTCACAACCCACATCGCGAACCTGGCTTGAGTCGTCATCTGCCCCCCTTGTAATGTGTCTGTGTGGAGCGGACACTCTTGTCCGCTGCTTTTGACTTGGATTTTTCTAACGCATTCGACCCCTCTGGTCACGGAAGACACCCCAACCAAGATCAACTTCAAAATCAAGGTCAAAGACGGGACAGGAGTGTCCGCCCTACACTCGGAGACTTGGTAAAATCCTTTCCACTAAGATGCGGTGACGAGGACTTTGGGTGAGCGAGAACGAAATCGAACGCTATGCTCCGGGCTGGCCGGGTATCTCGCCGCGCTGGACTTCGAGTGCCAAAACCGGAGTGGGCACCGCGCTCAACCTGCACAGCCGGGTATGGTTCACGCTCAGCCACGGCATCCTGAACGAAGTTTACTTTCCGCGCGTGGACCAGGCCTGCACCCGTGACCAGGGATTGATTGTCACCGACGGCTCCAGCTACTTCTCCGAAGAAAAACGCCACTGCAAGTTTGAAAACCATTCCATTGAGCCGGGCGTTCCCGTTTACGAGCTGACGAACACAGAATTGCACGGGCGCTACCGGATCGAGAAAGAAGTCTTTTCCGATCCCTACCGCAATGTCGTGCTGCAGAGAATCCGCTTCGTGCCACTCCAGGGCACGCTTGCCGATTATCGTCTGTACGCGCTGCTGGCGCCCCATCTGGCAAACTGCGGCCGGGAAAATACCGCTTGGGTCGGAAGCTACAAGGGCACGCCCACCCTGTTTGCACACCGCGACGGTGTCGCCCTGGCTTTCGCTTGTTCTGTCTCCTGGCGGAAGATGGCAGTGGGCTTCGCCGGATTCTCCGATGGATGGCAGGACCTGGCGCAGCACTACCAACTGACCTGGAACTACACTCGCGCGGAAAACGGAAATGTAGCACTCACCGGCGAGATCGACCTGGCCGCCTGCAACGGAGAGTTCACGCTGGCGCTGGGTTTCGGCGGCATGTGGTCCGAGGCTGGACAAGAGGCGCGCTCCACTTTACTTGAGCCCTACAACGAACTGCGCGAACACTACGTCTGGCACTGGAAAAATTGGCAGGACAACCTGTTGAAACTGGACGAACCCCGCCGCGAGGTTGATCTGTATCGCGCCAGTGTGGCGGTGCTGCGGTCGCACGAGTCCAAGGATTTTCTGGGAGGCGTAATCGCCAGCCTGTCCATTCCCTGGGGATTTAACAAGGGCGATGAGGATCTGGGTGGATACCACCTGGTCTGGCCCCGCGATTTGGTGGAAACGGCGTTTGGTTTCCTGGCCGCGGGCGCCGAACCCGACGCGCTGCGCGTCCTGCGCTATCTGGAGGTCACTCAGGAGGCGGAAGGAAATTGGGCGCAAAACATGTGGCTGGATGGGCGTCCCTATTGGGACGGTATGCAAATGGACGAGGCCGCATTCCCCATTCTGCTAGTTGACATTCTGCGGCGACTCTCTCCCTTTGTCCTGGGCGATCTGCAACGCTGGTGGGCGATGGTCAGTCGGGCCGCCGGATACATCGTTCGCAACGGTCCGGTGACCCAACAGGACCGCTGGGAGGAAGACTCCGGTTATTCGCCATTTACCCTGGCAGTGGAAATATCGGGGCTGCTGGCGGCCGCCGATCTGGCCGATGCGGTAGGAGAAACGGACATCGCGAAGCATCTGCGCGAAACGGCGGATTACTGGAACGACAGCATAGAGCGTTGGACCTACGCTCAGGATAGCGATCTTGCCCGGCAGCTCGGCGTGGAAGGCTACTATGTGCGGATCGCACCACCGGACTCGGACTGTGCGGCGTCGCCACTGGAGGGATTCGTGCCCATCAAGAACCGGCCACCCGGGCAGAGCGCAGCGCGTGCCGTGCACCTGATCAGCCCGGACTCACTGGCCCTGGTGCGATTTGGTTTGCGGGCGCCGGATGATCCGCGAATCCTGAACACATTAAGAGTGATCGATGCCCTGCTCAAAGCGGACCTCCCCCAGGGCCACTCCTGGTACCGCTACAACGGCGACGGCTACGGCGAGCACGAAGACGGCTCACCTTTCGACGGGACCGGTATTGGGCGGCCCTGGCCTTTGCTGGCTGGCGAGCGGGCGCACTACGAACTGGCGGCAGGGCGTCCCCAGGCCGCCGAGGACTTACTCAAGGTAATGGAACTTTCGACCGAAGGCGGCCGCCTGATCCCCGAGCAGGTCTGGGATGCGGCCGACATCCCCGCTCTCGAATTGTTTCGCGGAAAGCCCTCGGGCTCGGCCTGCCCATTGGTGTGGGCGCAGTCCGAATACATCAAACTGCGGAGATCGCTGCGTGACGGCAAAATATTTGATCAGCCGCCCCAGCCCGTGCAGCGCTATCAGGTGGAGCGGAAGAAATCCGTTTACTGCGAATGGCGATTCAACAATAAATGCCGCACCATTCCACTAGGCAAGAAGCTGCGCCTGCTGTTACCGGCGCCGGCCACGGTGCACTGGAGCTTCGATGGATGGCAGACCGCGCAGGACACGAACACCCGAGACCCGCTGGGAGTTTTCGTCGCTGACCTGCCGACTGACACACTCGCGGTGGGACGCGAAATCGTTTTCACCTTTTACTGGCCGCAGGAACAGCGCTGGGAAGGCTTGAATTATACCATAGTCGTCGAGTAGCCACGGTGGCGTGGAGGTGATGTTTTGTGTGGGTCGGACACTCTTGTCCGACGCCTTTGACTTGGACTTTTTTGTGGCAAGTCCTCAGTGAAGTGATTGGAAAACAGCACCCAAAACAAAACCCAACTTCAAAGGCGTCGGACAAGAGTGTCCGACCCACACAAGCGCATCAATCACTCCAACTGGACCGCAAGATGTTCGAATAAAGCGCACCGGCGCAGATCGCTGACGCCGTCAATAGCCCAATCCCCTCCCAGAACGGCCCCAGCAGCACATGCCCCAACCCAAACAACGCCATATAAACCATGAGGCAACCGAGAATCCACGAAAACAGATTACGCCCCAGGTCCCGGGTCTGAGGTACCTCGGTGGCGATAGCAGCAATCGGCTCCCATCCAGTAATTTGCGGGCGGACACTCCGGTAAAACTTGAGCAATATCTCCTGCGGCTCAGGCCTGGTGGCAAATGTGACGATCAGCCAAACCACGGTAGTCACCCCGGTGACGACCAGGGCCCGCATCGCCGTATCCACGGCCGAGCCACTGGGATGGAAAGTGGTGAACCGCAGTCCCAGACTCATGACTAGAGCCGCGGTCATGGCGGAGATTTCGCTCCAGGCATTGATCCGCCACCAGTACCAGCGCAGCAGGTAGACCGCCCCGGTCCCCGCTCCGGTTTCGAGCACGATCTTCCAGCCTTCGCCCACCGACTGCAGCAGCGCGGCCACCAGGGCCGAGGCAATCACCAGCAGGACCGTAACCAGTCGGGAGGCCACGACATAATGCTTTTCGCTGGCCTGACGCTTAATGAAGCGGCGGTAGAAATCCGCCACCAGGTAGGACGCGCCCCAGTTCAGCTGGGTCGCTATGGTGGACATGAATGCCGCCATGAAGCCGGCGATCACGATGCCGCGCAGCGCCGGCGGCACATGCTGGCTCACCACCAGCATGTATCCCGTTTCCGGATGCTCCAGGTGAGGGTATAGAACGATCGCTGCCAGGGCAGTCAAAATCCAGGGCCAGGGGCGTAAGGCATAGTGTGCGACGTTGAACCAGAGCACCGAGAGCAAACCGTTGCGCTCGTCCTTGGCGCTGAATATGCGCTGCGCGATGTAGCCGCCACCACCCGGCTCCGCGCCCGGGTACCAGAACGCCCACCATTGCACCCCAATGTTTACCAGGAAGGCCAACACCGGGAGCACCCATATGGCTTCCTGCGTCAGGGGACGCGACAAGTCGGGAAAGAAAGCCGTCGCGTCTCCCGCACCCGGGCCTGCGGCTATCCGCATCTCGGCCAGACGGGCCAGCAGCGAGCTCATGCCGCCGGCGGCCGCCACGGCGTACCATGCCACTCCAATCACGATGGCCATCTTGAGTGCGAACTGAAACAGGTCAGTCCACAGTACGCCCCACAGCCCGCCCAGTGCGACGTAAAGACCGGTGAATGGAATCAGAAACAGAACGCAGATGGCCAACGCGTTGCGGTCGCTGGTCCCGAGAGTCACCGCCACGATGCTGGTCATGGCCTTGGTCACCCAGCCCAGGATCAGACAGTTCATCAGCAGCCCGAGATAGATGGCGCGGAAGCCGCGCAGGAACGCAGCCGGCTTGCCCGAATAGCGCATCTCGGCGAACTGTACGTCAGTCAGAAGCCCGGAACGACGCCACAGGCGGGCAAACAGAAATACCGTCATCATGCCGGAAGGCAGGAAGGCCCACCACAACCAGTTCCCTGCTATGCCTTGGGAATAAACCAGTCCGGTCACCACCAGCGGCGTGTCGGCGGCGAACGTGGTCGCCACCATCGACGTGCCTGCCAACCACCAGGAAACGTTGCGGCCGGAGACAAAGTAGTCGTCCACACTCTTGCCCGAGCGCGAACGGAAATAAAGGCCCAGCACCAGGGTGATTCCGAGGTAGAGAACGATCGCCGACCAGTCCAGCAAGGTGAAGTTCATGGCGGGAAAGAATACATCAGGTTTGCCGGGTTCCAACAAGAAAGTGTTATATAGCGGTGGCGCGACGGCTTCCCGGCCACGGCCTGGGGCATGCGGCCGCGGACAGTGATCGGGAACGTTGAGTGATCAGATGATTGGCTAGTGACTCCCTGATTCCATCACGAATGTCCGCGAGGTTGACGTACCATCACCAGTTCACTCATTAACGTTGGCTTTTGGCGAACAAACGGCCCAAGCTTGTGCTAACGCCTGTGGGTGTTGAAAAAGTCACTGAGATTGGCAGGTGGAATTCAGCAGAAGCATGTTAGAAGAAAGTGATCTTGCCCATGCTCTGGATTCTCATCGTCGGAGGCCTGCTGATCATGATGGGGCAACACGACCGCTCCGAAGCTCTGTTCTACTACTTCCGCCTGGAAGATCAGGTTCCTGAGACTCATCTGCTGCGGCTGATCGAAAAGCACATCAGCTTTGCCTTTGTGCGGGAGAGGCTGAAAGCGAGTTACAGCGATACCGGCCGGCCGTCCATTGATCCCGAGCTTCTGCTGCGCATCCTGTTGATCGGCTATTTGTGCGGCATCACCAGCGAGCGGAAGCTGGTGGAGGAGCTGCGCATGCACCTGGCGTGGCGCTGGTTCACCGGTCTGGGCTTCGATCAGGAGATTCCGCATCACTCCACGTTCTCAAAAAACCGGCACGGACGGTTTCAGGAATCGAAGCTGTTCGAGGAACTGTTTGAGCAGATCGTGCTCCAGTGTGTGGAAGTGGGATTGGTGCAGGGCAAGCACTTGTCGGTCGATGGCAGCTTCGTGGAGGCGAATGCGGCGAAGGAGAGCCGCATTCCACGGGAGCAGTTAGGGGAAGCGGCGCAGGTGAACCAAACTGTGCGCCAGTATCTGGTGGAATTAGAGCAGCAAAACCCGACCGACGAGCCAGTGCATGAGCAAAAACTGGTGTCCACAACCGATCCCGATGCGACCTATGCCACCAAGGGTGGAACTCCGGCCCGGCTGGGGTATTACGACAACTATCTGGTGGACAACCACAGTTGCGTGATCGTGGGAGTGCAAGCCACCGCAGCCCGGATGAGTCAGGAGACGGTGGCTGCACAAGACATGATCGCTCGTTTCGCCGAATGGCAAGGACGCGACCCCGAGTCGGTGGTTGCTGATGCCACGTACGGCAACGGGGAGTTCTTGCAATGGTTGGCGGATCGGAGCATCACGCCCTATATGCGAACCCGCGACAGTATCCACCGAAAGAACAGCCCGTTCTACGGTCCCGAGCGCTTCACGTATCAACCCGAAAGCAATAGCTATCGCTGTCCTGCGGGGGAACAGCTCAACTATGTCGGCCTGAATGTTCGCAATCGCGCTCATGCCTATATCGGCAGCGGCAAACGTTGTGGGGCCTGTTCGCTAAAAGCACAATGCACCAGTGGGCGATATAAGTATCTCGCCATTCACATGGACGAGACGGCCCGGCAACGCGCTCGCGGGTTGGTCCACACACCAGAGTTCGCGAAGGCACAGCGAGAAAGAAAGAAGGTGGAAGCCCTGTTCGCGGAACTCAAGAATCAGATTGGATTGCGTCGCTTGCGCCTACGCAGACTGAAGTTCGTGCGGGAGCAGTTCTTCCTAGCAGCCGTGGCCCAGAACCTCAAGCGACTGGTGCGGTTCCTCAGCCAACCGACAACTCCCACAGTGGAAGCTACCACGTAGCCCTGGTGAGAAGCAAAAACTCCGCAGCAGCCGACAATCGAGGCCACATGGACATTCCCATCACGAACTTTTTCAACACCCACAGGTGATTACACTCACGATCCGATGTCAAAGGGGTCGGGAACGACACCAGGGAGTTCAACAAGGGCCGCTTGGTTTAGACTGGCAGCGGCAGTTCCAGGAGAGAAGCGGTCATGCGAATCATTTCAATATCGCAGGAAGAATGCATTGAGATGTTGCAACGGGTATCGATCGGAAGGCTGGCATGTTCGTTGAACGACCAACCGTATATCGTACCGGTCGCCTTTTCCTATGAGCCGAATTGCCTCTACTTTTTTTCCACATTGGGCAAGAAGATTGAGTGGATGCGGCAAAATCCCAAGGTTTGCCTGCAAGCCGACGAAATCGGAAACCGGTCGAACTGGACCAGCGTAATCGTGACGGGAACGTACCTGGAACTGCGGGAACCGCAATACACAGATGAGCGGGAACATGCCCAGAAGCTGCTCGCACAGCATTCTCGCTATTGGCAGAACCCCTTGGCGGAAAGGCGCGAGCAGACCAGCGATCTGTCGATTGAGCTTGTGTTCTTTCGCATTGACATCGCGTCCATAAGTGGGCTTCGGGCTATGCCGGAAGGCGTATAAAGCGTTGCCCGGCTGTTGGCGGCAATCGCTATGCCGAGGTGCCGGTTCCAAGAGTGAAAACTTTTGCGCTCTCAGCAGATTCCGACTAACCCCCTCGCCCACAACATCTTTCGTGGTAACTAGTTACCTCGCCGCGATCTGGCAATCAAACTGCCTCTGGGAAAGCCGGCGTACAAATCTCATCTGGAGTTTCCCTTGTTCTCGGAGCGGGTCCTGGTCGCACTCGATACCGGTCACGGCGTGATCTACGCTCCCGCTTCGGGTTGGGACCGGGTTTACTTGATGTGGACGTTCCGGAACTTTGACAGCCTTCCCCAAACCGTCCTGAACTCGCGCCAGCAACGACTGATCGGCTCGTTGTATCGCGAAGCCGCCAATCATTCAGGGCACGAATTGTACGAAGCGGCCGTTATTGGGACCGTCGAAGACTTCAACCCGTCGTCACTTTCAGCCCTCCCCACTTCTACTAAAGCGCGAAAGTCGGATTCCGGCAGTCCGGGAAGCGAACCTGCAGACGTTCCTGCCCTCGACCAAAGCCAACCCTTCCATGCGCGATTCGCCCTTGATCGGATGACTCTGAGAGTCGGTGCAGGAGTGTTGGTGGCCATCATCGCCATACTGGCCTGGCGTGAATTGGGGGCCCAGCCCATCTCCGATTCAGGCTCGAGACCAATGGCAGCGGCGGCAAGCCTGAGCGACAATGCCACCGCGATTGCCAGTGGCCCCAGCCGGGCAACCGTCGAAGCGAAATCCAACTCTGTTGTCGCACTGCCCTCTCCTAACTCAATCGTCAGCACGGAACCGACCACCGCACCGCCGGCCAGCGCGATTGCGATCACGGAAATGACCGCGAAGACCGACCGCCCCGGCGTCCCCGGCAAACGCGGAGTGGACAGCCGCGCGGCCGCGGTGCATGAGACAGTCGCAGTTCCATCCAGTGTGGAGGAAACCGTGGCCGACCAGCCTCGGATGCGCATCTCGGGCCGTCCGCGGAAACTTGTGTATCCGGTCTGTCCTCGGACCGACGCCCGTGGCAAGGTTTCCCTGCAGGCTGTAGTGGGCAACGATGGGGCGGTAAACCGGGTCAGGGTCCTGACCGGTGACCGCGTCCTGGCTGCAGCAGCAATCGAAGCGGTGCGGCAGTGGCGCTACGAACCTTTTTCCGGCGCTGTCCAGGGCGTGGAGCGAGAAACCAATATCACCGTATCTTTCATTTCAAACCAGGTCGTGGCCGTGAGCTTCCCTACCTCCGCATCGGTTTCCCGTTAGCCGTCTTCGTCATCCGCCTATCCCGTCCGCTCACATACCAACCACACGTGGCAGCTCTTGTGCATGAGTCCGGGCTCGAAACCGGCAAACAGACTCCTTTTCACCTGGAACCCGTTTTGCAGCAGAACCTGTCCCCACTCGGACACGGTCTTGAACTCGAAGGGCATATTCATTTCCGGAATTCCCTGGGCAATCGCGTTCGCGAAAAAATCAATCAGGACCAACACCTGGCGCTGTGTGTCGAGCGTCATCGTGGCAAACGTTCTAAGCAATGGCTGTGTCCGTAGACTTTCCACCAAGCCTTCGCCATGGTCCGGCAAGCCATACGTGTCCTCTTTGATCAGGGCGTACCTGGCGATCTTTCTCAGCCGCTGGATTACACCGGGCAAGTCATCCCGATTGATGTGGTGCAGCACGGCCAGGACCAGCGCCACGTCCACGCTGTCATCTGGATACGCAATGTCAGTCGCAGAAGCCATCTGGACAAACGGCAGATGCTGGGCCTCCTGGTAGCGGTAGTCCAGCACGTCGGTGGTGAAGACCTGGTATCCGCCCCGGGCCAGCCGGGCGGCGAGATAGCCGCTGCCGCAACCGTAGTCCAACACTCTTTTACCCGGCAACAACGTTCCCAGCCGCTGAAAATCGGCCTCCGGCTTGGCCTCCGTTTTGTACTGGTGATAGATCTGGTTGAACCAGAACGAAGGATCGGATTTCCTGAAGGTGTCACGCAGGAGCGCGGTCGTCACTTCGACCAATCGGTTCGGATCAACTCCGTCCCGCTGGCTTCGCGAGAGCTGGTTGAAGGCCTGGTCCACCATGCGACAGACTTCATCGCTCGACGTGCCGAAGAATTCGCGGTATCCAGTCTTGACCGAGGCCCTCACAAATTCCACCACAGTCGGGCTTCGCAAAGCATCGGCGACAGTTCGGAGTGCGTGGTCCTGAGTCATACAAGGTTGATTATGAAGGCTGGGTCACGGAAGCCGTGCTCATCCCGGGACCGGGGGGCCGTGGTGTTCAAAACCGGCCGTGCCGCAGTTCGGTATAATAGCGCGATTCTTGAACCTGCCTCTCAGGTCCTGCAAGGGAGCACTGTGCCGCTCTCACTGAACACACGCGGAGTCGGGAAGGTCACCATCGTCCGTTGCAGCGGGCGCATCGCGGCCGGTGAAACCGAAGCATTGCACCTGCATGTCAACGAACTCCTGCGTGATCGTGTCGACATCGCGCTGCATCTGGGCGAAGTAGCTTTCATCGACAGCAGCGGACTGGGAATGCTGGTACGGCTGTTGACCAGCACGCGCCGCGCCGGTGGCGATTTGAAATTGTGCCAGCTCCCAGAGATCGTTCACAAAGTCTTGAAGATGACCAGCCTGATCACATTGTTTGACACCTATGAATCCGAGGAAGATGCCATCCTCTCCTTTTACCGGCGACAAGCAGTGCCGGCGCGGACTGCGCCAGCTGGCCTCACCGTATTGTGCGTAGACCAATCCGCCGATGTGCTGGCCTACTTGCGCGAATTGCTGGTCCGAGCCGGCTACAACGTGCTTACGAATAACAATCTCCGTGACTCGTTGATCTTATTGCGGGCGACCCGGCCGGGTCTGACCATCCTGGGCCCCAACTTGACAGCATCGCCCGCGACGGAGCAAGCCTTCCGGAGCGCGAGCGCCGCGTCGCCGCTGCTGGAACTGGGAGAGGAATTCTCCACCCAGGAAGCCGGCCAGGCTGCATCCGGACTGATGGAAAAAATCCGTGCGCTAAGCAACCCCGCTCCGCCCTGATCTCTCCCCTGACCCGGCTCATTTCTTGATCAGCGTGGTGTGGCTGGCTACGCACTGCCACTTGTTGTTCTGGTACAGCCAGGTATCGGTAAAGCGTCCGTAGTGATCGAAGGGTTGCCGCTTGTAAGTTCCCTTGGAGTGATAGGTCCCGACCACGATGGCCGCATTGGTATAGGAAATCACTCGGGCTTGGTCATTGGCAATCAGGCTGGCGCGATAGTCCGGGTCCTTCAGATCGGCCAGAAACTCGGCTTTGTTCATGACCGTGCCGTCGTAGTCGGTGTAAACGAAGCCGTCGGAAACCAGGTCGCTCACGGCCTTGGCGTCATGGCGAAGTTGCGCCTGGTTCCAGGCATTCTCCAGCGCGATAAGCCTGCTGGCCTCGGCGGAGACATCATTGGCCCGATCCCACGCCACCAGCAGACCGCTCAACAGTAGAACCACGAATATGAAACCTTTCTTCGTCATATATCCCCCGATTTTCACCAAAGGCAGTCATCCGTGGACGAGCTTTGACCGTAAACCATCCTGCCATCAGAAATAACCATCTCTCATCGGTCAAGTAGCAGGCGTTGCACACGGCGTATTTTGAGCCGAGGCTTGGTTCTGTGCCGGTCGAGTCTGCTGAAGAAACTGGAGAAGCTGCGGCACTCCGACCGCATTCAGTCGTGCTCTATTGGACGGTGAGCGCGAAGGTTGCGGAATGCGTGATGGTTCCGGTGGTCGAGATCACAGTCACCGTCGAAGAGCCCGCAGGCGTGCCCGGGTCCTGGCTGTGGCCACCACCCGCGCCGCTGCCGCCGCCACAACCCGCAACCGTGATGAGGAGCGCGAAGGCCATCAGCGCGAGCATCTGACGGGCGGGACGCCCGTCTCCCCTCCGTCGTCGCGACGCGCCGCCCAGCAGCAAGACTCCGGCCAGCGTAGCTCCGAAGCTTGAGATCCACCAGCCCGGACCCTCGAGCCTCGCGCTGTGGGCCGCTTTCGTAGAAATGGTGAGCGTAGTTGAACCGCTGCCGGTGACCGAGGCCGGACTAAAACTGCATGTGCTCTCGCGCGGCAAGCCGGAGCACGACGTCGCCGGGAAATTGATGGTGCTGTTGTAGCCCGGCTGGCCGGTGACCGTGAGCGTGAGAGTCCCGCTGCCGCCCGGACTGGCAATGGTGATCGACGGCGCATCAGCGGCAACGGCAAAATCGGCCTCCACATTCACAATCGTCGTAGCGGAAGATGACCCGGTATAGTTGGCATCGCCGGGGTATTGGGCTGTGATGATATTTTGGCCGACCGGCAGGATGACTGTGGAAGTTGCCGTGCCTTGCGCCGTCACCAGTGAACCCGACTGAATGTTTCCGAAACCGTTGCGCCCCCCCAGGGGAACCGGGCTGCCCGGAATGATAGGTGAGCTTCCCGACAGGAGGGTCACCAGACCGGTGGGCGCGAGGCCCCCGCTGTGCGTGCTCAGTGTAGCCGTCAAGGTCACGGGCTCACCCTGCACCACTCTGGTGGCGCTCGGTATGAGAGTCATGGTCGTCTCGGCCTTGGTGACTGTAAGGGAAACCGGCGCCGAACTACTGGCATTCAAGCCTCCCTCCCCGTCGTAGCTTGCCACTATGGCGTGCTGACCCACGGGGATGGTAAACACCCCCTGTGCCGTGGCCGCGGTGCCTGCGCTGCTCAGACTGAAGCCGGTGCTGGAGATGCTGGTGCCATCATAGGTAAAGACGACGTTGCCCGTCGCCACGCCGTGGCCCGAGAGGCCCGAAACGTCGGCTCGCAAATACAGTGGAAAGCCATAGCTTGCGCTGTTAACAGGTACAGCATGGCCATCATTAACAGCAAACACCGAAAGCGCGGTCGTGCTTCCTTCCGGCGAAACCGTAATGGTAACCGGAGCGGAGTCGCTGGCGGCGAAGGTCCCGTCGCCGGCGTAGTGCGCATGAACGTCGTAAGTGCCGCCGGGCAAACCGTTCCACGTGCTGGAGACGGCGCCGGCATTAAGCGTGAATGCGGTCGCACCCAGCAGCGGAGTAGTCAGGTTGGTCACCAGTGAGACATCGCCCGTTGGCACTCCGGCGCCACTGGCGGGCGCCACGCCGATGCTTACATTCACATCGGCGCCGTGGGTAAAGGTGGTCGGGCTCAGGGACAGGGTCGTGGTGGTCGCAGTAAACGCGATGGAGCTCCACTGGTTCACCAGGTTCTGCACGTTGACCGATCCCAGCCCCGTGGCCAGGTCATAACCGACCGTACTCTTATATTTCGCAGTATTGGTTCCGTACCCAGTTTCGCCGGGAACCGCGTTGTTGCCCACGGTAACGTCGTTGAAGATGCAAGTAAAGGCAGGAAGGGCTGTGGTCTTCGATCCGTTGCATTGCGAGAGATTCTCTCCCGCAGCCAGGCGATAGAGGACGTAGTTGGCCTGGCCCTGGCGCGAGCCCGTCTTCTGGTTGACCAGCGCCATGATGCCGGCAAACGAAGGAGCGGAGGCTGAGGTCCCAAAAACCGTGAACACGAAACCGGACTGGCAGGAACCCTCATAGCACAAAAGATACGGATCGTGACCGGCGGCCGAAAGCGAGACATCGGGCAGATCGCGAGCTCCATCACTGGGGATCCCGGTCACACCCGACTGCCATGATGGTTTGCTGAAAATTGTGCTGGCTCCACCGCCACCGGCGAGAATATTCGCGTTGGCATTGCACTGGGCCGAGGTGCAGCTCTGGTTCCAGACATTTTCCGGAATATACGATTTCGCCGTCAGGCCGTTGGAGTCGTTGACCGCTTTCCAGTAGGTGCTGCCGTGTCCGTTCTCGTTGAACTGGGTGCCACCCACTGCCACAGTGTAGGGAGTGGAAGCAAGTACGTTAACGGAGATCGGCGCGATCGCGACGCTCTCACTCTGGTTGTCGCAACCTTCCGCACCGGTATCGCCACTCGAGACGAGGTAGGTGATACCCTGGGCGGCCGCCTGCTCCGCCATAGCAGAAATAGCCTGCGCCTCAGCGTTCGGGACACCGAACTCGCAACCCCCGGAGCTCTCAGTCATCACCGGGGCCAGATTGTTGTCAATGATGTAGCTTTCCGATAGGAAGATGCCATCGGTGGCGTTGGTTCCAGCGGAGACGACAAAATCCACCTGCGCATTGGGCGCCATAACCGAGGACCAAGTGGCATCCAAAGTGGCCTCGGCTTCTTCACCTCCGCCCAGGTCGCCCGGGTCAGGTCCGTTGAGGATGATGTTGAGGCCCCCACTCGAGGTCCCGAAAAGGTTTTGGAACTGGAACACATCCTGACCCCCGCCAAACAGGTTGCTGCGCGCAACCACGGCGATGGCCTGTCCTTGCCCATTGATTCCGTTTGATAGGGTGAGTGTGGCGTTGTAAATCACTCGATAGTCCGCCGGCCCCAGAGCGTGCGTGCCGTCTGAAAATGTGACCTGCGGCTGCCCTCCGGCGCTGGCGGTGATGCGCCCTCTTTCCGGGGAGAGGCTAAGTTGAGTCTGCTTGTAGAAGTTGTGCAGCGAATTCACACCGGCCACGACCGGCGCCAACGCATCCGGTATTTCGGGATTGCTGGAATTCGCCCAGTGGGCTTTGCCCTGCACCATATATTTTTGGATGGGGGTGTGGAAGGCTTCTTGCACCTGGGCGGCGGTGCCCGAGAACTCAATCAGGGTGCGGCCCTTGCTGACCTGCGCGATTTCGAAGCCGTGCTCCTGTAGCCAGGAGGTGACCGCTTGGATGTCCGAGTCCGCGGGGCCGAATTGTTGTCCGAACTGTTCCGGCGTCACCCATTTGTGAAATTGGGGCGAGGACTTGTCCTGCTGATCATCGAGCAGCTTCGAAAGCGCGGTTTGCTGCTCAGGGCTGCGTTTAAGGACCAAGAGCATACGGTCCATCCGCAAGTCCGGCGGCGCCCCAGCCACCTCGAACTGGGGACGCGCCAGGGAATGGACGTTGCCTTTGAGCACGACCCGGTGACGGTCATCCACCGGCTCGTGGACCAGCGGGCGTATGTATCTTTGTTGGGCTGCGGCCAGCGTGGACAGGCCGAGTAAAACAACCACAAGGATCGCAAATCGCAGACGAAAGGGGTCAGTTCGCATGCTTCTCCTGAGCAGACTTCCGGTCACCCGGGTAGAGCACCGGCCAGGCCCGCAGGCAAGCAGAAGACGAGACCCCCTAGTCAACAACTCCCATCAACCGCGCAGCCACTCGGCGCCATCTCCTGGTCATGGAAAACAGTCCAGGCTCTGTGGGCCGTCGTGGCCGCTCATCATAACCCAGTCGCTCAAAATGTAAAGTGCAAGGTTTGATCCGAGGATGACGCTGCTCGCTCAGAGGTGAGAGTGCTGGCGCGGCCAGAACGCATTGACCCTACGGAAAAAAGCCCCCAAAAATAAGAAGCGTCCCTGACTCTCGCGAGTCATAGGACGCCCGAACAGCCCTCCCCCAGGTCTGCTCACGGAAGAAGGTACGTCTCTCCCGTAAAAGTGTAAATCCCCCCTTCGTGCCAATCTTGTGGCACGAACAGGCCATGCCGCTGGCGGCCTCTAGCTCCTGGCTTCCAGGGTCTGGTCTCTCATTTTTCTGCTTCACAGCCTGCGGGTGCTCAATTCCGGCGCCGGGGGCGAGTCCAGCTAGAAGCCAGGAGCCAGGAGTTCGCAGCCATAAACCTGTCCCAGTAAGCGTTGCCCGGGTTACTCCCGTAATCTTCGGCAGGGGGATTGGCGTTGACCGTAGCAGCCGCAGTACTTACATTCGCCACAGGGGGTCGTAATGAAGGATATTCACGAGGTTTTACGCCGTAAGCAGGCCAAGTACGCCCAGCTCACCAAGCAGATCGAGGCGTTGCAGCAGGCGGCCGAAAAACTGCGCGAAGTCGCCCCTCTGCTCGCCGAAAGTGACGAAGAGGAAAGCGCAGTTTTGGCTGAGGTGGAGGAGTCGGGCAACAGCATGGCAGCCCGGGCGGGGTCATCGCCTGCGGGCGGCGCAGCCGCTGCTCCCAAGCCGGCCCCACGCGCTCCACGCTGGCCTTAATCCGGCAAGAGTTGAGTTGGGGCACAAGGCCCGCATATGACATTTCAGTCTCTTCTGGTTTGCAAAGACGAGCAGGCGACGGCCGTACTCACGCCCGTCCTGGCCGGTTTCGGCCTGGGCGTGCAGTGCTGCGGCTATCCCGACGCTCTCTGCCGCCTGACGGAGCAGAAATTCGACGCTGTGATCGTTGATTACGATGATCCACACAGTGCGGCCCTGGTCCTGCAAAATGCCTACCAGTCTTCGGCACCGCACAAAACCGTCACTGTAGCGCTGCTTGGCGATCGGGCCAAGGTGCGTCATGTGTTCGGCGCGGGCGCAAATTTCGTTCTCTACAAACCCATCTCACAACCGCAGGCCGAGGCCAGTCTGCGCGCTGCCATGGCCCTGATGAAGCGTGAACGCCGGCGCTCTTTCCGGGTTCCAGTTCAGCTTCCCGTGAGATTACGGGTTGAAAACGGCGCCGAGATGGAAGGAATCCTGCTCGACCTGAGTGAAGATGGACTGGATGTTCTGGCCGCGCAGCCGCTGTGTCCGGCCGCCATCATCAGTGCTCATTTCGCGCTGCCTGATCAGGGTACCGAGATGGATATTCGCGGAGAAGTCGCCTGGGCCAACCCTAACGGCGAATCGGGCGTGCGTTACATCGATCTCCCGGACAATCTTCGTCAGACTCTCAAAGCCTGGGTGGTCACCAACGCCGCGGAATTTCTTCCGGAAGATCCCGAGCCCGTTTCAGAGTGCAAGCTCACCGATCTCAGCCTGGGTGGCTGCTACGTCGAAACAGAGTCGCCCTTTCCGGAACGTTCCGGCATTGTCCTCTGCCTGAGGGTCGAAGACATGGAGGTCCAGGCCGAGGGCATGGTTCGGGTCATGCATCCGGAATTCGGCATGGGTATCCAGTTTGCCTCGGGCACCGCGGAACAGCGCGAACACGTGGGTTCATTCATCAACTTCCTCACCAGCCGCCCGGGTACGCTTCCGCAGTTGCTCATCACGCCCCGTGCCCTGGCCGCCGTCAATGATCAGGACTACCGTCGCAGCAAGGCCTCCGACGAACCTGAAGATCTGTTGCTCGGTCTGCTGAACCGCGCCGATTCTCTCACCCAGGAAGACTTCCTCCAGGAACTCCGCCAGCAACGCAGCTCCGAAGAAGTGGCTTCCTCGTAGCCTGCACGAACCACTTTCCGGTTTTTTAACCATCCACGCCGTGAACTGTCATCCCGAGCGCCACTCCAAGCCGCGTTTGCGCGGCCAGGGGCAAGTCGCGAGCCTGCGCTGAGTGAACTTCGAGCGCAAGCGAGAGGGAGTCGAGCGGGGACCTGCTTTTTCTCTGCTCGCGGAAAATATCCAGACAGCAAAAAGGGCCTGCAATGCGGCTGGCATGCAGACCCCGTGCCCTCTCGGGCTTGCTCCACCCTGTGCCTTCAAACTTATCGTGAGTGGCCCAAAAAAATATTTCAGCCAGATTAATTTGTCGTCAAAATCCTGCGACATCCTCACGCTCCACCGTGGATCCTGATCGAGTTCGTCAAATTGAATTTGCCCATTTCCTTCTATTTAAGCAACAATCTGTTCCGTGCCGACGAAGGGTCCGCCTGAACCTGTCTCCGCAACAGCGTCACCTGAACCCGCCATGGGCAGCCCTCTTCCCGGTACGCCCATCCTGATCATCATGGTTGCTGCCTTCGCCGTGCTCCTGCCCACATTCTTTCTCGGAATCCCGTCCGGCCACGACTTCGAATTTCACGTGAACTCGTGGATGGAAGTGCTCAGCCAGTGGAAACTTGGCATCCTCTACCCGCGATGGGCGGCCCTGGCTCACTTTGGATACGGGGAGGCACGTTTTATTTTCTACCCCCCGGCATCGTGGATGCTCGGAGCGGCGTTGGGGTCGTTCCTGCCGTGGAGGATCGTGCCGGGCGTTTATGAGTGGATCGCGCTTACGCTCTGCGGGTGCTCGATGTTCCTGCTGGCGCGCCGCTATCTGCCCCGCCGTGACGCCATCTTCGCCGCCGCCTTATACGCCGCCAACCCCTACCACATCGTCATCGTGTACTGGCGCAGCGCCTGTGCCGAGCTACTCGCCGGCGCGCTTCTGCCCCTGCTCCTCCTCGCCATCCTGCGCGCAGAGAAAATCGAAAAAAAATCGATCCTCCCTCTAGGGCTGATCGTAGCCGCCGCGTTGTTGACTAACATCCCGGCTGCCGTGATGTTGACTTACTCGCTGGCGTTGTTGCTGACGGTCGTCGCTGTCATGCGCCGTTCACCCCAGCCCCTCGCGATCGGCGCCGCCGCTCTTCTCCTCGGCTTGGCGCTGGCCGGGTTTTACGTTGTGCCCGTCTTATACGAGCAGAAGTGGGTGGAGATCGCGCAAGTGTTGTCACCAGGGGTCCGACCGCAGGACAATTTCCTGTTCACATCTCTCGACTACCCTGATCATGACCGCTTCAATCTGTTGATCTCGCTGCTCTCAACCGCCGAGATCATCCTGCTTGGTATTTTCTGCTTTCTGTCGCGCTCCTGGCGTACCCGCGCCCCGCAGTTGTGGTGGATGCTTTCGGCCTGGTCAGCCGCCTCCGCCTTTCTCCTGTCTTCCTTCAGCTTTCTGCTCTATCGCTTTCTCCCCGAGTTACGTTACGTCCAACTGCCGCTGCGCTGGCTGCTCTGCCTGAATGTCGGTTTCGCCTTGTTCGTCACGATGGCGTCTCGGCGCTGGCTGGCTCGTCCTCTGGCTTGTCTTGTCATGCTTGCGGTTCTGGCGTTCGTCTGGCATCGCGTCCAGCCCCCATGGTGGGATGACGCCGGCGACGTGGCTGAGATGCTGGACAATCAACAGGACGGCGCCGGCTATGAAGGCATCGACGAGTACGTCCCCAACGGTGCCGACGTCTATGAGATCAAGCATGACGCGCGCCGGGTGACCTTCGAGGGCGATGGCAGCGCACGCTTCCGCATAACCCAGTGGGAACCCGAGTCCAAGTCGTTCAGCGCGAACGTGAGCCAACCGGGCACGCTGGTGTTGAGGCTGTTTAACTACCCGGCCTGGAAGGTTGCGGTGAATAATCGTTCAGTCACAACTGGGACACACGCGATCACCGGTCAGATGGTCATTCCCGTCGCGGCCGGGGAAAATCAGGTGCGCATTGTCTTTGCGCGAACCCGCGACCGGGAAATCGGCGGATTGATTTCTTTCGGGTCAGGTATCCTGATACTCGGCATGATGTTTTTCAACCGGCGCCGCGCCCTCGTTTCAACGCCATGATCCGCGTCCTCATCGCCACCTCGAACCCGGGCAAGCTCCGTGACTTCGCCGGGGCCGCGGCTCCGCTGGGAATCGAGGTTGCGCCTCTGCCGAATTTCGACTCCATTCCCACCGCAGTCGAGGACGATCTCACCTTCGAGGCCAACGCCCGCAAAAAGGCCGAATACTACAGCACGTTTGTCCCAGGAGAAATCGTTCTGGCCGACGACTCCGGCCTTGAAGTCGATTGCCTTGGCGGCGCTCCCGGAGTTCACTCCGCACGCTACGCTGCTGGCCAGCCTCACTTGGTAGGAAACAACAGTGATGACCAGGCCAACAACGCGCGCCTGATCCGCGAGCTCAAAAAAAATCCCGCGAAAGAACGTACCGGCCGCTTCGTCTGCGTGATCGCCGTCGCCCGCGACGGAAAAACCCTGAACGCATTTCGCGGCCAGGCGGAAGGCTTGCTTCTCGATTCTCCCCGAGGCTCGGGCGGATTCGGATACGACCCGCTGTTCTATTTTCCGTCCATTCAAAAGACCTTCGCGGAACTGACGCCGGAAGAAAAAGCACAGTACAGCCACCGCGGCGCAGCCTTCCGCCAGTTCCTCGACTGGTACCTCACTAAGAACTAAAAACCGGGGAGAGAGAACTGGTTTCCTTGACTTCCCTTCTGCGTCACCGAGATAATAAACGGTTCTCCAGTCATCTCTGACATCACAAGGGGTCCAGTGGCGACAACCGCCAGTCCGACAGCTCCGGTGAGCACCCACGAAGGCGTTCCGCCTCTGCGTGCCGGCCAGGGCCATTCGTTCCTGCTCCGCAAGCTTCACTCCCTGAGCGGCATCATTCCGGTGGGCGCATTCCTGGTTGAGCATTTCGTCTCCAACGCCTTCGCCACCCGCGGCCCCGGAGCATACGCCAAGCAAGTCGAATTGCTTTCGAGCTTTCCGTTTGTCTTCTACCTCGAGCTGTTCGGGATCTGGCTGCCGATTCTCTACCACGCCCTCTACGGCTTCTACATCTGGTTCCGGGGCGAGAGCAACGTCACCGACTATCCCTGGGCCGGCAATTGGATGTTCACCTTGCAGCGCTGGACCGGCGCCATCGCCTTCTGCTACATCGTGTGGCACACCTGGCATTTGCGCTTCAGCGGCGTGCACATCCTGACTCACCCCGACGCCGCATTCGGCAAGGTGCAACTGGAATTTCAGCACACCTGGGCCCTCGCGTTTTATGCGCTGGGAATTTTCTGCGCCTCCTGGCACTTTGCTTATGGATTGTGGCTGTTCGCCGCCAAGTGGGGCATCACGACCGGCGACGCGGCCCGGCGCAGATTCGGCTACGTCTGCTTCGCTATCGGATTGCTGTTCATAACGGTGGGAGCGCTTACCATGCGCTCGTTCTTAAACACGCCGTTGCAACCCATAGGCCCGCAGAGCGGCGTGCATGATTCCTTTGCCGGCGCGGTAGCGCCCGGAAATAGACTGCGGTAGACAGGAAATCCAAACTAGATGGCATCAAACCCGAAAATCATAGTGATCGGCGGCGGGCTGGCCGGGCTTTCCGCCGTCATCAAGATTGCCGAGATGGGAGGGCACGTAGACCTGTTCTCCATCGTGCCGGTGAAGCGGTCGCACTCAGTCTGCGCCCAGGGCGGCATTAATGCCGCTAAAAACCTTAAGGGCGAAGGCGATTCCACCTGGCAGCATTTTGACGACACGGTGTATGGCGGCGACTTCCTCGCCAACCAGCCTCCGGTCAAGGCCATGTGCGACGCCGCCCCGGGCATCATCGATCTCCTGGATCGTATGGGCGTGCCTTTCAACCGCACGCCTGAGGGATTGCTCGACTTCCGCCGCTTCGGTGGCACGCTTTTCAATCGCACTGCTTTCGCGGGCGCCACCACCGGCCAACAACTGCTCTACGCACTCGACGAACAGGTGCGACGCTATGAATCCGAAGGCAAGGTCCGCAAATTCGAACACTGGGAGTTTCTCTCCGCTGTGCTCGACTCCAACCGCGTCTGCCGCGGCATTTGCGCCATGGATTTGCGCTCCATGGAAGTTCGCACGTTCCCCGCCGAAGCCATCATCATCGCCACCGGAGGCAATGGAGCCATCTTTGGCAGGTCGACCAATTCGGTCGTGTGTACCGGTTCGGCACAGTCGGCGCTCTACCAGCAGGGATGCTACTACGCCAACGGCGAGTTCATTCAGGTGCATCCCACATGCATTCCCGGCGAAGACAAGCTGCGCCTGATGTCCGAGTCGGCGCGCGGAGAGGGCGGACGCGTCTGGGTGCCGAAAATTCCCGGCGACAAACGCGACCCGCTTTCGATTCCGCCAGATGAACGCTGGTACTTCCTGGAAGAGTGGTATCCGAAATACGGCAACCTGGTGCCCCGCGACATCGCCACCCGCGCCATCCACAAAGTGGTATACGAGCACAACCTCGGCATTGACGGCAAGCCGATGGTCTATCTCGATCTCACGCACATTGACCGCAAGATTCTCGACCGCAAGCTCGAAGGCATCCTGGAGATCTACGAGAAGTTCGTGGGCGACGATCCCCGCGACACTCCCATGAAGATTTTTCCCGGTATGCATTACACCATGGGCGGCCTGTGGGTGGACTTCACGCAGGCCACGAACGTCCCCGGCATTTACGCCGCGGGCGAGTGCGAATATCAGTACCACGGCGCCAACCGGCTGGGAGCCAATTCCCTGGTCTCCTGCATCTATGGCGGATTCGTTGCCGGGCCGACCGCGCTTAACTACGCCTGCAATCTCAAGGCCGCGCCGGGCAATGGCTACTTCGATATCGAGCGCAAGCGTCAGGAAGAAAACAACGCCACCCTGATGAAATCGGATGGCACCGAAAATCCGTTCAAGCTATGGCGCGAGTTGGGCGACCTGATGACGAAGAACTGCACCGTCATCCGTTACAACAAGAACCTGCAGGAAACCGACGCCGAATTGTGCAAACTGCTGGAGCGCTTCCGCCACATCAACCTGAGCGACCGCACGCTGTGGGCCAACACCTCGGTGGTCTTCGCACGGCAGCTCTACAACATGCTGCAACTGGGACGGGTGATCGCCCAGGGCGCCGCCATGCGCGACGAGTCGCGCGGCGCACACTACAAACCGGATTTCCCCGAGCGCGACGACAAAAACTGGCTGAAGACGACAAAAGCAACCTTCGCCCCGGATGCCGACGAACCGAAATTCGAATTCGAGCCAGTGGACGTTTCGCTAATTCCACCGCGCCCAAGGAGATACGACGCAGTGAAATAATTCACGTTCACGTAGGGGCGGGTGCCCGCACCCGCCCGGCCGAGCGAAGCTCGGCCGAGGGTTTAGAACTAAGAGCTAAAAGCTAAACATGGCCGAAAAAAAATCCGTACTCTTAAAGATCAAGCGCCAGCCGAACCCCAACGTCCGGCCCTACTGGGAAGAATTCGAACTCCCCTGGCACCCGGGTATGAACGTGATCTCCTCGCTCATGGAGATCGCGGCCAACCCAGTCACCCGCGAGGGCAAAACCACCACGCCCATCACCTACGACTCGAACTGCCTCGAGGAGGTCTGCGGCTCCTGCGCCATGCTGATCAACGGACGCGCCCGCATGGCCTGCTCCGCTCTTGTGGACAAGCTCGAACAGCCCATCCGGCTCGAGCCTTTTTCAAAATTTCCTGTGGTCCGCGACCTGGCGGTCGATCGCAGTGTTCTGTTCGAGAATCTCAAAGCGGTAAAGGCCTGGGTCCCGATTGATGGCAGCTACGACCTTGGCTCGGGCCCCCGCATGACCATGGAGGAGCAAGAAGCGGCCTACCCGCTCTCCCGCTGCATTTCTTGCTGCTGCTGCATGGAAGCCTGTCCCCAATTCAATGAGGACACCGGATTCGTTGGCGCGGCCACGATTTCCCAAGTCCGCCTCTTCAATACTCATCCCACAGGTGCGGCGTTGAAGCGCGAACGTCTTGCGGCCCTAATGGGGGACGGCGGCATTCAGGAGTGCGGCTATGCCCAGAACTGCGTTGAGGTCTGTCCCAAAGACATTCCTCTCACCCGCTCCATTGCTGAGGTAGGCGGCGATGTCATGAAGCAGGCGATTGGTGATTTGTTCAGGAAGTGACGCTCATCCGTAACACCACTAAAGTGGCATGCCGGGAATTGTCATCGCCCGACCGCAGAGTGTCATTCAGAAGCGCCAAAAGCCGTGCGCATAGGGCCTTTGGGCCCGTAAGCTCTTGTAAATTACTTACCCCCTGATTGGCATCCCGGTTGCTCCTACATATAACGGTTGCCACGGGCGCGCCGTTAGCGCGAGTTAAGTAACCAAGGGTAACGCCGGGGGGCTCTTCCAGAGCCACCCCGGGCACAAAAAAAGCCCTTGTTTTTGTGCAGCCGCGGTTTAGAATACGCGCCTGTCTCAAGCGCCCTGGGACAAACGCAACAAGACAAACGCAACAAAAAGTTCAAGGCCACTTCGTGAAACATAAGATTCAAAGCGCGACACTTCTTTTTTTGCTGGCCACCCTCTGTGCGCCCGCTTTTGCTCTGCACAGCTACGTTGCGCCACGTCGCACTCATCGGGTCCGTCGCGCTCACCTTCGTCGCCTTCGCTGGAATCCCGTGTTTCGTCCTTCTCGCGAATCTCTGCTGCTGCAGAATCAAGAGATCGACCGGATGGATTTGCCCCGCATTCAGGACGACGCCGAGCTTGAACAACTGAAAGCCAGCGAAGATCTGGTTCCGATCGTTGCCGGCCCCACACTTCGCTTCGATCCGCGCCTCGATCCCGATCGGCGCTACTGCCGTCCCTGGACGCGTGAGTTTCTCGATGATCTGGGCGCGGCTTATTACAAGCGTTTTCATACCTCCATTCAGGTGAACTCGGCGGTCCGTACGGTGAAGGTGCAGAAGAAACTTCGCCGCCATAATCGCAATGCCGCGCCCGCCGAAGGCGAGATCGCTTCTTCGCACCTGGCCGGCGTCACGGTTGATATTCAGCGCCGCGGTCTGAGCCGCGAACAGATCAAGTGGGTCCAGGACTACATGCGACCGCTAAAAGAGCAAGGCCTGATCGAACCGGAAGAAGAACGCCGTCAGTGGGTGTTCCACGTGATGGTCTCCGGCCGCTATACCGACTGGCGAGAGTCCATGATGCTGGCCGGCGAGCAGCCGATTCCGCAAACCTCCGAAACCGCAGAACTGCCACTCCAATAACGCCCACCCAGGTTTGTCATCCTGAACGGAGTGTCACGCTTCGCTGTTCTCATTCCCACTCGATCGTACCCGGCGGCTTCGACGTGACGTCGTACACCACGCGGTTCACACCCTTCACCTCATTTACGATCCGGCTGGAAATCGTTTTCAGCACTTCATGTGGCAGGGGCACCCAGTCGGCGGTCATGCCATCTTCGGAGTGAACCGCACGCACGGCGCAGGTGTAGGCGTAGGTACGCTGGTCGCCCATCACGCCGACTGACATCACTGGCAGCAGGACCGCGAAGCTTTGCCAGATTTTGGTGTAGAGGCCGGCTTTCTTGATTTCTGTTACCACGATGTCATCGCACTCGCGCAAGATTTTCAGGCGTTCGGGGGTGACTTCGCCGAGGATTCGGACCGCCAGGCCGGGTCCCGGGAAAGGCTGGCGTTGGAGTACTTCTTCCGGCACGCCCAGGTCGCGGCCGATCTTTCGGACTTCATCCTTAAATAAATCTTTCAGCGGCTCGATCAGCTTGAGCGTCATTTTGTCGGGCAGGCCGCCCACGTTGTGGTGGGTCTTGATGGTCTGCGATGGCCCGCGCACCGAGCGTGACTCGATCACATCGGGATAGAGCGTGCCCTGCACCAGCCACTCCACCTCGCCTTCCGTCTGTTCGATGCGCTGGGCCTCGGCGTCAAAGACTGCGATAAATTCGTTGCCGATGATCTTGCGCTTGGTCTCCGGATCGGTGACACCAGCGAGCTTGTCCAGGAAACGATCGGTGGCATCGACCGCGACCAGGTGCAGGCCCAGCTTGTCGCGCAGGCCGTGCTGCACTTTTTCGAACTCGTTCTTGCGCAGGACGCCGTTGTTGACGAATACGCAAGTGAGGCGCGAGGAACCCGTGCCGTCGCGCATGGCCCGGTCCACCAGGGTAGCGGCCACGGCAGAATCGACGCCGCCGGAGAGGGCGCAGATGGCTCGTCCCTCGCCCACTGTCTGCCGCACGCTGGCTATGGTGGCATCAATAAAGTGCTGCGCAGTCCAGGTAGGTTGGGCGCCGCAAATTCCAAGAGCGAAGTTGCGCAAAATGTCGGTACCCGACTGAGTGTGGCGCACCTCGGGATGGAACTGCACCGCCCACATTTTTCTCTCCGGAGCCTCGATGGCGGCCACTGCACTGGGAGAACTGGCCACCAGGTGAAAGCCGGCGGGCAGTTCTACCGCTTCGTCGCCGTGCGACATCCAGACCGAAAGTCTTGCGGGGAGACCCTCGAAGAGACGGGAACCGTTCTGGATTTGAACGTCGGCATGACCGTACTCGCGTTTGTCGGCGGCCCGCACCTTGCCGCCGAGGGTGTGCACCATGAACTGGAGTCCGTAGCAGATGCCAAGCACGGGCAAGCCCAACTGCAGCACCCGCGGATCGGCGGGGGGAGCGTCGGGGTCATATACCGACGAAGGACCGCCGGACAGAATGATGCCTACCGGCGAATAGCTGCGAATTTCTTCCAGCGTGGCGGTGCAGGGCAGCACTACTGAAAAAACATTCTGTTCACGGATGCGGCGCGCGATGAGTTGCGAGTACTGCGCCCCGAAATCGAGGACGACGATGGATTGGGTTTCCACGGACGAGTTTCTCAGATTGCGGGGGGCGTGTAAAGAGGCAACGTGGTGGGGTAGTGGCTGAATTTGCTCAGATCACGCCAGTACCCGTGGTGGGAACATCAGTTTATGGTTTCTAGTTCTCGGTTCTCAGTGTCTGGATGTCGCTAGGAATAACGGATGGTGGTTTGATCATGAACACATATGCGGCCAGACGGCCGACATAGAGGAAATCTACCGCAGCTAAATAGAGCATGGTGACCAGCAGCAGGCCGCCGAATACCATGCTCCCGGGAAGCACCGCTGCAAAACCCAGGGGGAGTGCGGCTGTGGAACTGGCAACGACGAACATGCCGGTGTGGGCCACACCGAACCAGATGACAGCGGCGACCAGGGAACCCGGTCGAGAGCGGCAGAGATCCGTGGCAGCGGCCAGAGCCTCGAATGTGGACGCTCCATCATTGACCACGAAAATCGCGGCCAGGGAAAGATACCAATTCAAGAGCAAGCATGCCAGGCCGACCAGCATGGTTAACATCCAGAAAATTAACAGCACACTTCCAGGGGAAGGATCGTCAGGCGGAGATGCAGCCCGGGCCGCCAAGATGGCACCCACAACGCCCACAATTGCAGCCAGAAATGTGGCTGCACGCAGGGAGTTCAGGGCGAGTAGCGAGGTCAGTGGTACGCGGCCACGAGAACCGTGAAAGTGTTCAACCAGGGTTTTGAGGGTGGCTGTGCGGCCGAGGGAGGCGAGTACGATCCACGCCAGACTCAGCGCCAGCATAAGCACAACCAAAGCAGTCGTAGCGCGCGGCGCACTGCCCTGGAAGATGCGCGCCAGCGCCTGCAAAATCAAGACGGGCTGCCGCGTGCGCAATAGCAGCATCTCTCCCGCTGTGACCGGCAGGGATGCCAGGTATTCGCGGATTGAGAACAGGAGCCCTGCGGCCGTCGCGAGGCCGAAACTCCATCGCCAGGCAATTTCAGCCAGCCCGAGCAAGGGCAGCCGAAACATGATTTGAAATCCTTCCAGCGTAGGTGACGGCGGCTTCATCCCTCTCAGGATAACTCAGCGCAGGCAGCGATCCATACTTTCGTAACCGCCTTCACTTCCGAAGCTCAAGAGAAATGACCCTTCAGCCGATAGAGTCGAGTAGACGCGAGTCGCTCGGGGGATATTCGTGAAAATAACCGTGCTTTTGGTGGAAGACAGCAAGCTTCAAAAGCTGGTGAACGAAAGAATACTGCACAAGGCGGGATACACCGTGCTGAACGCGGCGGATGGACAGGAGGCTGTGCGCCTGGCGCGCAAAGCCATTCCCGACATCATCCTGCTGGACATGATGCTGCCGAAGTTAGGCGGACGCGAAGTGATTCAAGCGCTACGGGCTGATGCCTCTACGGCTCGGATCCCGGTGCTCGTCTTTAGCGGCCTGTCGCAGGCAAATGAGGCCAAGCTGACCGAAGAAGGCGCTGCCGGCTATTTTGCGAAGTCGCGATTGGCAGATCATCCAGAAGCGGAACAGGAACTGTTCCAGCTGATCGAAGGTCTGGTCGCGGGCGCGAAGAGTCCCGGCAAGGCAGGGGCCAAGACCGGCACACTGAAAGCCGCCGCCAGGGCGTAGCTGGGACAAACAAAATTCATCAAAGCACGACGATATTTACCAGCTTGCCCGGAACTACGATCACTTTCTTGAAAATCACGAACCCTTTTTGGCATCGGAGCCGGTCGACACTATCTGAACCACAACATTCGTGAGATTTTTCGCGTTAATGACCGCTTTTACTGTCGCTTTGCCAGCGATCGATGCCTCCATGTGGGCGATAGTCGCCTTGACCTTGACGTCATCCAGAGCGGCCTTTGTGAGAAATTCCTCAGGTGCATCCGCAGGAACCGTAATCACACTACGGAGCCTGCCATTCACCTGAACCGGACGTTGCACTACTTCTTCTTTCACCAACGTGGGATCGTACTTCGGCCACGGAGCTCGAAGCAGACTTCCCTGCTCTCCCAACATTTCCCAAAGTTCGCGGGCGAGATATGGGGCAAAGGGAGCCATCAGGAGGACCAAGTAGGCCAAGAGTCCGCGAAGGAACTCGGCTTCAACTTGAGCAGGAGGCGGACCGCTCTCCTGCGTGATTTTCGCTGCTAACTTGTCCGCCCCCCTAACATCCTTCTCGTAGATTTCTTGCTCCAATGCCAGATAGAGGTCATTGACAAGCCCCATTATGGCGGAGATCGAGGTGTTAAAATGCCATCGACCCTTGAAGTCATCCGTCACTCGCTTGACCGTCTGGAACAGCTTGCGTTGCAAGTCCCTTTCTATGCCAACGGCACCATCCATCATCAGCCTCGGCTCCCACACATCACGAGAAGTGCCTTGCATAGCTAGTGATGCAGCACGCTTTGATACCAAGCGGTAAACCCGGGACAAAAAGCGCTCAATGCCTTCCACGCCTTCGTCCTGCCAGTCGAGCTCGCGATCGGGAGACGTCGCGAACAGCGTGTACATGCGCGTGCTGTCGGCGCCGTAGTGCTCGACCATGTCATCCGGCGAAACCACGTTGCCCAGGCTTTTGGACATTTTTGCTCCGCCCTTGATGATCATGCCCTGGGTGAAGAGGCGCTCGGCGGGTTCATCGTTCTTGATCAATCCCATGTCGCGCATGAACTTGGTCCAGAATCGCGAGTAAATCAGGTGCAGGATGGCATGCTCGACGCCGCCGATGTACTGGTCAATGCCGCGATCGCCAAACCAGTAGCTGGCTTTCTCACTGTCGAACGGAGCGTGATCGTTGCGGGCGTCGGTGTAGCGATAGAAATACCAGGACGAATCCACGAAAGTGTCCATGGTGTCGGTTTCGCGGCGGGCCGGGCCTCCACATTTCGGACACGTGGCATTGACGAACTCCGAGACGCGACCGAGGGGCGAGCCACCGGTCAAGGTGATGTCCACATTTTCCGGCAGGATGACGGGCAAGTCTTTCTCCGGCACGGCCACGATGCCATCTTTTTCGCAGTACAGCATGGGAATGGGCGTACCCCAGTAGCGCTGCCGCGAAATGCCCCAGTCTTTCAGGCG